>CANONE010000039.1 GCA_947567585.1 uncultured Clostridia bacterium | reverse complement strand
ACCTGTGACCTCCTACGTGTGAAGCAGGCGCTCTAACCAGCTGAGCTATACCCCCTAGAACGTCCTAAGTATAGCAGAAGACGCGAAAAATGTCAAGAGAAAATTTTAGGGGAGCTATAGCCTGCCCGGAAACATTTTTTCGAATCCTGGTGTTTACAAATTCGGAGAAAAGTGGTAAACTAAATAGTAATTTTGGTCGAGAATAAGAAGGGAGCGGTGTATATGAAAGGCTTTGGGGGCCGGCAAAAGCTGATTGTCCAGATCGTTGCCGGGCTGCTGGCCTTGTTGATGCTGGCTTCGGTTTTCTCCGCTTTGCTTTTGCGCTAAGAGCCCGCCTCGTGCCGCCGGTGCGGATGAACCCGGCCTTTGGGGTTACCATAAAATCGTGCGGCAGCCGGCTTTTAGCGCCATGCCGCGCCGCAGGCAAGCCATAGCGGCATCCACAAGAAAACACATCGCAAGATTGGGAGGAAATTATGGAAACGAAAGGGAAGTACTATATCACTACGGCTATCGCCTATACCTCCGGCAAGCCTCACATTGGCAATGTCTCCGATCCTGTGCTGGCAGACTGTATCGCCCGCTTCAAGCGGATGCAGGGCTACGATGTCTTCTTCCAGACCGGCACGGACGAGCATGGCAAGAAGAACGAGCAGAAGGCAAAAGCCCAGGGGATCAGCCCCAAGGAGTTTGTGGACAAGACCGCCGCCCAGGTCAAGGAGCAGTTTGACCTGATGAACCTTTCTTATAATAAGTTCATCCGTACCACGGATGAGTATCATGAGAAAGAAGTTCAAAAAATATTCAAAAAGCTCTATGAGCAGGGGGACATTTACAAGGGCGCTTACGAGGGACTCTACTGCGACGAATGCGAGTCCTTCCTCACCGAGAGCCAGCTGGTGGACGGCAAATGCCCTGACTGCGGCCGGGTCCCGCGCCCCGAAAAGGAAGAGGCTTATTTCTTTAAGATGAGCAACTACACCCAGCGGCTTATCGACCACATCAACAGCCACCCGGACTTCATCCAGCCCGTGTCCCGCCGCAACGAGATGATGAACAATTTCCTGCTGCCCGGGCTTCAGGACCTGTGCGTGTCCCGGACCTCCATCAAGTGGGGCGTGCCGGTGGATTTTGATCCGGAGCATGTGGTCTATGTCTGGCTGGACGCCCTGACCAACTATATCACCGGCATCGGCTACCACTGCGGCGGAGAAAGCGAGCCTCTTTTCCAGGAGTACTGGCCCGCCGCCCTGCACGTCATCGGCAAGGATATCACCCGCTTTCACACCATTTATTGGCCTATCTTCCTGATGGCCCTGGGGCTGCCTCTGCCCAAGCAGGTCTTTGGCCACCCCTGGCTGCTGATGGATGGCAGCAAGATGAGCAAGTCCGCCGGCAATGTCATTTATGCCGACGACCTGGTGGATATTTTTGATGTGGACGCTGTGCGGTATTATATCCTTCGGGAGCTGCCCTTTGAGAACGACGGCAACATCACCTGGGATTTGATCAACGAGCGCACCAACAGCGACCTGGCCAACGTGCTGGGGAACCTGGTGAACCGTACGGTCTCCATGATCAACAAATATTTTGGCGGCAAGGTGGAGGACTGTAAGGTTTCCGCCCCGGAGGACGAGGACCTGCGGGCCACTGTGGCCGCCTGCCGGGATAAGGTGGCTAAGGAGATGGAAAGGCTCCACACCGCCGACGCCCTGACCGAGCTCTTCGGCCTTTTTAAGCGCTGCAATAAATATATTGATGAAACGGCCCCTTGGGTTTTGGCCAAGGACACCTTTAAGTACGCCCGGCTTTCCACCGTTCTTTACAATCTAGCGGACTCCATCACCACCGGCGCTTCCCTGCTGTTCCCCTTTATGCCGGACACCAGCGTGTCCATTTTAAGGCAGCTGGGCACTGTCCCCCTGCCTTGGGATTTGCTGGACAAAAACGGCAACTATCCGGCTTCCGGCGGCAAGGTCACCGAATCCCCCGAGATTCTCTTTGAGCGCCAGGATATCAAGGACATCAGCAAAAAGCTGGAAGAGAAGTACGGCGCCCCCGCTCCCTCCCAGGAGGAAATGCAGCGAAAGGTGGAGCTGCACCGGCAGATCCAAGGAGTGGCCAAAATCAATATTCAGGATTTCGCCGCCATTGACCTGCGGGTTGCCAAGATCATTGACTGTCAGCCGGTAAAGCGGGCCAAGAAGCTTTTAAAGCTCAGTCTGGACGACGGCACCGGGGTCATCCGCACCGTAGCCTCCGGCATCGCTCCTTGGTACAAGCCGGAAGACCTGGCCGGCCGGCACATCATTCTTGTCTCTAACCTGGAGCCCGCCACCCTCTGCGGCGTGGAAAGCCAGGGCATGATCTTGGCCGCCGATGCCGGAGACGGCGTTTCCGTCATTTTTGTGGACGGCATCCCCGCCGGCTCGAAAGTAAGATAAGAATTCCCCGGGGAATACCGGGAAAGGGGGTCCTGCCATGCCGGCAAAAGAGTATTACGAAATCTACGATTCCCACGCCCACTACGACGACAGCGCTTTTGACTCTGACCGGGCCAGACTCCTAGAGGAAACGCTGCCTATAAACGGGGTCCGCTGCGTTATCAATATGGGCACTCGGATTCGAAGCTGCGCCTCTTCGCTGGGGCTGGCTGGGTGCAACCCTTACTTTTTCGCCGGGGTGGGCATCCATCCCAGTGAGATTGACGAAGACCTGCCTGAAAATTGGCTGGACTGCCTGCGGGCTTGGCTCGCCGAAAAGGAGGCCGTGTGCGTGGGGGAAATCGGCCTTGACTACCACTGGAAGGACAATGCCCCCAGAGAGCGGCAGATGGAGGTTTTCGCCGCCCAGTTGGCCTTGGCCAACGAACTGGGGTATCCGGTGTGCGTCCACGACAGGGAGGCCCATGCCGACGTGCTGGCGCTGCTCCGGGAATACAAACCCCAAGGCGTGGTACACTGCTTCTCCGGCAACCTGGAAATGGCCCGGGAGATCCTTTCCCTGGGCATGTATATCGGCATTGGCGGAGCGGTTACCTTTAAAAACGCCCGAAAGCTTCTGGATGTGGCCCGAGAAATCCCTCTGGACCGGCTTCTATTGGAAACCGACGCGCCCTACATGACCCCCGAGCCCTATCGGGGCCAGCGCAACGACTCTACCAATATCCCCCTGGCGGCCGAAAAAATCGCTCTGCTCCAGGGGATCTCCACCCGGGAGGTTATAGAAGCCTCCAACGCGAATATCCGCCGGCTTTTCCGGCTGGACGGCCTTCTTCACGCGCCCTCGGACCTGGACCCTGTCATTTACTGACGGCAGGCGCCGGGTTCAGGAAATATATTTCGGCTTTACCAGGGAGTTATTTGTTATGGAAAACCAGAAAAACGGTCCCAGTATTCTGTACGGGGCCAACGTCACTTATGAGTACGAGGGGAACCTGTACATTAACCTAACCAACCAATGCCCCAACCGCTGCGAGTTCTGCCTGCGCCAAAACAGCTCCGGCAGCCTGTATGCCAACAATCTGTGGTATCAGGGAGGCGAACCCACTAAGGAGGAGATTTGGGCCCAGCTGCAAAGCCGGGATCTCAACCGCTACCTGGAAATCGTCTTTTGCGGCTACGGCGAGCCCGCCTGCCGCTGGGATGATATGATGTGGCTCTGCGGTAAAATCCGCTCTACCGGTTCCCACTTTATCCGGATCAATACCAACGGCCTCGCCAACCTTCTTACCGGCCGCAACGCCGCTTTGGAGCTGGACGGCCAGGTGGACGCGGTATCCGTCAGCCTGAACGCCAGCACCCCGGAAGGGTACGACCGCCTCTGCCACAGCAGCTTTGGCCTGCGGGCTTTTCCGGCTATTCTGCGCTTTACAGCCACCGCCGTGCTGAACGTTCCCCATGTGCGCATGACAGTGGTCAGCACCATGCCCAAGGCGGAGCAGGAAGCCTGCCGGCAATTGGCGGAAAGCGTTGGCGCGGATTTTGTGGTGCGGGAATATATTCCAGAATAAAGGGGACCCTTTCTTTAGGCGGACCCCGAAACGCCGCCGGAAAAAGGGAAGTGGCCGCATGAATCTTCGGTTTGGCTTTATGGCGCTGCTGCTGGTTCTTTTGTTGGCCGGCTGCGCCGCCTCCACCCATGGCCCGGTATCGGACTCCCAGCTGGGCCGGCTGCGAAAAGTTCAGCTTACGGCAAAAGCGCTGTCTAACCGTATAGACGGCGCTTTTGTTTGCGTCAAGCGCTATCTCCGCCCCCCCAATACGGCTTTTTGCTTTTCTTTACCTGCTGTTCCCACTTGACAGAAAGCCTTTGGTGGAGTAAAATATGAAGGGAAATTTTGTGTTTTTTGCCGCTTTTCGCTGGGAGGAGGATATTCGTGTGGATTCTACATAAAAAAGGTCACAAGTTCTCCCCGCGCCTTTTCATCTTCTTTTTGTTGATGATATGCTCCCTATTGTATGTCTGTCCCCTCCGTGCTTTCGGCGAAGAGGCCAGCCCTACTCCGGAGGCTTCCCCTTCTTCCGGGGATATCCCGCAGCCCAGCGGGGAATTCTATTTCAACGATACCGCCAATCTCCTGACCGAGGCTACAAAGTCCGCTATCTTAACCAAAAACGGCGAGTTATATGAAAAGTACGGGGCGCAGATTGTGGTTTACACCACAGCCGCCCTGCCGTATGAGAGCTTTGCCCAACGAGTGGAGTACCTGCGCCGCCTGATGGACAGCTGGCAGGTAGGCGGCGAAAGCGGCCGGGGCCTTCTGGTGGCCGTTTCTGTCGCCGACCAGGATTATCTGGCTGTAGCCGGAACCGGCTTGCAGGGAGAGTTTACCACGCAAGCCCTTAAGGATCTGCTTTCCGCCCAGCTGGAACCGGATTTCAGCGCGGGCGCCTATGACGCCGGATTGTCAAAATTTTTCACTGCCGCCGCCGGCAAAGCGGAAACCTACCTGGCATCCGGCGCAGTGCAGACAAACCCAAACGGCGCCGCCAGTCAGGGGACCCCAGCCCGCTCCGGAGGAAAGAAAAAGCAGGGGCCGAACATCCTCTTATGGGTTTGCGTGGGAGCCGCCGGGGTAGCCGTGGTAAGCCTCGCCGTATTTGTACTGGCTGGACGCGCCAGCTGGAATCACAGAAACCGGCGCACCGTTCACCGGCGCAGTTCCCTTCTCTACCCCTCCCGTACAACCATTATGCACCTGGATGCCCGGCCCACCGTACAGGTTAAGCACTCTCAAAGGAGCTCGCAGAACTCCTACCGGACGCAAAAACAGTCTCGCAGCCGGTCAAACATAGATTGGCGGCAGTGATTGTTGCCGCCCGGAAGGAGCCGCTTTCATGATATTTGCCGACCTCTTTTTTATATACTGCTTTCTGCCTTTGTGCCTGCTGGCCTATTTTGTTGCCCGCAGCCTCCCTGCCAAAAACACGGTGCTCATTGTCTTCTCCCTGATCTTTTACGCCTGGGGCGAGCCCCTGTGGATCATCCTTCTAATCTTCAGCGCCTTTCTCAACTGGTTTACCGGCCTGCTGATTGAAAGGGGCCGGGGCGGCGGGTCGGCCAAGGCGGCGCTGGCCGCGGGCATTGTCATCGACATCGGGCTGCTGGTCATTTTTAAGTATAGCGGCTTTATCGTGGAAAACATCAATCTGCTAACCGGCGCGCAGCTGCCTGTACCGCAGATCCGAATGCCCATCGGCATCAGTTTTTTCACCTTTCAGGCTATTTCCTATATTCTGGACTGTTACTGGGAAAGCGTAAAAGTGCAAAAGCGCTTTAGCCGCTTTTTGCTGTATTTGTCCCTGTTCCCCCAACTAATTGCGGGACCCATTGTCCGCTATAGCGTGGTGGAGGACGAGATCGAGGAGCGCTCCGCCAGCGCCACTGACCTGTGCGAGGGGGCTCTGCGGGTGATGCTGGGCCTGGGGAAAAAGGTGATTTTAGCCAATAATCTGTGGGCGATTGTGGACACCTTTTTCGGCAAGGACATTGCGGGCCTCTCCGTTTTAGGGACCTGGTACACCGTGATTACCTACTCGCTTTACGTATACTTTGATTTCAGCGGCTATTCCGATATTGCCATCGGCCTTGGCAGGATGTTCGGCTTTCACTTTGACGAAAATTTCCGCCATCCCTTTGCCTGCAAGACCATAGCGGAATTCTGGCAGCGCTGGCATATTTCTTTAGGTTCTTTTTTCCGGGATTACCTTTTGTACGTGCCCATTTTCGGTAAAAACCGCAAGTATGTCAGCCTGTTTCTGGTGTGGTTCTGCACCGGCGTGTGGCACGGCGCGGCCTGGAATTACATTATCTGGGGACTTTACTTCGGCTGCTTCATCTTTTTTGAGCAAAAATTGGGAAAAAAGCGTATCAAGAAGTGGCCTCTTTGGTGGAAGCATATCTATAGTAAGCTGGTAATCATCATCGGCTTTGGCATCTTCTACTTTGAGGACCTAGGCCAGCTGGGGCAATTTTTCCTGAACCTGACCGGCGTCAGTATGTTTACAAACGCCGCCCCCTTCTTTGACCCCATCACATGGGCTTCCTTTTTGAACAATCTCTTTTTGGTGCTGGGCTCGGTGATTTGCAGCCTGCCAGTGCTGCCAAAGGTAAAGAGCTTCTTCCTGGAAAGCCGGTCGGACCAGCTCTACATGGCCGGGCGGGTGGGTTCTGTAGTTCTCTGCCTGGGGGTTCTGGCCATTGTCAGCATTCTCCTGGTGGATTCGACCAATAATGTCTTCCTGTATTGGAGGTTTTAGAGGAAAGGAGGCTTCTCTATGGAAAAAGAACGTACCCCGCGCCACCGCCGCCAGCCCCAGCACACCGCGGAGGTTTTAAGAGAAAAGCCCGCTCCGGAGTTCCGCCGCCCCGATCTGGTGATTCCGCCTGACGATTTCAGTGAAGTCGTCAGCTACCAAAGTACTCCGCCGGGGGAATACGGCCATCCGCAGAATGAATCCGCAGCCTTTCCCTATGAGGAGCCTGCCGGGACTTACGATTCCACCAGGACATACTCCAGCCAGCAGGAGCATGATGGGCATGGCTACGCCCAGTCTTTTCAGGCGGAGGATTCCAGTGAAAACAGCTATCGGCTTCCGTCGCTGGAGCCCGTTGCCACCCGGCCCCGCCGCCGGAAAAAAATAGATAAACGCGCCCTGCTGGAACAGCGGCTCTCCTTACTGCTGCTGGGCGTGCTGACTTTATGCTTTTTTGGAGCGGCTGTGCTGATGGCTGTGCTGCCCCGGTCCACTGTCAGCAAGATTGAAAAACGGGAGCTGGCAAAGTTTCCCTCTTTTTCTCTCTCTGGCTATTTCTCCGGCGACTACACTGCGGGGATCGCTACTTTTTACGATGATACCGTTCCAAATCGAGACGGCCTTAAGAATATCGGCAATAACTTCAAGTCGGTTTTCGGCCTGCCAAAGGTTGGGGATTCCGTAGAATTTGTGGGGAATGTTATTAAGCTCAATCAAAAGGACCAGCCTGCCCCCACCCCCGCCAACGAAGGCTCACAGCTGGCTGCCGAACCCAGCGCCCAGCCTGCCGGCGCCCCCGCCTCCCCCGCCAGCCTGGAAGGCGCGGCGGGACGCCATATGGATACAGCCACGCCGCCGCCCACTCCCTTTACGCCTCCTGAAGCCCAGGAAGCCAATATGACGGAGAACGGACTGATTGTGCTGAAACTGGACGGCCACTACCGGGCTCTGGAGCTCTTTGGCGGCGGCAGCGGGGACAGCTATGCCCAGGCGCTTAACGGCTTGCAGGGACAGCTGGGCGAGAATGTGTCCATTTGGTCCATGCCCGCGCCGCTGGCCTGTGAGTTCTATACGCCCAGCGACTATGCCGACTACACCTCCAGCCAGTCCGACTGCTTTGAGGCTGTGGCGGGGAAACTAAACCCCGGCATCCGCTCCATCAACATTTGTCCGGTACTGGGCCAGCATGTGGGCGAACCTATCTACTGCCGTACCGACCATCATTGGCAGCCTCTGGGCGCTTATTATGCCGCTCAAGCCTTCGCCAATGCCGCCGGTGTGCCCTTTGATGACATCGGCGCCTACAAAGAAGAAAAGATCCCTGAATTTGTAGGCAGCATGTACGCTTTCTCCGGCTCCGCCAACCTGCTCAATGATCCGGAAGACTTTATCTACTACCGCCCGGCCAAGGACTATCAAGCCGCTTATTATAACACCAGCTTTGAATTTTTGTGGGATGAAGACGACTTCTTCCAGGAAGGGGCCAGCGGTTCCGACGCCTACATGATCCTGCTGGGGGGCGATGAATACATTGTCAAAGCCACCACCCAGGCGGCCACGGACCGTAAGCTGCTGGTGATCAAGGACAGCTATGGCAACGCTGTCCCCCCCTTCCTCACGGGCTCCTTTAAGCAGATCTATGTGGCCGATATGCGCTACATGCAGCGGAATCTTGTGAGCTTTATACGGGATATGGGGATTACGGATGTGCTTTTTACCATGTCCTCCTATTCTTTGGTAGGCGAAGCAGCCGACAATTTGGAGAATTTGATTACCCAAAACGCCGGCGAGACTGTGGAAGACAGCCGCCCATAAGCACAACAGTAACATTTTCAGGAGGCTTCTATCATGATGCGAGAGCTTGCATATCCCTTTGACCCCCATCTGATTATCCGTAAGCGCAAATCTCTGAAAAAAGCCCTGCTGGCAGACGGCGCGCCCCGCATCCAGAAGAAAATCGCGGTGCTGGGAGGTTCTACAACCAGCGATATTTTGGCCGCCATGGAGCTATTCCTCCTGGACGCGGGGATACAGCCGGAATTCTATGAGTCGGAATATGCGCAGTATTATCAAGACGCCCTGTTCCCTCCCCAGCGGCTGCAAGAATTTGCGCCAGATATTATATTTATTCACACCAGCAGCCGAAATATCGCCGCTTGGCCGGATCTGACCGATTCCGCCGCCCAGGTGGAGGATAAGCTGCAGGGAGAACTGGCAAAGTTTAGGGCGGTATGGGAAAGTCTCCATGAAAAGTTTCACTGCCCTATTATCCAAAACAATATGGAAAAGCCATTTTTCCGCCTTCTTGGCAATCGGGACGCCTGGGATATACACGGCAGAACCCATTTTGCCGCTGGGCTGAATCAAGCCTTCTATGACTATGCCCAGGCTCATGAGAGCTTTTACATCAACGATATTGACTACCTTTCCGCCGATTACGGCCTGCGCCGCTGGGCGGACCCCGCTTATTGGAATATGTATAAGTATGCGTTGTGCTTTGAGGCGATCCCCGCCCTTGCCTTTAGCGTGGCAAATATCGTTAAGTCCATATTCGGCAAAAATAAGAAAGCGCTGGCGCTGGACCTGGACAACACGCTTTGGGGCGGCGTGGTAGGGGACGACGGTGTGGACGGCATTGAAATCGGACAGGAAACCGGGGTTTCACAGTCTTACTATGAGTTTCAAAGCTACCTAAAGCAGATGAAATCTTTGGGGATCCTTTTGACTGTCTGTTCAAAAAATGACCACGAAAACGCCATTGCGGGGCTGAACCACCCGGAAGGCGTGCTGCGCCCGGAAGACTTTGTCATCATAAAAGCAAACTGGGAAAATAAGGATCGGAATATCGCGGAAACCGCCGCCCAGCTGAACATTCTCCCCGAAGCCATTGTATTTGCCGATGACAACCCGGCGGAGCGGGAAATTGTCCGGGCCCAGCTGCCGGGAGTGGCCGTGCCGGAGATGGAGGGAGTGGAAAACTATATTGCCGCCATTGACCGGGGCGGCTACTTCGAAACCACGGCGTTTAGTGAAGACGATCTCAAGCGCAACGATATGTATAAGGCCAACGCCCTTCGGAGCGCCCAACAGGCTTCCTTCACGGACTATGGAGCGTATCTGAAAAGTTTGGAAATGCGGGCGGTGATCGACGACTTTCTCCCGGTCTATCTAGGGAGAATCACCCAGCTGACCAACAAAAGCAACCAATTTAATCTGACCACCCGGCGCTACACTCAGGAAGAAATGGAGTCGGTTTTCCATAGCGGCCGGCATGTACGGCTATATGGCAAGCTGGTGGATAAGTTTGGCGATAACGGCGTAGTTTCCGTGGTCATCGGAGAAATCCATGACAGTGCCCTGGATATTCAGCTGTGGCTTATGAGCTGCCGGGTGCTGAAGCGGGACATGGAGCTGGCCATGCTGGACCGGCTGGTGGAAAGGTGCGCGGCTCTGGGAATCCGCCAGATCAGGGGCCACTACTATCCCACCGCCAAAAACGGCATGGTGAAGGAGCTTTACGCCAGTTTCGGGTTTAAGAAGACGGCGGAAGACAAAGATGGCGGCACTCACTGGGAACTGCCTGTACTGGGGTATGAGAAAAAATGCAAGGTGATTGAGGTAACCGGAAACACATAACAAATTTATATTATGAAAGGTGGATGAAAATGGACAGTCGAGAAATTTACACCAGGCTGAACCGGGTTTTTCAGGAGGTATTTGACGACCGGAGCATTCGGGTAGGTCCGGAAACCACTGCCGACGACATTGAGGATTGGGACAGCTTAGAGCACATCACCCTGATTTCTGCGGTAGAGCGGGAGTTCCGTATGAAGTTCAAAATGGGCGAAATCTCCAGCATGAAAAATGTTGGGGAAATGGCGGGAATCATCGCCTCCCGCGCAAGATAAGCAAGGCCCCCGGCGCCACCGGGGGCTTTTCCCATCTCGGCCCCATTCGTTTCCCTCACAAACCCAAAGTATTGCCTCCAGGCCAAAATCTTGCAACCGCTTCCAAAAGGTGGTATAATGTACGCGAAGCGCGCGTTGAGCGAAACCCTAAAGTGCGAATGCCCTTTTTCACTTGCATTTTTGAGTATTATATGATTTTGAAAATTCATTTTTAAAAGAAAGCGTGATTGCATGTCTATGACTCTCAACAGGCAGCTGCCGCCGCCTGCCGCCTTAAAGGCGGAGTATCCCCTCTCCCCTGCCGCCGGAGAGCTGAAAGCCCGGCGGGACTTGGAAATCCGCCAGGTGCTGGAGGGAAAATCGGATAAGTTTATTGTAATAGTGGGCCCCTGCTCGGCTGATAACGAAGACGCGGTATTGGAGTACGTCCACCGTTTGGCGGAAATCAACGAGGCTGTCAAGGACCGGCTGGTGCTGATTCCCCGGGTATACACCAACAAGCCCCGCACAACTGGTCAAGGGTACAAGGGAATGCTCCATCAGCCCTCCGTGGACCGAGCCCCGGATCTTTTGGAGGGGATCATCGCCATTCGCCGGATGCACATGCGAGTGATGGAAGAATGCGGACTTCCCGCGGCCGACGAAATGCTCTACCCGGAAAACCGCAGCTACCTAGACGATGTACTCTGCTATGAGGCCGTGGGAGCCCGCTCTGTAGAAAACCAGCAGCACCGTCTGACGGCCAGCGGAATGGATATTCCCGTGGGCATGAAGAATCCTACCAGCGGCGATCTGGCGGTTATGCTCAATTCCATTCAGGCGGCCCAAAGCTCTCACAACTTTCTTTACCGGGGCTGGGACGCCGCCACCGAGGGCAATCCCCTGGCCCACGCCATTCTCCGGGGCGGCGTGGACAAGTACGGCACCTGCGTGCCCAATTACCACTATGAGGACCTCATCCGCCTATACCAGCTCTACCAAGAACGGAATCTACAAAACCCCGCCGCCATCGTGGACGTAAACCACTCCAACTCCGATAAAAAATACAAGGAACAGCTGCGGATTGTCAGCGAAGTCCTGCACAGCCGGAGTTATGACGCAAAAATAAAGGGCCTGGTAAAGGGCGTGATGATTGAAAGCTATCTGGAAGAAGGCTGCCAGCCCATTGAAGGCGAGAGGGTCTACGGCAAATCCATCACCGACCCCTGCCTGGGATGGGCGGATACCCGGCGGCTGATCTTCCATATCGCGGAAAGGGCGTGACGGTATGGGCGTCATTCGCAATTCCGCCAAGGCTCTGGTAATCAAAGAGGGGAAAATCCTTTTAAACAGCCACCTGGACAGTACCGGGGCCGTTTATTACGATCTGCCCGGCGGCGGGCAGCACGCTTTTGAAACCATGGAGGAAGCCGTTGTCCGGGAGGTGCTGGAAGAAACCGGGCTGACAGTAGAGCCGGTACGGTTTGCCGCGTTGGCGGAGGAAATCTTTACAAACCCGGGAATGCGGGAACGCTACCCAGGGTATTGCCACCGGGTGATGCATATCTTTTTGACGCGGGTTCTGCCAGGACCTGTGCGGGAGCGGGCTGAAATGGATTTCCAGCAAACCGGCAGCCGCTGGGTAACCCCTGCCGGGGCGGAGGATCTGCCCCTGGTACCGGTACAGCTGCGGGGCCGGGTTCGAGAAGTGCTGAGCGCCCCCGGCCCGGTGTATCTGGGGTCCCGGCGGCGGGATGAGGTCTGTATGTAGGTGGGCTTGACAATCGTCCTATTCTCCCTCATAATAGTAAAAACGGCTGGTAAAGCCGGGAAAGGAAGGCTTACGTTATGCAGAAAAACGGGAAAGCGGTCATCACTGTGATCGGCAAGGATATGGTTGGCATTTTGGCAAAGGTCACGGAAATCTGCGCCCAAAACGGAGTCAATGTGCTGGAAGTCACTCAGTCCATTTTGCAGGATCTTTTCGCCATGGTGATGCTGGTGGACATGGCGGGAGCCAGCGTAGAGGTGGGCGGACTCTCCGAAAAAATGGACTGCCTGGGCGAAGAGCTGGGCCTAAAAATCCATGTCATGCACGAAGATATCTTCAATTCGATGCACAAGATATAAAAATACAACGGAGTTGTATTTTTAATCTCCAAGTTTCGCTTTCCGGTCCGATGGACCGCAATTTTGCTGCGCAAAACCGCGAAACTTTTGCTGGGCGGGGAACCTGTGGGGCCGAAACCTGGTAGCGGGTGGATGGTGGGTTTCGCTTTCCGGTCCGATGGACCGCAATTTTGCTGCGCAAAACCGCGAAACTTTTGCTGGGCGGGGAACCTGTGGGGCCGAAACCTGGTAGCGGGTGGATGGTGGGTTTCGCTTTCCGGTCCGATGGACCGCAATTTTGCTATGCAAAACCGCGAAACTTTTGCTGGGCGGGGAACCTGTGGGGCCGAAACCTGGTAGCGGGTGGATG
The DNA here is from genome assembly GCA_947567585.1 of uncultured Clostridia bacterium. GTDB lineage: Bacteria > Bacillota > Clostridia > Oscillospirales > Acutalibacteraceae > Acutalibacter. The sequence continues at coordinate 1,964 of CANONE010000039.1, read as the reverse complement.
GTGGGTTTCGCTTTCCGGTCCGATGGACCGCAATTTTGCTGCGCAAAACCGCGAAACTTTTGCTGGGCGGGGAACCTGTGGGGCCGAAACCTGGTAGCGGGTGGATGGTGGGTTTCGCTTTCCGGTCCGATGGACCGCAATTTTGCTATGCAAAACCGCGAAACTTTTGCCGGGCGGGGAACCTGTGGGGCCGAAACCTGGTAGCGGGTGGAGTTGGCCAACGCCTATGCACACAGTCTGCCGGCATGAAAATTAAATATTATTTGGAGTAAAGCTTCGCCCGCCTTTTCCAAGGCGGCAGGCTTTGAGATGAAGCCCCAAGGTCTTCTAAGAGGAGATGATGAATGATTGAATACCAATGAAATTTTAGAAACAATCAATATGATCGACAATGAAAACCTGGATGTGCGCACCATCACTATGGGTATTTCCTTACTGGACTGCGCGGGGCCGGACGCGGATACGGCGGCTCAAAAGGTCTACGACAAGGTGTGCCGCTATGCCCAGGATCTGGTAAAAACCGGAGAGGATATCAGCCGGCAGTATGGCATTCCCATTATCAACAAGCGGATTTCCGTAACGCCTATCGCCCTGATCGCGGGCGCCTGCCCGGGCGCCTCTCCCCTGCGGTTTGCCAGGGCTCTGGACAGGGCCGCCCACGCGGTGGGGGTAAACTTTATCGGAGGCTATTCCGCTTTGGTTCAAAAGGGATTTGGACCCGGGGACTACGCCCTCATCGAAAGCATTCCGGAGGCCCTCTCGGAGACGGAGCTTGTCTGCTCTTCTGTCAATGTTGGCAGCACAAAGGCCGGCATTAATATGGACGCTGTGGCCAAAATGGGCAGAATTGTCCGGCAGACGGCGGAGTTTACGGCAGACCAGGAGTGTATCGGCGCGGCTAAGCTGGTGGTCTTCTGCAACGCGCCTGAGGACAACCCTTTTATGGCCGGAGCCTTTCATGGGCCGGGAGAGCCGGACTGTGTCATCAATGTAGGCGTATCCGGGCCCGGCGTGGTACGGGCGGTGATCCAGAAGGAGGGGGCGGGACGGAGCCTGACGGAAATCGCGGAGCTTATTAAGCGAACCGCCTTTAAAATCACCCGCATGGGCCAGCTGGTGGCCCAGGAAGCCTCCCGGCGGCTGGAAATACCCTTTGGCATTGTGGATCTTTCCCTGGCCCCTACCCCGGCCATCGGGGACAGCGTGGCGTATATCCTGGAGGGCATGGGCCTGGCCCAGTGCGGAGCCCATGGCACCACCGCGGCCCTGGCTCTTTTGAACGACGCGGTGAAAAAGGGAGGGGTTATGGCTTCTTCCAGCGTGGGCGGACTCTCTGGAGCCTTTATTCCGGTGACAGAGGACGCGGGGATGATCGCCGCCGCCCGCAGCGGCTGCCTGACCCTCAACAAGCTGGAAGCCATGACGGCGGTTTGCTCGGTGGGACTGGACATGATCGTGATTCCAGGAGACACCAGCCCGGAAATTATCTCCGGCATCATCGCGGACGAGGCCGCCATCGGCATGGTCAACTCCAAAACCACCGCTGTCAGGGTGATTCCCGCCATCGGAAAGTCCGCCGGCGAAGAGCTGGACTTCGGCGGTCTCTTGGGCCAGGGGCCGGTTATGCCGGTAAACGCCGCCTCCCCCGCCGGATTTATCAAACGCGGCGGCAAAATTCCCGCCCCACTGCAAAGCCTGAAAAATTAACCCAGCAGGCTCTGTTATTTCTCCAACAAACGTGGTATAATCCCATTAGCCAAGCATCAAAGCCCCTGGCGCCGCCCACAAGGCCGCCGGTACAAAATCACAAAACGCGGAATATCCTCCGCCCCCAAAAAAGCCAAGAAGGAGCATCAAAATGGAAATTACAAAAGACATCAAATATGTTGGCGTAAACGACCATCAGGTAGATTTATTTGAGGGGCAGTACGTAGTCCCCAATGGCATGGCCTACAACTCTTACC
>CANONE010000038.1 GCA_947567585.1 uncultured Clostridia bacterium | reverse complement strand
TAGAAAAGGAGGCACATCAATGGACACAGACAATACCAAAGAACAAAGAATTGGGTGATCCGATACTCCAGATACTTTTGCTCCAAGGAAAGATTCCAAGGACCTGCCTCTAGTCCATAAAGGCTGCCATATATTTTCAGCAAATCGTCCTTATCCACGCGTTTTACTCCTTTTCACTCATATTCAACTTTTAAAAATAAGCGCAAAAGGAGGGCCGCGGCACAAAGCGTCCGCATCAAAAGACGCTAGGCTTACATGCTATTTCTCCCAGAAAAGTTCAATATGTTCATGGGTAGGGCCATAGAAAAACGCGATGCGGATAGGCATCTCGCCGCCCAGATTGGCGTCGGCAGGCTCATTGGTGATTTCATAGCCCGCTTCACGGACCTTCTCAATGATTTCATCCACCTGATCCGTGGCAAAGGCAATGTGTGCCAAGGGGCCTCCGGCAGGAATCTCATTGCCGCTGCTGAGAATCTCTATGCAGGTATTATCCCCGCAGGATACCATCAGGCAGGGCCGCTGCGGATCGCCCCAGCTCCGCTTAACTTCCATTCCCAGAAGCTGTGTGTAAAACTCCACTGTCTTCTGATACTGCTCTGCGGTGGGCTTCACCGCGATATGATGCACGCCCTTTATCAAATTACCCATAAGGCCCTCCTTTATTTTCTGTTAAAGATGGACATGATATCCGTGAACGTATCGTCGTCGTCAATTACGGCCGGGTCCACTCTGGGCTCGCTGCCGCGTATGCTGGAACCGCCCCTGGTAGGCGTGCTGCTCCGGCTGGAAATAATGGGAGAAGGGTCCGGCGCGGGAGGCGCCCCCAGGAAATCCTCATCCAGGTCCAGATCCAAGGCCGGCTTGGACTTCTCCCCGTTCATCCCTTCAAACCCTGTGGCAATCACCGTGACGTTCATAGCGTCCTCCATGGACTCGTCAAAGGTTGCGCCCCAGATAATATTGGCGTCCGGGTGGGCCCGCTCCGTCACGATCTGCGAGGCCGTGTCAATTTCATCCAAAGCGATGTCCGGGCTGGAGGTAATGTTGATAATCACGCCCCGGGCCCCGGCAATTTTCGTCTCCAACAGCGGGCTGGAAATAGCCGCCATAGCCGCCTGCTCAGCCTTATCCTTGCCGGTGCCGTGGCCTACGCCCATATGGGCGTAGCCGGCGTCCTGCATCACCGACTTGACGTCTTCAAAATCCAGGTTCACAATGCCCGGCAGCTGGATTAGATCCGAGATGCTCTGCACGCCCTGGCGCAGGACGTCGTCCGCCACCAAAAAGGCGTTGGCAAGGGTAATCCGTTCATCGCTTACCAGCTTTAGACGTTCGTTGGGAATCACCACCAGGGAGTCCACATGTTCCCGCAGCTCGGCAATACCCCGCTCCGCCTGCTCCATCCGGCGCCGCCCCTCAAAGGCAAAGGGCTTGGTAACAATGCCCACGGTCAGCGCTCCCTGCTCCCGGGCGATTTTTGCCACCGCCGGCGCCGCGCCAGTACCGGTGCCGCCGCCCATTCCGGCGGTAATAAATACCATATCGGCGTCCTTCAGGGTTTGGGAAATAATCTCGCGGCTCTCTTCAGCCGCCTTCTCGCCCACCTCCGGCTTCGAGCCCGCGCCGCGGCCGCTGGTCAGCTTCTCGCCCAGCTGCACCTTTGTGGCTGCTTGACTGCGCATAAGCGCCTGCTTATCTGTATTCATGCACACCAGCTCCACGCTGCGTACGCCCGCGCTGGCAATGCGGTTTACGGCGTTGCCGCCGCCGCCGCCTACTCCAACTACTTTTATGATCTGGGGGGTCTCATCTAACAAATTGTCAACTTCAAAAGGCATTTTTGTCGCTCCTCCTTGGCTTGCTTCCTGGCTGCTGGTTCCATATTACGTCAACCAAAATACCACATTGTATAATCTATCACTTTTCAAGAGAAATTTCAAGGAATTTCTTCAAAAAGTGGCCGCAAAATTCTGATTTTCCACTTTTTTCCGTGTAAAATACGCGCTTGTTCCCGCCGCAGTACAATATGTAGGGCAGGCTTGATAAGAGCTTTTTACTCACTCGCCCTCCAGCGCATCCTCTTCAGTGTCTTCCCAGTATCCTTCATCTCCCCCGGTTTCTCCGCCGTCTTCCCATTCTTCAGGACCGGTCCAGTCTTCATCGGGCTCCTCCCAACCGCCGTCCCAATCTTCCTCTTCTTGCCCCTCTTCCGGCTCTGTCCAATCTTCATCTTCCTCCGGGCTTTCTCCACCCTCTTCCGTTTCCGGTTCTGGCGTTGGACTGGGAGAAGGCTGCGGAGTCTGCGCGGCCGGTACCGGCGTGGCGGGCGCGGGCGTAACGGTAACGCCGCCAGGCGGCGTCACAGCCTCTTCTGTAAAATAGGATTTTCGGGTGGCGGGCACTTCCGTTAGATTCAAAGTGCCGGTCTGGTTTTGACCAATACCCTTAGGCGGTTCCTCCTGTAGCAGGTCATAGGCGGTCTGTAGCTTGTAATCCAGCTGTGCGGCATCCCCCAGCCGGCACTCTACCCGGTCTTGATACCACAGCCGGATATCGCTTAAGTCTGTCATTACCAGCCGGGTAAAAAGCCCCGCCGCGTCCAGCTCGGCGATTTTCTCCAAAATCTCTGTAAACGCCTGCATAGCGTCCTTGTCTTCCAGCACAACGATCTGCCCGGGCTGGGTGTTTACCGGCGAAAGGCCCGTTACCTGGAGAATTCCCTCCTTAGGAGCGGGTAGGGCCTCCAGCACCTTCCCTGAGCCGCTCATTAAGAGCCAGCTTCCGGCAGACTGCATGCTACACACAGGCTGGGCCGCGGTAATCTCAATTACCACCGTACCGGGAATGTGCCGGCTGATCTTTGCCTTGGCAATGTAGGGCATCTGCGTTTCCAGCTTTTCTTCCCGGTCCTTTGCCGGGATCAGAAGCAGATTGTCCCCTGTACTGAACCCGCAAACGCTTTTTATATCCGCTTCCGCATAGATCAGATCCCCGGTAACCTGGACCTCGGTCACCCGCAGTAAAAGCGATTCAGCCAAAAAGGCTGTTCCCCCCAGCATGGCCAGCACGCCCAGTATCATCAGGCTCCTGCGCATACCCAGGCTCATCGGTTTGCGGCGCTTTCGGGGCTGGGGTTCCGGCCTCCCTCTGGGGGAAGCCCCTCGTGTTCCAGGCGGGGCTCCCGCCTTCCTCCCCCTGAAAGCCTTAGAAGAGGCGGTACTGCCAGCGGGCCTGCCTTTCGCCGGCCGCCCTCCCCGCTCTTCTTGCCTGGGGCTGGCGCTCCGGCGCTCCCTCCCGGTATTTTTTTGCCTTTGGGACCTCTCCCGGCTGGCGGAAGGACGGGCGCTGGCGGGGGCGCGCTCCCGGTTGGCAAACCAGTCAAACTGCGGGGGGTCTCCTGCGGAATGCGACCGAATGTCCTCAAAGTCTTCCTTCTCCCACATGTCCCGCCGGGAAGTATCCTTCCTGCTCATCGCGCCCCTCCTCTCCGCTTTTTTATTCCTCTCTGATTCTCGCTCCTAAATCCGCAAATCTTCCGGTGATATCCTCATATCCCCGGCGGATAAAGTGCCCGCCGGTCACCTGAGTGCGCCCATGGGCCGCCAGCCCCGCCACCACCAGAGCCGCTCCGCCCCGCAGATCCGCCGCGTCCACCGCCGCGCCCCCAAGCCGCTCTACGCCTTCCACCACCGCCACCTTGCCTTCAATTTTTATTTTGGCTCCCATGCGTCCCAGCCCTTCGGCATGACGGTAGCGGTTTTCAAATATGTTTTCCACAAATACGCTGGTGCCTCTGCCTACGGCCGCCATGGCCATAACGGCCGGCTGGGCGTCTGTAGGAAAGCCCGGATAAGGCATTGTGCGTATATGTTTTACCGGGCCCAGCCGCCGGGGAGCCATGATATTCAGGCATCCGCCCAGCTGCCGCACTTCACAGCCGGACTCTTCAAAGGGAGCCAGCATTGGCAATATGTGGGTATTATCCACGTCCTTCAGAGTGATGTTTCCGCCTGTAACCGCAGCGGCGGCCATATAGGTCACCGCCGCAATACGGTCCGGCATGACTCTGTGTTCGCATCCGTACAGCTCCTTGACCCCGTCGATGATCACGCAGCTCTCCCCCGCCCCATATACCCGGCCGCCGCAGCGGTTGAGATATTCGCAAAGGTCGCAAATTTCCGGCTCCCGGGCGGCGTTTGCAATAATCGTCGTGCCCTTCCCACAGACTGCCGCCAGAATCAGGTTCTCTGTAGCGCCCACGCTGGGAAAGGCCAGGGACACATAAGCGCCTTCGATCCCCCGGGGGGCCCGGCAGCAAAGCCACCCGCCGCTTTCGTCGATTTCGACCCCCAACCGCCGCAGCGAGGCCAGATGCAGGTCAATGGGCCTGGGCCCCAGCTCGCAGCCGCCGGGAAAGCAGAGCCTGACCTCGCCGCACCGGGCCACCATGGCGCCCAGAAACACAATGGAAGACCGCATGCTCCGCATAAGCTCTTCCGGAATCTCACAGCAGGAGACGGCGTTGTCAATCACTAGGTCATGGCCTTCCCTTTTGCAGCGGCAGCCCACATGCTCCAGAATTTCCATGGCCGTGTCCACATCGGACAAATCCGGACAATTGTGCAGCACGGTCTGTCCTTTGCACAAAAGCGCTGCTGCCAAAAGGGGTAATGTACTATTTTTCGCTCCTTGGACTGTCAACTCCCCGCCAAGCTCCGCAGGGCCGTCAATGATGATCATAGAGAACACCTCGTTTATGTTAGCTAACCCATTTTATGAGGCGTCCCAAATTGTGTGCGACCTATGTCCCGTAGTTCATATGCAGGGATATTTCCTTAAAGCCAAAGCTCTTATAAAAGCTTATGGCCCGGTGGTTCCAGCAGAATACATCCAGGTCCAGGGCGGTTTCCCCCAGATATTCCAGCAGCGCGCGCAGGGCTTGGGCACCGTAGCCCTGGCGGCGGTATTCCCGGCGGATGGAGAAGTTCTCTATCATCACTCCGGGGAACTGCCGTTCACGCGCCACCGCCACATGGCCCACCATGACGCCATCCACCAAAAATTTGTACACATCGTGCTTTCCGCCGGTGAGATACCACTCTACCGTCTTCCTCTCCTCAGCCAGCAGCTCCGGGGATTCCTTCACATCCCCCCACCAGCTGCCCTGGCGCATATCCACATTGGCCTGCATGGTCCATAAAGCCAGCTGATCCAAATCCTTTAAATCACATTTTTTTACTTCCATTTTTGCTTCCCTCCGTTATTTTTTCTCATGGGAGAAAAAATAACGGAGGCCCGTTTACAACAATAACCATACAATCACCCTTCCTTGTGCCGGTACATGCGCGTGGGGCCGCCTTCCCCGCCTACCATACACAGAAACTCCCAGCCATACCGCTCATAAAAGGAGGTATGGTCTGTCACCAGATACAGCGTGCCGGTTCCTAAGCCCGCCATGTCCTTACAGGCAAAATCCAACATCACCCCGGCAATGCCCTGCCTTCGCCAGGGCTCGTCCACATACACCGCGCACACGTTGGGCCGCAGGTCAGGCCGGTCGTGAAAGTCGTTCTCAATCACGCCCAGCCCGCCCACCATGCGCTCTCCCTCCAATGCCCCATACCACTGGGGCACCGGTCCGGCTCCGGCCAGACACTGGGCCATGCTCTCCCGATAAGCCTCCTCCGGCACCCCGAAGGCGTGGGGGAACCACCTGGCCATTGTCTCAAGCAGCCCAGGCTCCTGCCGCAGGGCAACGATTTTTATGCTCATGCCTTTCCTCCTCCCGCCGCCTTTTTCATCTCCCGATATATCCGCTCATTGGCGTCGATAATTTCCATCTTTCCCGCATTCTCTCCCAAGCTTCGCAGACGGTCCGGGTCCGAAAGAATCTTTTCCACCTTTTTCCAGAGAACCTCTCCGCTCAGGTCCTTTTCTTCAATGATCTCCGCGGCGCCCCGGCGCACCAGCGCCATAGCGTTGTGGAACTGGTGGTTTTCCGCCACATTGGGAGAGGGGATCAAAATGGATGCCTTGGCTTTGGCCTCTATTTCTGTTAAAGTCATGGCGCCGGCCCTGCCAATCACCAGATCGGCGGCGGAGAGGCATTGGGGCATGTTGTCGATGTACTCCAGCAGGCGGATTTGCGGGTTTGCATCCATATCCAGGCCGAACTCCTTGGTTTCTGCCAGGAACCGGGGGTCATGGGCCCCATAGCCGTGGATGTGCTGGTACTTCCCTTCTTTGACGCTCTGGGCCAGCATATAAGCCGCGGCCCGGTTTAAGGCGGACGCTCCCAGGCTCCCCCCAAAGGACAACACCAACGGACGGCTGTCCAGGCCCAAAGCCTTTCGGGAAGCCTCCCGCTCCGCCGCCAGCACCTCGCCCCGCACGGGGTTGCCGGTCACGACACAGTTGACGGAGGAATCAAAGTACTTTTTGGCGTCCGGCACCGCCAGCATTACCGTCTTTACGGACTTTGCCAGCATTTTCGTGGTGACCCCCGGGTAAGCGTTGGATTCGTGGATCACGCAGGGAACGCCCAACTTGGCCGCTTCCCGAATCACAGGGCCGCTGACATAGCCGCCGGTACCTACGCATACATCCGGGGCAAAATCCCGGATGATCTTTTTGGCTTCCGCCGTAGCGGTAAACACCCGGCCCACCGTTTGGACGTTCCGGATGATGTTTTGGGGGGTCAGCTTTCGCTGAAAGCCCGATATGGTAATAAACGCCATGGGATAGCCCGCCCTTTGCACCAGGCGCTCCTCCATGCCGCCCCGGTTGCCTACATAGAGGATCTCCGCATCCGGTTCCTTTTGCTTCAAATAACCCGCCGCCGCCAACGCCGGATTGATATGTCCGGCAGTGCCTCCGCCGGTAAACAGTACCTTCATACTCCTTGCTCCCTCTTTTGTAAATATGTCACATCCTGAAAAAGCTCCCTATGTCTTCTCCACGTTAGAGCTTCTGGATATATTCAGCAGAATTCCCATCTCCCCCAGCAGCATCAATAGAGCCGTGCCTCCCGAACTGAAAAATGGAAGGCTAATGCCCGTGTTAGGAATCGTATTGGTAACCACGCAGATATTCAGCACCGCCTGCAATCCCACCTGGAAGGTCAGGCCCAGTCCCAGCATGGTGCCAAAGCGGTCCTTCGCATGCAGAGAGATGTAGACTCCCCGCCAGATTAAAAGGGCGAACAGCAGCATGATCACCAACGCCCCCACCATGCCCAGCTCTTCGCAGACAATGGCAAAGATGAAATCGTTTTGGGGTTTTGGAAGATACAGGTATTTTTGCCGGGACTGTCCCAGCCCCACCCCTAAAAGCCCTCCCGAGCCAATGGCGTATAGGGACTGCATAATCTGCCAGGTATTGGACGAGCCGGACTTGTCGTTGAAGGGGTCCAGCCATCCGGCGATCCGGTCCATCTGATAGACCCCGCCCTCTCCAGACTCATCCTTGCCGCCCAATGTCAGATATGCTACCAGCAGCAGCCCCAGTACGGCGCCGCCAATGATGAACCAGCGGGGCTTTGTACCGCCGATAAACATCAGAATGGCTCCCAGGGCCAAGATGATCAAGGTGCCAGACATGTGGTTTTCCAAGAAGACCAGCGCGGCAAAAAGTCCCAGTACCCCTACAAAGGGCAGCACGCCATAGCGAAAGGTTCCCATTTTGTCGGTATATAGAGAGATCATGTGGGCAAAAGTGACAATCAACGCGAATTTGGCTACCTCCGAGGGCTGAAACCCCAGCGGCCCCAGCTGCAGCCAGCGGGTGGCTACGCCCTCGGAAGGGGCGATGGATTCGATTTTCAGCACCCGGCCAAACAGGAGCACCATCAATAGCAGCAAAACGGACACGCCGGCGATGGGCAAAGCCAGCTGATGGAAGCGGTGGTAGTCGAAGGTGGAGATCAGCAGCATCGCCACAATGCCAAAGACAGCGAAAGCCCCCTGCCGGGTAATGTAATGATAGCTGTTATTCTCATAGTAATAGCTGGTGGCATAACTGGCCGAAAAGAGCATCACCAGCCCTATGGCCAGAAGTACCATGATGAATACAAATAGAGGCATATCCAGCCCGTTTCCGAGGCTAAACAGGGCGTATTTCACCCGGCGGCGCCTGCGTTTCGCCGGGGCTTTTCCGGGGACTTCCCGTGGGGCTTCCTCCTTTGGCCTGCCGGGTACTCTGGTAAGGCCCCTGGCCGTTCTGCCTGCTGCCGGCATATGCTCACTCCTTTCGCTTTTTGTGCAATTTGGATTTCTAAGATTATTCTGTACAGTCTTAGCCTAATTCCTCATACTGGCAGGATTTTCCTATTTTCACAGCCCCCACAGCACGCCGCACAGGGCCAAAGCGCCGCCTAATAAGGAAATGGTTCCAAACACAGCGCAGATCTTCACCTCGCTCCACCCCTTCTTTTCAAAGTGGTGATGAATAGGCGTCATCAAAAAAACACGCTTACCGCCGGTTCGCTTAAAATATGTCACCTGGATCACCACGGAAAGCATCTCGCCCCAGTAAATCAATCCCACCGGCAGCAGCAAAATAGGCATATCCAGCCCAAAAGACAGCGCCCCTACCATGCCGCCTAAAAACAGGGAGCCCGTATCGCCCATAAATACTTTTGCCGGGTGGAAATTCCAAATGAGAAAGCCCACGCACGCCGCGGCCCCGGCCACACCCATGGCGGCCAGTCCGGCCATGGAAAGCACGCCCGCGCACAGGGCCAAAGCCATAATGGCGAAAAAGCTTACGATGGTATTCAGCCCGTCAATGCCATCGGTGAAGTTGACGGCATTGGTCAGCCCTACGATCAGGACGGCCGCCAGTGGGTAATAGGCCGCGCTTAACTCTACGCTGCCAATAAATGGGATGACGGTGGCGGTGTCCTCCCCCGCCAAATATAGCGTAAAAAGGTACGCGGCCGCCACTAAAAATTGAAGAATCAGCTTTTGCTTTTCATTGAGCCCCAGGTTCCGGTGGTTCTTGATGCTGATATAGTCATCCATAAAGCCGATGGCTCCATAGCCCAGGGCCATGGCCAGCCCCGCGAAGATTTTCACCTGCATCAGGCGGGTTTCCGGTCCGTTTTGATTGTAATATACCGGGATGCAGGAACACACCGCCGCCGCGACGCCCAAGATAAACATGATCCCGCCCATGGTAGGGGTGCCCTGCTTTTTTTTATGCCAGCTGGGGCCCACCTCGCGGATGGTTTGCCCAAATTTCAGCTTGTGCAAAAAAGGAATCAGCCATAGACCCAGTATTGCCGTGACTCCGAAAGCCACCAGCGCCGCAATCAGAAACAAGAAGCTGTTCATTTTGTCTACCCTCTCTCTTTGTCTACTGTCTTTCCAAACTTTTTAGGACCTTGGCGTTTTACCGCCGCTTTTCAAAATAGGAATGGGTAAAAGCCTTTTTTCTTTCCGCCCGATTGCAAAACCGGCGGCTTCTAAAGGCCGGCGGCCGTAACCTCCTATTCGGCAATACCCGCAAAGGCTTCCGTGTTCAGATCACTGGCAAAGGTCAGAGAGATAACCGTACCGCGCTTTACCTTTGTGCCAGGTTCAATGCCCTGCAGGGCCACCATGGCGTCCGCCTCCTGCACGCCGCTGACGCTGATCTGTAGGCCCTCCATATAGGCGGCATAGCTGGCGTTGGTAATATCATAGCCATAGAAATTGGGAACCTCCACCAGGGCTTCGTCCACGTCGTAGCCCTGGGTATAAAGCACCACTGTACCGTTCTTGGGGACAGTGGACCCGCTTTCGGGGATCTGTTCGACGACCCTGTTGTCCCAGTCGCTGTCGTCGCCGATGATATTATAGGAAAGTCCGTCTTCTTCCAGCTTCTTCAGGGCGTCGTTAATACTCAAACCAACCACGCTGGGAGATACCATATCCAGCTGGGCATACTCTTCCTCATTGTACTTGACTTCCACCCCCAAGTAGGGCAAAACCTCCTGCATGATTGCCGAAAAGATAGGGCCGGCCACCGCGTTGCCGCCTGTCCGGTTGCCGTTATTGGGGCCGTCAGGCTCGTCAAAAAAGACGAGAAGGGCATACTTGGGGTCCTCCGCCGGGGCAAAGCCACAGTAAGAGGCAATATATTCCATGGGTTTTGAAGGGTCCTCCGCCTTTTTCGCCACCTTCTCCGAAGTGCCTGTCTTCCCGCAAAGCCGGTAGCCAGACACATACCCGCCGGTAGCTGTGCCGGAATAGGTATTCTGCTGCAAAATGCTGGCCATAATCTTGGAGGTCTCCTGGGAAATAACCTGCCGGCGGTATGTAGTATCCGCGGTCTTTACAATATTTCCGTTGCTGTCCATAATCCGGTCCACCACATGGGGGCGTACCAGATACCCTCCATTGGCTACAGCCGCGCAGGCTGTGACCATTTGAATGGGCGTAATGCTGAAGTTCTGCCCAAAGGACTCCACCGCCAAGTCTACCGGGCGCATGTCGTCATAGTCGTGGTAGATGCTGTAGGACTCGCCGGGCAGGTCAATGCCGGTCTTGTCGGTAAAGCCGAAAGCCTCCCGGTATTTACAGAAAGACTCCGCCCCCAGCTCGCTGCCAATATGCATAAACCAGGGGTTGCAGGAATTACACAAGCCCTCCCGGAAGGTGGTGGTGCCGTGGCCGCTGTGGTTCCAGCAGCTGATCTCATCCTTTACCCCCTCCAGCCTTACGCCGCCGGTACAGGTAAAAGTGCTCTCTTCCGTGATCACCCCATCCTCCAGGCCCATAGAACCCACGCACATTTTGTAGACGCTGCCAGGGTAATAGGTGTCGGAAACCCCCTTATTCCGCCACTGGTTTTGCAGGGCTTTCACCTCCGCCTCGTCCCGCTGGTCTTCGGGCAGCGCTTCGATGGCCTTCACTGTATTTTGATCTAAAATGGCAAACGGGTCGTTGGGGTCATAGCTGGGGTTTGTCGCAAGGCCGATGATGCCGCCGGTATTCACGTCCATCATCACCGCCACAGCGCCGTTTTTCACCTTAAACTGCTCTATGCCGATGGCCAGGTATTTTTCCAGAATGCTCTGCACTGTTTCGTCAATAGTAAGCACCAAGTCGTGGCCGTTTTCCGCGTCAATAATCTGCTCGTATTCAAAAGGCATATCCGTCCCTACCGCGTTTTTGGCGGCAATCAGGCGTCCCGTGCTGCCGGAAAGCTCGCTGTCATAATAAAGCTCCAAGCCCTCCAAGCCTGTGTTGTCAGATCCGGTAAAACCCAAGATATTGGATGCGACAGTCCCATAGGGATAGTATCTCTTGTAATCGTCAATCAGCCGGATGCCGTCGGTGATTTTATTGCGTTCCTTGAATTCCACAATTTGATCCCGAATATCCGTTTCAATCTTTCGCTTTAAAATGGTATAGTATGAGCTGTAATCGCCGGTCTTCTCATAGAGCTCCGCCTCGTCCATTCCCAGAATGGGCGCAAGGCCCGCCGCTACTGTCCGCCGCAGTCCCTCGTCTTCCGCTAAGTAAGCCGGTTCCAGCACCACGGTCCACACGCTGGCGCTCTGGGCCAGGACCTTGGTTCCGGTGGCGTCATAAATGGTGCCCCTCATGGAGGGCAGCGTGGTACTTCTCAGGCTTTGTTCCATGGCCAGCGCCCGCATTTCCTCTCCCCGCAGAATCTGCCAGTTAAAAAGGCTTCCCGCCGCCGCGCCGAATCCTGCCAGCACCAATACGGCCGTCAGCACCAACGCCTTGCGCCTGATTTTTTCCGTTGTACCCTTTGCCATGGTTTTCCTCCCAACCGCATCCGTTATGCAAAAGAAGAGCCAAAAAGTATCTTGGCCCTTTTTCCACTCTCCGGCTTACATGCGCATTGTTTCTTTGACGCGGGCCTTGGCCCCGCTATCCAATCTTTATGTGACGCGTCTTCCGCATATTACCCGGCCAGCCAAGCCCGTACCCGCGCCAAGAGCTTGTCCAGAGCCGAGCCGCCCTCAATGTCCTGCACCACCTTGCCCTGGTCCTCCCGGGACACATGCATGTAAGTAACCTGTGCGCCGGTGAGCTTGCTCATGCCCATCTTAGTCGCATACTCTTCCACCTGTGCGTCCGTCATCCGCTGAGCGGCCTGCATACTCAGCTGAACCTCCCTGCTTTCCGCCTCGCCCAAATCGTTTCGGGCGGTATTGATGGCTTCCGTCAGCTCCGTCAGCTGCACTTCGCTGTGTACGGCGCTGATGGCGGTAATGAAAATCAACCCAAAGCACAGCGCCGCCGCCATCATCTTCAGCGGACTGCGCCGCCGCTGAGGCTGGGTCTGACCCTCCGGTTTCTGCTGAGGAAGCTCTACCACCCGCCCCTGTCGGGAGGGTTCCTCTATAACCTTTGGATCCAGCGCCGGCGCGGTATTCTCTACCCGCTCCTGAAACAGTGAAAAATCGTATGCCTCTAAAGCCATTCTGCTGCCTCCCCTTCCGGCCCCATTGGCCGGAACTTCTTTTCCGCCCAAACAGGCGGCTTACTCGTTCTCACCCTTTTGGAAGACCCTCAGCCGCGCGCTTCTGGACCGGGGGTTCCTGGCTACCTCCTCCTGGCTGGGAGCCAGACCCTTCCTATATACCAGCCTGCCCCTGGGCCTTTTGCCGCAGACGCAAACTGGGAAATCCTTTGGACATGTACAGCCCTGGCACCACCCCGCCATGGTCTGCTTAACGATCCTGTCTTCCAGCGAATGAAAAGTAATCACAGCCAACCTTCCGCCAGGCTTCAGAAGGGAAAAACCCGCCTCCAAGCCTTCCCGCAGCCGGTCCAGCTCGCCGTTGACGGCAATTCGCAGCGCTTGGAAGGTTCTTCGCGCCGGATGTCCCTCCCCACGCCGCACCGCTGCGGGAACAGACTCCTTCACAATTTCCGCCAGCTGAAGAGTGGTTTCAATGGGAGCTTTTTCCCGCGCCCGGCAAATACCTTCCGCAATCCTTCCAGCGCTCCTGTCTTCTCCATACCGCCGGATGATACCGGCCAGCTCTTTTTCCTCCAGATTGTTTACCAGGTCCCGGGCAGAGGGCCCCTCCTGGCTCATACGCATATCCAGCGGCGCTTCATGATGGTAGGAGAACCCGCGCTGGGGGTCGTCCAGCTGATGGGAGGACACCCCAATATCCAGTAAAACCCCATCCGCCGCAAAGATCCCCCTTTCCTGGGCAATGCGGACCATCCCGGCAAAGTTCCCTTTTGCCAGCATGAAATTAGCGTACCCCGAAAGCCGCCTGCCCGCCGCCTCTATGGCGTCTGGATCCTGATCAATGGCCAGCAGCCGTCCTTCCGGCCCCAGGCGTTCCAGAATGGCTTGGGAATGGCCCCCGCCGCCTACCGTGCCGTCGATATAAACCCCGTTGGGCTTAATATCCAGCCCTTCTATGGTTTCCAAAAACAGCACGGGAATATGTGCAAATTCCTCCGCTCCCATATGCTTCTACGCTGTGCCCGGAAAAAAAGCCCAGCTTCCTTTCTTCAAGTTCTAAAAAGATAACAGGTTCATCGACGCCTGCAAATCCTCCTCTGTCTGGCCAGCGTTGTACTCCATCCAGCGCTGGGTGTCCCAAATCTCCGCCCGGGTGGCCGCGCCAATCACCGTGACATCCTTCTGTAGGCCCGCGTGGGCCCGTAGGCTGGGGGGGATCAAAATACGTCCCTGCTTGTCTGGCTCCACCTCCGCCGCGCCGGAAAAGAAATAGCGCTGAATCCCCTTGCCCTGGGCCAGGGGCATGGCGGAAACCTTCTCCACCAGCTTGTCCCATTGCTCTTGAGAGAGCACGAAGAGACAGCCGTCCAGGCCCTTGCAGACGTAAAATTTGTCCCCCAAATCCTCCCGAAACTTTGAGGGCACCGTCACGCGGCCTTTTGGGTCCATATTATGCTGGTATTCACCCGAAAACATGCCGCCTTTTCCTTTCGTGACGTTTTTTGCCTTGTGGCAGACCTGGAGATAGAGGCGAGAGTGAAAAGTGAAATAACTTTACAATCTGAGAAATGCGCAAAATTGGCAAGCTCTGCCACCTGTTGCCCACAGCCTGCCCCATCGTTGCACTTTTACCCACTTTCCACCACTCGGTACCATTATTATATCGTAGTTCCCCTCTAAAAGCAACCGCTAAATCTTGAATGAGCAGCCTAGCTTTAGAGCCGAAGGTGCGTTCGAATCCATTTGGCGGGAACAAAAATTCCCCCCGCAATATCTTGCGAGGGGAACAAGGCAATCTCTTTACATTTATGAGTTCTGTACAAATAACCCGCCTTTATATTTGTGAATTTCGCTGCGAAGCCTTGATATTCTGCCGCGTCTTACGCAGTTCTGTCAGGCTTTCGGAAAGAGACTCGTCTGTCCGGCGCATTAAATCGTCTACATATTCGTTGCTGGCCTTGCGCATTTCCTTAAACTTTGCCTGAGCTTGGGCTAAAATCTCATTGGCGCGGGCCTGGGCCTGGCGCACCACCTCCTGCTGGCTCACCAAGGTCTTGGCATGGTCCTCCGCGGACTTCACGATGGTGTCCGCCTCCCGCTTGGCCTCGGCGATAATCTGCCCGTGGTCAGATACAATCGCCTTGGCCTGGCCGATCTCCTGGGGAAACACGTCCCGGATATCGTCTAGAATCGCGCGGATTTCCTCGCTGTCTACCAACACTTTTCCGTTGGAAAGCGGCATTTTCCAGCCTTTATCCAGAGCGTTCCTTTCCTCTAAATTTATAATCGACAATCTGCTTGCCACTCGTCTTTTCCACATATTTTAAATGTTCTAAAAAAATCAGAGGACTTGGGACACCATGACATACTAAATCAATACATATTAAATTAGGATAATCCTTCTTTAAAAATGCCCTCAAACCGGCGACCTGACAAGGTGTACCGGAAAACAATACCTTTATACCAGCCTTTAAATCCGTTCTTACAGCTTTTAAAATTCCAGATAGATCACTTTGCACATACTTGGACCCTCTTTGTCTTTGTAATTCTTCTATGGTTACAGCCTTACAATGACGGACATGTAACTTATCATCAAAATCTGCACCATAAACCACCCCCCCATCCTCAATCCATTTTTTACCAAATATATAAAATGCCCCACCAGATGTAGATTCAAGCCTTGCATCAAAATCTTTTTCCCATGCAGCATCAACATTCGTTGGAATCGCATTAAATAATGGTTTTGCTACTGATTCTTGTGTAGGACATGTTTTCTCACACAAATTACATTCTATACATTTATCCGTATCAATTTGCGGGAAAAGAAAACCTTCTTCATCAGGAACCATACTAATCGCAGATACTGGACATATCTGAGCACATGCCTGACAACCATAACACGCAGTCTCAGGCAAGTCGTAGAATACTTTTGTTCGCATTTGTCACGTATAAATTTTTATCTAAATAAAGCATTAAAATACAAAGCCAACCTATCTGAGAATTTACCCCTATCAAAACTACACACATA
>CANONE010000037.1 GCA_947567585.1 uncultured Clostridia bacterium | reverse complement strand
TAAATGGCTGTACTTGTCCCGGGGATCCGTCCCCATCTTAGAAAACAGATCGGAACCGCCCCAGAACAGAGCGGTGACTAACGCAAAAATAAACCACATTGGTATCATTCCTTCACATAAAATGCAACCTATAATCAGCAAAACCAGCAATGCCCTGCCGGCTAGCCCGCAAGGCTGCAAGATTAAGATAATCCACTATAGAAAAACACTCTCAAAGCAAGCCCGCCTCAGAGGCAGCTAAAAAAATGCCGGAATAAACCCTTTCCCCTTCGCCATACGGGACTGCACAAAGCCGTCAAGCCCCAGGTTAAAGAGAACGGCCTCTACCTTGTCCAGCTCCCGGCGGGTAATACCCCGGGAAAGCTCCGGAAAGCCCGGGATGCCCCCCGGATCCTTAGCCCGGCCCCATGGAGTATACTGGGCCATCAGGCTCACGGGAATGCCGGGGAACTCCTTGGCGGCGCTTTCAAGCACGGCAATGGAATTCTTTGTATGCCCCGGCAAAATCAGGTGCCGGATTAAAACGCCCCGGCGCATCAGCCCATTGCCGTCATATTCCGGGGCCCCCACCTGGCGCACCATCTCTTTAATGGCTGCCAGCGCAGCCTGGGGGTAGTCCGGCGCGCCGGAGAGAGCCGCCGCCAAATGGCCCTGAGCATATTTGTAGTCCGGCAGGTAGATATCCACCAGCCCCTTGAACGCCCGCAGAACCTCCGGCCGCTCGTAGCCGGAGGTATTGTATACTACCGGAACCGGCAGCTTTTTCAGCAGCAGCGCCTCCCGAATCCGGTTGGCAAAATGAGTGGGGGTTACCAAGTTGATGTTGTGGGCCCCTTGCCCTATCAGCGCAAAAAAAATTTCGCTGAGCTCTTGGGGCGTGACCTCCCGTCCGGGCTTTTGCCCGGTGCTGATTTCCGCGTTCTGGCAGAAAAGACAGCCTAGGGGGCAGCCGGTAAAAAACACCGCCCCCGAGCCCTTGGTCCCGCTGATGGGCGGCTCCTCCCAGTGGTGCAGGGCCGCCCTGGCTATCCGTATCTCGCTGCCGCTTTGGCACTTGCCCTTTCCGGCAGGGCCGTCTCGGGGCGCATGGCACCGGCGGGGACAGAGCTGGCAGCGAAATCCCCTCATGGCAGCAGGGCCAGCATCGCGCAGTTGCTGCCCCGCTGGCCTCTGGTTTTCCGGTGGGAAAACAGCAGGCTGCTCTCCCGCATGGTGCAGACCTCTCCCACAGTGATGTGCTCCGGCAGCACGCCCGCCTCTAAAAGCCAGCGGCGGCAGCATGCCCATAGGTCCACATGGTACTTTTCATGACCGTCTCCGGTGAGCGCCGGGCCGGACACAAAATCACCAGAGCCGTCCAGCGCCAGGAACTCCCGGGCTACCGGTTCGTCTACCTCAAAGCAGCTTTTGCAGATAGAGGGCCCAATGGCCGCCAGCAGCGCCTGGGGCCGGGAGCCGAACTCCTCCGCCATGCGCCGGACCATCGCCATAGGTATCCCCGCCGCCATGCCCCGCCAGCCCGCGTGGCACAGGCCGATGGCCCGGCGCTCCGGGTCCACGAAATAGACGGGCACGCAGTCCGCCGCGTAGACCACCAGGGTCACCCCCGGCTGGTTGGTACACAGGCCGTCCGCGCTCTGGCAGTCATTGGCCCGCCAAATACCCAGCCCCCGGTGCTCCGGCCCCACCCGGCGGATGTCCGTTTTGTGGACCTGGCAGCCGCATACCAGGGATTCCGGCTCAAAGCCGGCTCCCGCACAGAACCGCCGGTAATTCTCGCTGACATTTCCATCTCCGTCTCCCCGGCCAAAGCCCAGGTTCATGGCGGCGAACTCCCTTTTGCTGACGCCCCCCAGCCGGGTGGAAAAGGCGTGCCGGACAAAGTCTAGCCCCTCCCAGGCAGGGAATCGCAATACGCCAACGCCGCCGTTTATCTCCAGCTCCATATTGCCAATGGCCCCGGCCCGGGCCGCTCTAGGCGCTTCAATAACCGGGACAGGAAAAGTCTTTTTATTCACGCTAAGCCCCTCGTATTTCTGTTTTATAATGACCCGCCCAAAGAAAGCCAAACCGCACTCCTCACAGTGGAATTCCGCCCGGAAGCCCCGGTTGCGCAGGCTCCAGTGGCCGGAACGCCGGCAGGCCCCCCCGCAGGCAGGGCAGGTAAAGGTCAGATGCTCCTTTTGGACCACCGGGTCGGCAAGGTCCGTGACATAGCTGGTGCGAAACGTCATCCTATTGTAAAATTCCGTGCCGCAGTCCACAATGTATGGACTGATTTTTTCGGCGTCATAAATCTTCCGCAGAATCTCCAGGGCGACCAGGCTGTCGTCCAGAGCCCGATGATGCTCCATTTGAGATACGTCCAATCCCAAAAGTTCCGCCACCTTGGCCAGTCCCGCCTGCTCTGAACCGCTTAGCCCCAGCATGTCCTGGGCATAGCGCTGCAGATCACAGTAGCGGGTGAGAAAAGGGACTTGGCTTTCGCCGCTGAAGTACTGGCAATTGGTGATCAGCGTGAGAATATCCGAAGTCCCCCAGGTCATGACAACCCGGTTTCCCAGCCACCTTTTAAAGCGGCTTACCGCCTGCATAAAAGCCATGCCGCCGGTTAAATTTTCCTCTGTGATGCTGGTAAGCCCTGCCACCACGGAATTAAGGCGCTTGCCCACCCGCGGCCGCACAAAGCAGGAAAACCGGTCCTGCTCCTGTAGGCCGCTTCCGCAGCGCACCGCGCCGAACTCAATAATCTCGTTGATATATCCCTTCGTCTTCTTACTATAAGCGGCGTTCCACTCTAAATCCAATATAACAATCTCTATGTCCGGCGCCTCCTTTCTTAAGGCCGCGGGCTCTTTTCGCCTGCCGGTTCAACCGGCACTGCGCGGTCTCCTGCCCAGTCTTCACGAAATTTCCCCGCCCCCTCCGCCAAGCCAACGGTTCAAAACCCCAAAAATTGTCAAAAGATAAAAACTTTCGTCCACATTTTTCAAAAGGTGGCGGAGCGAGACAGCGTCTCCCGGCCTCAGGCTTGGTTCTTCTTGCGGCTTTGCTGTTTCATCCGCTGTTCATGGGAGAGGATGGCTTTGCGCATGCGGACGCTTTGGGGGGTAACCTCCACGTATTCGTCTTCGGTAATGAACTCCAGGCACTGCTCTAAGCTTAAGACAGAATGAGGGGTGAGCTTTAGGGCTTCGTCCGCGCCGGAAGACCGGGTGTTGGTGGCATGCTTCTTTTTGCAGACGTTTACCACGATATCCTCGGTTTTGGGGTTCGCGCCCACGATCATACCCTCGTAGACCTCCACGCCGGGCCCGATGAACATCCGGCCCCGGTCCTGGGCGTAGAATAAGCCGTAGGCCGTGGCTTCTCCGGCTTCAAAGGCCACCAGAGAGCCCTGCTGCCGCTGGAAAATGTCTCCCTTGAAGGGCTCGTAGCCGTCGAAAACATGGTTCATGATGCCGTTGCCGTTGGTGTCGGTAAGGAACTCAGAGCGGTAGCCCATTAAGCAGCGGGCAGGGATTTTAAACTCCATATGGGTCATGCCCCCTTCCCGGGCGCCCATGTTGATCAGCTCCGCCTTTCTGGCCCCAATCTTCTCCATCACCGCCCCCACATAGCTGTCCGGGGTCTCAATCATCAAAAGCTCCATGGGTTCCAGCTTTTTGCCGTCCTTTTCTTTAAAAATCACCGAGGGCGGCGATACCTGGAACTCATAGCCCTGGCGGCGCATCTGCTCAATGAGGATGGAGAGGTGCAGTTCCCCCCGGCCAGAGACCTTAAAGGTATCCATGCTGTCCGTTTCCTCCACCCGCATGGCCACATTGGTCTCCACCTCTTTGAAAAGCCGGTCCCGAAGGTTCCGGGATGTGACGAATTTTCCCTCTCTTCCGGCAAAGGGGGAGTCGTTCACCTTAAACATCATGGAGACAGTGGGTTCGTCGATCTTCACAAAAGGCAAGGGCTCTATGCAGTCTATGGCGCAGGCCGTCTGCCCGATGTTTAGCCCTGTAATCCCCGACACCGCTACAATGTCTCCCAGCTGCGCCGATTCCGCCTCTACCCGCTTGAGGCCCTCGAATTGGTAGAGCTTGGCTACCCGGGCATTGGCGTGGCCCTCCTCGCCGCCTCCGCAGATGGCCACCGGCTGGCCCGCCTTTACCTGGCCCCGCTCCACCCGGCCGATACCGATCCGGCCCACATAGTCGTCGTAGTCGATATTGGAAAAAAGGATCTGCGTGGGCCCCTCCAGATCGCCCTCCGGCGCGGGGACCTCCTTTAGGATCATCTCAAACAGCGGCCCCATGTCCGTACCGGGGACGTTGGGGTCCAGCGTGGCATAGCCCTCCCGGGCGGAGCAGTAGGCCACCGGGAACTCCAGCTGGTCGTCGTTGGCCCCCAGCTCAATAAAGAGATCCAGCACCTCGTCTACCACCTCGGCGGGCCGTGCGCCGGGCCGGTCGATTTTATTCAGCACCACCAGGGGCTTCTTACCTAAGCCCAGGGCCTTTTTCAGCACAAAGCGGGTCTGGGGCATACAGCCCTCAAAGGCGTCCACCAGCAGCAGGACCCCGTCCACCATCATCAGCACCCGTTCCACCTCTCCGCCAAAATCCGCGTGGCCGGGGGTGTCCACAATGTTGATTTTTGTATCCTTATATTTTACAGCCGTGTTTTTGGAGAGAATGGTAATCCCCCGCTCCCGTTCCAGGTCGCCGGAGTCCATTACCCGCTCGGCCACAGCCTCGTTGGCGCGGAAAATCCCGCTCTGCCGAAGAAGCTGGTCCACTAAAGTCGTCTTTCCGTGATCAACATGCGCGATTATGGCCACATTTCTCAGATCATTCCTGATTCCCATTGGCTTTTGCATTCCTTTCTACCCTGCAATCTATTCTTTCACCAACTGTCTATTATACCACTTTTTTCCCTGTTTGCCAAGGGGGGCTTGTTAAGGTTAGCCTTAAGGAAGCGGGCGGGGGCTCCGTTGGGCTAGGAGCTCGATGACCTCTCGTTCGGTTTTTTTGGAGAGAGCCTTTTCCTCCAAATTGACCGCGTCCTCTTCTTTCCACTGCGCCACCGCCTGCCGTACCGCCAAAACCGACGCGATGGACACGCTAAAGCCGTTGATTCCAAAGGCCATCAGCAGCGGGACCAGCCGCGGGTCGGCGGCGGCTTCGCCGCAGATGGTCACCGGGATTCCATTTTCCCGGGCGGTGCGGATAACATGCCGCAATGCCCGCAGCACTGCCGGCTGAAAGGGCGAATAGAGCTCCGCCACCTTGGCGCTGCCCCGCTCGCAGGCCATGGTATAGCCTACCAGGTCGTTGCTGCCTATACTGAAGAAGTCCGCCTCCTTAGCGAGCCGGTCCGCCGTGATGACCGCCGCCGGCGTCTCAATCATCACGCCCACCGGCACCTTGCCGCCATGGGGCTGGCCCCTTTCCTCCAGCTGGCTGCTGGCCTCGGCCAGCAGCTTCCGAGTCTCCCACAGCTCCTCCAGAGAGGAAACCATGGGCAGCATGATGCGCACATCCCCCTGGGCGGCCGCCCGTAAAATAGCCCGCAGCTGATCCAAAAACAGGTCTCGATTTTCCAGACACCACCGAATGCCCCTGAGCCCCAAAAAAGGATTTTCCTCCCGCTCCAGCCCCAGGCAGGCGGCCTGCTTGTCGCCGCCGATGTCCAAGGTGCGGATAACCAGCGGCTTTTCTCCCAGAGCCTTTACTGTTTGCGAATAAGCTCGAAGCTGCTCTTCCTCGCTGGGGGGGATTTGGCAGTTCATATATAAGTATTCTGTCCGGAACAGCCCCACGCCTTCGCCTCCGGCCTCTATGGTCCGGGCGGCCCCGCCGGGCATACTTATGTTGCAATAAATTTTATATGGCCTCCCGCTGGCGGAGCGTGTCTCCCGGTGAAGAAAATGCTTCATTCTCCGGCGTTCCTCCAAAGCGGCCTCTCGGCGGCGGTGGTATTCCTCCACCTGCTCCTGGGTCGGGGACGAGAGGACCTCTCCCCGGACTCCGTCCACAATCACAAAGGCGCCCTCCCGCAGGCGGCTTACAGCGCCCGCAGCTCCGCACACAGTGGGCACGCCCATGGCCCGGGCCAAAATGGAGGCGTGAGAGGTCATGCCCCCCCTTTCCGAGACAATGGCCACGATTTTATCCTTGTCAATACTGGACATAACAGAAGGGCTTAGCTCCTTGGTAACGAGAACAGTCCCTTTTGGAGCCCTGCCTAAGTCGGCCTTTTCCACCCCCAAAAGCACGCACAAAAGCGCCGTACACATGTCCCGGATATCCTCGGCCCGCAGCCGGGTCAACTCGTCGTGGGACTGGGAAAAGGCTTCGATATAATTGTCGCAGACTTCCTTTAGCGCCGCTTCCGCACAGCGCCCCTGGTCGATACGCGTCTCTATCTCTTCCTGAAACACCGGGTCGCTTACCATCTGGATGTGGCATTCCAGGATCCGCGCATCCTCCAGGCCGGCGGAAAGCCGCAGCAAATCCATCTGGGCGGCGGTATTGGCCCGAAACGCGCCCACGGCCTGCTGAAAGCGCTCCCGCTCTTCCGAGGCTCCGTTTTTCCTGGATTGGGCATATTCAAACCGGTCCTCTCCCAGGTGCATCACCCTGCCTAATCCTATTCCCTCTGATACCGCGATTCCATACAGCATTGCGTTCACCTCTCTGTGCTTTGCTTTTGTTGGCTCAATGCATTGCTTAAAACGACGGCAAGCTTCCCTCCCGGTCTGAGCCCGCGCCGGATAAGCCTTGGTTATTTCCCGAAGCAGCGCAAGGCTTTGCGCGGGGAGGCCCCCCGGCGGGGATTGCTCCGATCCCACCGAACCGGCAGGCGGGCCCCCCGCGTCACGCTGGTCAGGCAGGCCGCGGAGATGGCGAAATAGATGGTTACATTGGGGCGGCGCAGAACATTGCCGGAGATCTGGGCGGCAATGACAGCCAGCAAAAAGCTCATGCCGGCGGCGCCTACCTCCACAGTAAGAAAACTCCGAAGCCCCAACCAAAAGCCGCGCAGCCACAGCCGGGGTCCCTTGCGGCCGCCCTTCGCGGCTTCCGCCATACCCTGCCGGACCTCCCTGAAAAAGGCGCGGAAAATTGCCGCCACAAATATGCCCAGAAAGGCCATATACAGCGCGAAGCCCAGCCAGCCGGCTGTGTAAAAGATGGCCGGAAAGTCGTTTTCCAAGTCGTAAATCTTCTCTCCGTCCAGAAAGTCGTTGTATTCGCAGCCCAGCGCTTTCGTAAGCGTGTCCTGTTCATTCCACAGCAGCTGAGCATAGTAGCTCTTATGCTGGCGGAAATCCGAAAGAACGCTGGGCGTGGTGGCGTAATGATACCCCGCCATCACATTATACACTCCAAAGCGCTGGTTCATATTGTTCAGCAGCCAGCCGTATATATTCTCGTCCGTGTAAACGCCCATCAGGCTCTGCCGCAGCTTCTCCCGCAGCTTTTCCGGCGGGGTGACAGGTTTGTTTTCGTCCTCCGCCGGGTTCTGTCCGCCGCTTTTAATCATCTCCATCACATCTTCGTCCGCGCCGCTGTTTTCCAAGCTCTCCTCAATTCGGGAGCCGTATTCGTTCTGGGAAAAAACCGACATGCCGTTGCGGATCGTCACCGGGGAATAGCCTCTGAAGACCACCACCAGCCCCAGCAGGGCTACCAGGGGCAGCACATACTTGAGAGATTTTTTCCCCAGCTGAATGGCAAATAGGAACATAAAGCCCCCGGCCACAATAAAGATGGAGTAGAAATTCAGCTTTGTGCCTGTAACGAACATCAGCGCCAAAGCCAGCGCCGCGCAGGCAAGGTACACAGGATAGCGGCCGGTCTGATAGGCCCAGTAGATGAAAAACGGCGCTGTCAGCACAATAATAGCGCTTTGGGCGCTGGGGGTCACGAACCAGCCCAACACGCCCAGTTCCAGCTCGCTGTAGGTGTATACCGGCTGGCCCATCAGCCAGGGCAGGGCGGTGAAGAGAAGAATCCCTCCAAAGGCTATGGCCACGCCCTGATAAAAGTACCCGCGCAGCTCCGGCCTTTGGGTGAGGATGGTAATAAAGGTCAAGGCAAAAATGGGGAAGTTAAGGGTCCGCATAAAGTTGGCCGTGTCCCCTATTACCGAGATATAGCCCACCCGGAAGTGGTTGAGTACATGAGCCAGCCAGAAGAGCGCCACCGCCCCGTACAAAATCAGATAAACCCGCTTTCTGCCGCTGAGCAGAAAGCCTAAAAGCGCCGCTGCGCCCAGCATGGCGAACCGCAAAAGGGTAGAGACGGTATTGCTTCCCCGCTGATTGAGAAAGTAGGAAAACACATCCAGAAGGGGCTGTATGGCTACCAGCGCCAGCACAATCCCAGGGAGCTTTGGCTCCAGAAAATCCTTTATTTTTTGCAACAAAAACGCCTCCTTCGCTATGACCTTAGGGCTGGACGGGCTTTATCGTTACGCCCGGCCGGCGGCGGTAGCGGGCGAACAGCCTGCGCTCTTGTCCGGCGTGCAGGGCGCAGTAGATTTCCGCCGCGGCTAAGGACAGATAGACGGTTACGCTGGGCTTTCTTAGCGCCTGCCCGGAAAACTGCGCCGCGCCCAGTCCCAGGCAGTACATCATGGTATAGGCGCCCAGCTCCAATGTGAGAAAAGCCGGAAGCCGCCGGAGATTTCTTAAGCAGCCCGCTGCCGCCGCCAGTAAAAAGCAGGCGGTAAAGGCGAGATACAGAGCCGTGCCCAGGTAGCCATAGTAGTAGGGCAGGGCGGGGAAATCATTTTCCGGGTCGTAATTGGTGCCGTTAATGGTGGCTTTCCCGTACTCAAAGCCCACCAGCCGGGTAAGCCAGTCCTGCTCCTGCCACAAGAGGGACATCGCCGTCAGCTTTTTTGTTCGGGCGTTATACAGCACCGGCGCTTTTGTGGAGTATTCATACGCCTCCATGACCCGCCGGGTGCCGAAGCGGTCCAATAAATCCCCCAGCAGCGGGGCTCCCGACACGCTTTTCTGGGTGTAGATTTCCTCATACACCCGGGTAATCCTTTCCTCCGTCTCCGGGGGCAGATCCCCGCCTGTATAGACAAAGTCCTGGCTGTCTCCCATAATTTCCGCTGTCTGCGCCTGGTAGCTGTCATAGGCGTCGGCGGTAACGGCCTGCCGCTTTTCCATAATGGACTGTCCTTTAAAACCCGCCAGCAGCACCAGCGCCACAGCCAGGGGAATACAGCACAGCCGCTGCCGCCCCCCGGCCAGCCATAGCAAAATCAGGAATCCCAAAGCCGTAAGAATACCGGAAAAATAGGCAAGGCGCGTACCGGTAAAATAGAGCAGGCCCAGCCCCAGTCCGGCGGCCAAAGCCACGCCCCAAACCTTTTCCGTGCGGCAGGCAAAGAGGAGCAGCCCCGAAACCAGCATGGAGACAATGGCGCTCTGGGCATTGGGAATGGCGAACCACCCTAAAAGTCCCATTTGAAAGCCCCTGGCGGGAATGTCGTAGGTGTAGGCGGGGGAGCCGGTCAGATATGAAAGAGCGATCACCAACAAAATCAACGCAAAATTCCCCGCCAAAATCCCAGCCGCCCGCAGGTTCAGATCCTTTCTGCTTTGAAACAAGGTGATAAAGGAAAGCGTCCAGAGCGGGAACTGGACCAGCTTCAGGTACTCGGCGGCATCCGCCACCGGGTTGGCGTAGCCCAGACGAAAGCAGTTCAGCATATGCAAAAGCCAAAAACCGCCCAAAACGCCATAAAGAACAAAATAGAGCTTCTTGTTCTCCGAGGCTAAAAAGCCGTAAAGGCTAACGGTAAATAGCAGAATCGTGCGCAGCGTAGTGGTGATTTGCGTGGCGCCGGCCTCCTGCATGAAAAAAGACAGTACATCCAGCAAGGGCTGGAGCAGCAAGAGGGCCGCCAGGAACTCGCCCGCCCCGGCGCGAAGAGTCGATTTCAATTTCACAGCATCCATAGGTTTTCCCTTTTCAGTGGAATATTTCGAAATATCGCCCTGATTATAACATATTTTTTGGCAGCGCACAAGCACAAATACAAGAAGAGAGAAGGGGAGGCTGTCCGGCACGCCCGGGCTTGGCACGGCAAAAAGCGCGGCTAAGATGTGAAAGCACCTTAGCCGCGCCAATATTACAGGTTGAGATCCACGCCTACCGGGTAGTGGTCGGAAAGAAACACGCCGTTGCTTTCATCAACAGCCAGGAAAGGAACCTCCCGCCGGGGAAGAGTGGTAAAAATGTAGTCGATCTGCGTGGGAGGGGACAAACGCCCAAAGTTGTGGAACGTGCCGCCTACACCCTGGCTGGCGTCCGCAAGAAGCTGGCCGCAGCCGGAAAACCCCCGGGCGCTCTGATAGACCAAGCTATCCGGCTCCGCGTTGAAGTCGCCGGTGAGGACCACCGGCAAGGGCCGGCGGGCATAGTCCCCGGCCATGCGGGATAGGATCAAGCTCAAGCCCTGGGCCTGGGCCGTGGGGCCCTCATGGTCCAGATGGGTGTTATAGAACCGCAAAAGCCTGCCGGTTTTATGCCGCAAAACCACGCTGGTGCAGATCCTGGGACAAAGGCTCTGGTCGGTGGAAAAGCGGCTGCCGGGCGCATGGGGGGTGTCGGAGAGCCAGAACTGCTCCAGCCCCACCAGGTCAAAGGCGTCCCGGCGAAAAGCAATGGGGTTGCTTTCGCCCTGTAGGTCAGCCTCCCGCCCCATGCCGCAGACCTCATACTCCGGAAAATTCTCCATAAGCCAGCCCCGCATGCGCGGAGCGGCCTCCTGGAACCCGACAAGATCAGGCTTGTACGCCGGAAAAGCTTCTTTGATAAATTCCCGCCGGTTGGAAAAGGAGTTGGCCCCGTCCGAGGGCACGTCTACCCGCAGGTTATAGGTAAATACCCGGATGCTGTTTTTATCCATGATTTTTATTTGATAATCTCTCCGTCCACTGTGCCGGGCAGGGCGGCGGCGTTAGATTCATCGGTGTCTACATGCATAGCCAAGGCGTATTTGGGGCTCACCCGGCACACCACGTCGCCGAAAATCAAGGCGCGGCCATTGTAGTCCACCTTTACAGAAACCGTCTGCTTGTCCTCTACGCCCGCCTCCCGGGCTTCCTCGGGGTTAAAATGGATGTGGCGCTTGGCGGCGATAACGCCTTTTTCAATGGCCACCTCTCCCGCGGGGCCCTTTAAGGTGCAGCCGGGGGTGCCCTCCAGATCGCCGGACTCCCTGATGGGGGCGGTAACCCCCAGCTTCCGGGCGTCGGTCAGGGAGATTTCCACCTGGGTCTCCGGGCGGCAGGGCCCCAGGATCGACATGGACATAGAGCCCTTGGGCCCGATGACCTCTACCTTTTCCGCACAGGCAAACTGCCCTGGCTGGGAGAGGTCCTTCTTATTGGTCAAAGAGGCGTCCGGGCCAAAAAGAGCGGCCAGGTCAGCCTGCGACACATGAACATGATGAGCGGAAGTTTCAACCATAAC
The DNA here is from genome assembly GCA_947567585.1 of uncultured Clostridia bacterium. Taxonomy (GTDB): domain Bacteria; phylum Bacillota; class Clostridia; order Oscillospirales; family Acutalibacteraceae; genus Acutalibacter. The sequence goes on along the minus strand of CANONE010000037.1, from coordinate 4,084 downwards.
TTTCATTATTAAATGCCTCCCAATGATTTGTAGAGTTTATAGTCCAATTATACTCCCCCGCGCCTGAAAATTCAACGTCCATTTGACTTAATTTTCACGGGGGCCGGAAACGCCCTTACCGCCGCAGCACCATCAGCCAGCAATCCACCAGAACCCCGTCGTGGAGCTCATGGCGGGGAAGGAATTCCCACTTTTGGAACCCGCAGGCTTCGTAGCAGCGAATAGCCCGGGGATTGTCCGCATGGGGATCCAGGACAATAGCCTGGGCCCGGCAGCTTTCAAAGAGGTAATCCGCCAGCAACTTTATAAACCGCCGGCCAATGCCCTGCCCCCACAGCTCCGGCACGCCGATGAACTGGTCGATACCGTATACCGGCTCCGGCGTATAGGGGTAGCAGTATTCCTCAAACATCTCCCGGTCCAGCTGGTACGCCTGTACATAGCCCACGGCCCGGCCCTGATACTGAATAATGCAGCGGGAGGCGTTCCACTCGTCAGAGAAAAAGTCCTCCTGGACCCGCTCCGGCGTAAAGACGGCGCCGGGCCCCTCCCAATACTGGAGGTTCCGAGGGTCGGTCAGCCACCCCAGCAGCAGCGGCGCGTCTTCAGCCGTAAGCGGCCGCAAAGCGACCCCGTCCTCTTCCAGGTCAATTTCGTGCTGCATATGTATCCTCCCTCCAAAGTCTATCAAGTCCGTATCACCGGCTTTGCAGACGGTGCAATCAGCCCTCAGAGCGGGGGGCTGGCAAAATTCCGCCCATTCTGGCTTCACGGCCGCCCAAACGCCCATGCCCGTAGAGCCCGTACAAAATAGGATGAACGCCCCGGCCTTTGCCTCCCTCAATGGTAGGGTGCGGCGTCACGCCGCCTAGATCTCGGTGAATTGCATGAGGAAGCCGTGGGGGAGGAGCTTGGCCAGGAGGCGGTAGATTTTGTAAAAAATGCTGTTGGTATAGACTAGGGTGCCCCGCTTAGCGGCTCGCAGGGAGCCTTCCGCTACTTCTTTGGGGGTTACCCGAGGCAGCTTGTCAATCAGGCGGGACTTGCCCTCCGGCACATTGGCCACATGCCAAAAATCCGTGTTCATGGGCCCGGGGCATACCGCCAGCACTTTAATGCCCCGGGGGCGCAGCTCGTCATGGAGGGCCTTGGAAAAGGCCAGCACATACGCCTTGGTGGCGCTGTATACGCTCATACGGGGCGTGGGGGCGAAAGCCGCGATGGAGGAGATGTTCAGCACCAGGCTGTCGTCCAGCATAAAGGGCAGGCAAAGCCGGGTAATCCCTGTCAGCGCCCGGCAGTTTAGGTCCACCATCTCAGTCTGGAAACGGCGGTTGGACGAAAAGAAGTCGTCGCATTTGCCAAAGCCGGCATTGTTGACCAGCACCTTGATCTCCGGATTGTTTTCCTTAAGCAGCTGCTCAAATTTGTCTATGCTGTCCTCCCTAGAGAGGTCCAGGGAGATAGCCGCGATGGTCTTATCCGGGTGTTCCTCGGCAATGTCCCGCAAAAGCTCCTTGCGCCGGGCCACCAGCCAGAAGGAATCTATACTGGGATACTGCGCTATAATCGCGTTAATATATTCCTTCCCTAGTCCGCTGGAGGCCCCGGTGATCACTGCTGTTGCCATTGCTTTCGCCGTCCTTTCTTGATTCCTTCCTACTCATTTTACGCCTTTAGGGGCTGTCCGTCAAGACCCTGGGGGCTTTGTCTCCCAATCCCCGCCGCTTTGGGAAAATCCGCCGGGAAGGGTTAGTTCATCACGTATCCTCCGTTTACCCCCAGAACCTGTCCGGTGACAAAGGCCGCTTCGCTTAGGTACACCGCCGCCTGGGCTACGTCTTCGGGAGACCCCATCTTCATTAGGGGCGTGTCCTGGGTGAAGGCGGCCAAGGCTTCCGGAGAAAGCCGGCTGTTCATAGGGGTGTCAATAAGCCCGGGGGCAATGGCGTTTACCCGAATGCCGGAGGGGCCTTCTTCCTGAGCCAGCGCCTGGGTCAGGCCAATCAGGCCCGCTTTTGAGGCGGAATAGGCCGCCTCGCAGGAGGCTCCCGCCTGCCCCCATATGGAGCTGATATTGATAATACACCCGTCCTTGGCCCGAATCATCGGTCCCAGAGCCCGGCGGCAGCACAGGAACGCGCTGGTAAGGTTTACATCCAGCACCCGCCTCCACTGCTCTAGAGTCATATCGGTGAGAAGCCCTTGCCAGGCTATGCCGGCGTTATTGACGAGAGTTTGGACAGGCCCTAACGCCGCCTCAACTTGGCTGAAGAGGCGCTCTACATCCTCTTCTTTGGAAAGATCCGCCTGGAAGATCTCCGCAGCGCCCCCCCTTCGCCAAACCTTTTCAGCGGCCGCCAGGGCCCCCGCCCCATTGCTGTGGTAATGAAGGGCCACCCGGCGCCCCCGGCTTCCAAAAGCCGCGGCAAGGGCCTGCCCAATGCCCCCGGAGGCGCCTGTTACCAGCACTGTCTTTCCTTCTCCCGCATCACCCGCCACCGGCTTCACCTCCTTCGTATAACTAAAGAAAAAATCTAATAAATCAGGTATCAGCAGGCTGTAAGATACCCGTGGCACAACAGCTGTAGGGCAGCAGGGCAAGTTCTTTCACTTCTGGTAGAGCCTCATGGCCGCTACATGACAAGTCCGTTCCCCTGAGCCGAAAGTAAGCTGCAAACTCACTGGCTGTTTGCCGGAGTGCGGCCCCCTCGACCCCAGCGGAAAGCCGCTGAGACGGGCAGTGGAGGGAATCGCATCAGCCGCTCCCCGGAATGATTCTCATACGCGAGGTTTCGGTAACTCCGGATCATTATACCATAAATTTGCCCGGCTTGCAACCGCTAGAAACGGCTTAAATCCTAGAAAAGTTGAGCCAGTAAGTAGCTGTCAAAACCCCGAAAAACGGTCCAGAAAGCAACAAATGAGCATCACGGTTTCCGGGCGTCACGGTTGTAAAGCAACGGGGCTTTGGGACCGGAACTTGCCGTTCCCATCACCTACCATAGCGCCGGTTTCCTTGACGTGCTCAGCGGCCTTTTCAGTCCGGCCGCTTGCTACCTTTTTGCCCTGTTCCTTCTGGTATCGGATCATGTACTCTATGAACTGTTCGTAGGTCACTTTTGCTTCCTCCTTTTTCACCGCCCCAGTCAAGGCGGGGTAATCTTAATGGGCAAAGTTCATGTCGAATTCTTTGCTGCCTCTGCGTAATCATCCATGGCGGGAAGGTTGTTTGGTTCCGTTCCCGCCGTTTTGAAATGCTCTTGGAAGGCTGCTTGTGCCCGCCCCGCTTTTGGGGCCTCGTATTCTTTCACATTTAGCAGTGCAACCTAGGAAAACCAAAAAATTTCAAATTACCTCTTGACTTTTTCAAGAAACTTGGTATAATATAACTTGTCCCCAGAAGATAAGACAATTGGGGAAGAGAAAGCGGTATTGTGTAATGGTAGCACAGCAGACTCTGACTCTGTTTGTCTGGGTTCAAATCCTGGTACCGCTGCCAACCGGGCAAAGGCTTGGAGGCTATGTGCCCCAAGCCTTCGTTTTTTGCCGCTTATCCAGCGGCCTTTTCGAGGTGTGGCTCAGTTTGGTAGAGCGCTACGTTCGGGACGTAGAAGCCGCAGGTTCAAATCCTGTCACCTCGACCACCAGCGTGACGCTGGACACGGTTCGCGCACCCATGTGGATGGATGCGCGAAGTTTTTTGCCCGCGAGCGGGTGGCATTTTTTAGGCAAAGCAGGGCCATCCAAAATCCTCCCTAGGAACTGCGGTTTCTGGGGAATTTGCTTTTTGCCCGCCGCCGGGCCCCAGCCTGGCCAAGCAACCCAGGCAATCACATTTTGGAGGATGAATACCATGAAAGTAATGCATACCATGAAGAAACCCCTTGCAGCCCTTTTGGCGGCGCTGTTTACGTTGACCTTTGCGGCGTGCGGCAGTGACGGCAAACCGGGCTCCGGCTCAGAGGGCGAGGGGGAAAACGCCATAGGCAGCGCCCTGGAGCTGCTCACCACCGTGTGGGACAGCTATGGAGAAGAGGAGCGCTTTGCAGCCGCCGGCGGCGATATGTCCGAGGAAAACATG
>CANONE010000036.1 GCA_947567585.1 uncultured Clostridia bacterium | reverse complement strand
CTTTGACGACCCCACCTATAACAGCTATAAGAGCATCTCCCAGCTGCCCACCCACATCTTTGAGGAGATGCGCCATTTCTTCAAGGTCTATAAACAGCTGGAAAACGATAAGAATACCGAAATCAGCGAGGCCCGGGGTCCCGAAGACGCCAGGGCCGTTATCAAGGCTTGCCTGGACAAGTATCTCAATGATTTTTGCAAGGCGTAAAAGCGGCCGCGATACGCCTGCTTCCTCAATAAGTGAAAGAAAGGGCCGGGATAATCCCGGCCCTTTTGATCTGTAAGGGGTATTTTATCGTGCTCTACTGGAACTGTGAGTTGTAAAGGCTGGCATAGAAACCGTTTTTGGCCATGAGGGCTTGGTGGTCGCCCTGCTCGACAATGTCCCCGTCCCGGACCACCAGGATATTGTTGGCGTTCTGGATGGTGGAGAGCCGGTGGGCGATGACGAAGCAGGTTTTGTCCTTCATCAGGGTGCGCATGGCGGCTTGAATCTGCTGCTCGGTGCGGGTGTCCACGTTGGAGGTGGCTTCGTCCAGAATCAGCATTTTGGCGTCCAGCAGCATGGCCCGGGCGATGGTCAAAAGCTGTTTCTGGCCCTGGGAGATGTTGATGCCGTTTTCATCCAAAATGGTGTCGTAGCCATTGGGCAGGGACATGATGTAACGGTGGATCCGGGCCGCTTTGGCGGCGGCTTCCACATCCTCCCGGCGGGCGTCCTTTTTGCCGTAGGCCAGGTTTTCAAAGATGGTGCCCGTAAAGAGCCAGGTGTCCTGCAATACCATGGCGTAGGAGAGCCGCAGGCTTTTCCGGGTGGCCTCGCCGATGCTCCGGCCGTCCAGGGTAATGCGGCCGCTGTCCGGGTCGTAGAAACGCATGAGCAGGTTGATCAGCGTGGTTTTGCCCGCGCCGGTGGGGCCTACAATGGCGGTCAGGGCCCCGGGCGGGGCGTGCAGGTCCAGGTTGTGGATGATGGTCTTGTCCGGATCATAGCCAAAGCGGACAGACTCCATCCGGACGTCCCCCTGGACATGACTGAGCTCCACAGCGCCTTTTACATCCGCGGGCTCCGGGGGCTGGTCCATCAGCTCGAAGACCCGCTCGGCGGCGGCGCAGGCGGACTGCAATTCGCTGACAATATTGGCCATCTCGTTGATGGGCCCGGAGAACCGCCGGGAATACAGCACAAAGGAGGACAGGTCGCCAATGGAGATCTTCTGCAAAAGAAAGAGGATGGCCCCAAAAACGCTGATAAAGGCCAGAGAAAGGTTGTTGATAAAGTTCACCGAAGGACCGGTCATAGCGCCGTAATAGTCGGCGTTATAGTAGGCGTCCACGGCCTCCTTATTCTTTACGTCAAAGCGGCCGGTCATGGTCTCTTCCTGATGGTAAGCCTTGGTGGTCTTCTGCCCGCTGATGATCTCCTCCACAAAGCCGTTGAGCTCCCCCAGCTTCACAGAGCGCTTGTGGAAAAGCGGCCGGACCTTCCGGGTCATGTAGCGGGTGAAGAGGACGGACAGGGGAATGGTCACGGCGAAGACCAGCACCAGCATGGGGGAGATGGCAATCATCATGATCAGCGACCCAAAGACCGTGATGGCGCTGGCGGCAATCTGCAAAAGGTCATTGGACAAAGAGGCGTTTACCGTGTCAATGTCATAGGACAGGTGGCTGACAATGTCGCCGGTTTGGTGTTGGTCAAAGTACCGCACAGGCAAAGTGGTCAGCCTGTCGAAAACCTGCTGGCGCATCTCCCGGACAATTCTCTGGCTGAGCTTGATCATCAGAATAGACAGGGCGTAAGAGAGCCCCGAGGAGGCGGCGTAAAAGAGGATCATCAGCCCGCAGTAGAAGAACACCGAGGGGAAATCCACGCCCCCTTTTATTAACCCGATGGCGTCGATGGCCCGGCCGGAGAGGTAAGGCCCCAGCAGCGCCAAAAGGTTGCTGCCCACCGTGAGCAGCACCGCGCCCAATGCCATAAACTTATGGGCGTAAATGTATCCCCACAGGCGCAGAAGCACCTTTTTTCGGTCTTTCGGCTTTTCAATAGGCCCTCTAGGCATAAAACGCGGCGGCATCAGACAGCCCCCCTTTCTGTTTTGTCAGCGCCCGCTCCCGCCGACTTTTGGCGGGGGCTGTTGTTTTCTTCCGGAGAATCCCCTTGGGAAGGGGGCGCCGCACTTTGCAGCCCCATCTGGGAAACGGCGATCTCCCGGTATACCTGGCAGCTTTCCATGAGCTCCTGATGGGTGCCATAGCCCAGCGCCCTGCCCTCGTCCAGCACCAAAATGTGGTTGGCATGTAAAATGGAGCTGACCCGCTGGGCAATGATCACGGTGGTCGTTCCCGCGTATTCCTGGCGCAGGGCGGCCCGCAGAGCGGCGTCCGTGCGGTAGTCCAGGGCGGAGGAGGAATCGTCCAGCACCAGAATTTCCGGCGAACCCGCCAGGGCCCGGGCCACCAGCACCCGCTGCTTCTGCCCGCCGCTGAGATTGGTGCCCTTAGAGGTAAGCCGGTGCTGGAAGCCGTCGGGAAGCTGGGAGATGAACTCCATGGCCTGGGCGCAGCGGGCGGCTTTTTCGATCTCCTCTGGAGGCAGCCCCCGGCCGAAGTCGATATTTTCATAAATGGTGTCCGCGAAAAGCACGTCGTTTTGGAAGACCACGCCGAACTTTGTGTGCAGCTCTTCCGGCGGGATAGCGGACACCAGCCTGCCGCCAATGCTGATCTGGCCCTGGTCCGGGTCGTACAGGCGCATAAGCAGATTGATGAGGGTGGACTTCCCGCAGCCTGTGGCCCCGATGATGCCCAAGGTCTCTCCCCGCTCCAGCTGGAAGCTGATATTTTCCACATTGGGCTCCTTCTTGTTATAAGAGAAGGTGACGTCCTCAAAGGACACATGGCAGGCGGGAGCGCCGCCGCCGTCCGGGGTAAGGGGCAGGTCCGCCGGGGCTGTGAGCACCTGGGCGATACGGTTGCCGGAGGCGGAGCTGCGGGAAAAACTGACGAAGATGCGGGTCATGGCCATCATGGCATTGAGGATAATGGTGAAATAGCTGAGAAAGGCGATAATCTTTCCCGGCTGGCTCAGCCCGGCGTTCACCCGGTAAGCGCCCACTATGATAACGGCGGTAAGGCCCAGATTCAAAAAGAGGTTCATCAAAGGGTTGGTAAGGGCCATGGTCATACCAGCCTTGGTCTCCTTTTCCACCACGCCGGCGTTGACCCCGGCAAAGCGCTCCTTTTCATAGTCAACCTTGGACAGAGCCTTGATCACCCGGATGCCGGAGATGGTCTCCCGCACGGCCCGGACCATGGCGTCTACGCTCTGCTGCAGCTGGACATACATGGGCACGCCCTTTTTGGAGACGGAGTAAACCAAAATGGCGATAAATGGCAGGGTGCAGACCAGCACAAGGGTCAGCACCGGGTCCAAGGTCAGGGTGATCAAAATGCCGCCGATCAGCAGAATGGGGGCCCGTATGCCAATGCGCTGCATCATGCCCAGCATCTGGTGGACATTGTATGTATCTGTGGTCAGGCGGGCCTCCAAGGAGGGGATGGAGAAGGCGTCGATCTGTCCGCAGGAAAGGCCGGAGATTTTCTCAAACAGGTCGTGGCGGATGGCCCGCGTGGTGTGCTGGGCCACCCAGGCGGCCATGCGGTTGGCCAAAATGTTGGTAACCCAGGCCATCACCGCCGCCCCCACCATGGCCCCGCCCCACAGGGCGATAAGGCCCATATCCTTAGTGGGAGCTACCTCGTCGATCATGTAAGAGAGGATCCAGGGCAGCAGCAGGTCCATCACAGAGCCAATGAATTTGATCAAAAGTCCCAGGCTCATGCGGGGCACAAAGGGTTTCAGATAGCTAAAAATCATCCTCATGGCAGAACTCCTTTTGCACGAAAATTTGTCTGCTCCTATTATACCGCAGGATAGTTGCGATTGCAACTATATTTTTGCAGGATAGGCCCCTGCGGCGGGGATTTTCAGGAAGGCTTACCTCTTGGGGTTCTTGCGAACTGCTGTCATAATTGGGAGTGTGGGGATAAAAATAGTGGAGATATACTATTTTAAAGAAAGCGTAAGCGCCCAAGAGTTGCAAAAAATAATGCAAAGGTGTATAATGGGAAAAAATTCGAGAGAACGCCTCGCCCCATCCAGCCTAAAAAGCCCCGCAAGGAGAAAGCAAATGCCAAAAATCAGTGTGGTTGTGCCCGTATATAATGTAGAGGAATATTTGGAAAAATGCGTCGGCTCCATTTTGGGGCAGACGCGGGACGACTGGGAGCTTTTGCTCATTGACGACGGCTCTACGGATTCCAGCGGGGCCCTCTGCGACGCCTTAGCCGCCTCCGACAGCCGGATCCGGGCCGTTCACCAGGAGAACCGGGGCCTGGGCGGGGCCAGGAACACCGGCATGGAAGCCGCTGCCGGGGAGTGGCTGATGTTTGTGGACAGCGACGATACCCTGGAGCCAAAAGCCCTGGAAGACTGCCTGTGGACAGCGGAGAGCGCCGGGGCGGACATGGCAGTGGGGGCTTTCCGCACGGTGGACCCGGCCGGGCGGGAGCTGGCGGTGTACCGGGAGGACCTGCCGCCGGGGGAAAGGCTTACCCTGGAAAGCAATCCGGAGCTGCTGTTTATGACGCCCTCTGCCTGCGCCAAGCTGTACCGGGCCGCGCTTTTCAAGGAGAGCGGCCTGCGGTATCCCCCCAGGGTGTGGTATGAGGACATCCGCACTACGCTGAAGCTGCTGCCAAAAGCGGGAGGCGTGGCGGTGAGCGGGACGGTATGCTATAACTATTTGCAGCGGCCGGGTTCCATTATGAACAACGCCCAGCTGGCCCGGAACCATGAAATTATCGACGCGCTGGAGGATCTTTTGGGGTGGTATGAAAAGCAGGGGCTTTTTGAAGCCTACCGGGAGGAGCTCGCCTATCTCACGCTGTTTCACGTGTACCTTACCGCTTCGGTCCGGGTCCTGCGGGAGGACCGGCGGCACCCGCTGCTGGGGGAATTCCAGGCGTATACAAAAAGGCGGTTCCCCGACTATAAGAAAAATAAGTATCTATATAAGCTGGGAAGAAACCGGCGGCTGCTGTTCTGGCTGCTGGAACGCCGTCTGTACGGGGCGGCGGCGCTGCTGTTTAAAATAAAGGGCTAGGGGGCGGCTATGGGCTTTTTAGACAGGCTCCGCCAGGTTCGGCGGCACAGTCTTTTAGAAAATACGGTAATGCTCTATATTTTACAGTTTTCTACCATGGCTCTGGGCCTGGTGACCCAGGGCTACCAGCAGCGGGTGCTGGGCATGGAGCTGGTGGGGACCTTGGGGGCGGCCCAGTATGTCATCAACTTTTTTCAAATTTTTATTGATTTCGGTTTTATTCTCTCCGCCACAGCAAAGGCTTCCCGCTGCCGGGAGGACAAACGGGAGCTTGGGCGGGTGCTCAGCCGGGTGATTGCCGCCAAGGGAATTTTCATTACGGTGTCTACGGCGATTCTGCTGGGCTTTATCTGCCCGGGGCTTTCCGATACCCGAGAAGTGCTGGCCTACCTGTTCTATATGCTCTCCGTGGCCATGATGGCCCTGCTGCCGGATTTTCTCTACCGGGGAATCGAGCAGATGACCGCCATTACGGTGCGGGCGGTGGCCATAAAAATTTTCGCTACGGTGATGGTCTTTTTGTTTGTCCGGGAGCCGGGGGATTATTACAGGGTCCCGCTTTTTACCGCCCTGGGCAACGCGGGGGCCTTGGCTTTTGTCTACTGGCATCTATACCGAAAGGTGGGGGTGCGCTTCTGCCGGGTAAGCCTGGGCTCTGTGTGGGGGGAAATCCGGGAATCCTCTCAGTTTTTTCTGGCAAAGGCGGCCAGCGCGGTGAATTCTAATCTCAACGGCGTGCTTTTAAAGCAGATCACCGGCTCGGCCTCCGTGGGCATGTATACCAACGCCGACCGGGTGATCAGCGTGGCCCGCAGCGGCATGTCTCCCATTGCGGACAGCCTGTACCCCCACATGATGAAGCACAAGAATTTTAAAATCGTGAAAAAGGCTTTGCTTTTCGTCTATCCAGTGATTCTGGCGGGATGCGCCCTTGTGTTCATCTTCGCCAAGCCTCTCTTAACCCTTTGGCTGGGTCCGGACGGCGAACAGGTGGTGACGCCCCTGCGGCTGCTGATGCCTGTGGCGGTGTTCTGCTTTCCCAACTATGTTTTGGGCCACCCCACCCTGGGGGCCATGGGCCTGGTAAAATATGCCAATATGTCGGTGATTTTCGGAACAGCCGTGTACCTTCTGGGCGCGGCCCTGGCCTACTTTGTGGTGGGCATTAACTGGGTCAGCCTGTGCCTTTTGAGCTCGGTAACAGAATTTTCCATCCTGGCTTTCCGGGTAGGGGTCATTATTAAGCACCGGAAGCTTTTAAAGTGACCAGTGGACGGAAAGGGCGGTTTTTAGTATGAATATAGCGGGAAAAATCGTAAGGAATACTCTTTGGCAGGCGTTGTCCCTGCTGCCGAAGGACCGGCGCAAGGCGGTGTGCCAAAGCTTTTATGGCCGGGGCTTTTCCGACAGCCCCCGGGCCATTGCCGGGGAGCTTGTCCGGCGGGGATGGAAGGTATACTGGGCTGTAAGCGGACCACATGAGGCGGCCTCCCTGCCGGAAGGCATCAAGCCCGTGGCGGTAGACAGCCCCGCCTTTATCTACCATATGTGTACCGCCGGGGCGTGGGTGGACAACAGCCGGAAGTGGGCCTATACCCAGAAGAGAGGGGCCACCCGGTATGTGCAGACCTGGCATGGCTTCCCCCTAAAGCGCATTGAAGGGGACGCGGCGGACGCGCTGCCGGAGGATTATCTGCGGGCGGCCAAAAAAGATTCTCAGATGGCGGACCTGTTTCTTTCCAACAGCGCCTTTTTAACGGAGATTTACCGGCGGGCTTTCTGGTATTCGGGAGAGGTGCTGGAGGGAGGCTTTCCCCGGAACGACGGGCTGTTCGGTCCGCCGGGGGAGGCTGTGGAAAGGGTACGGCGGGACCTGGGTCTGCCGGAGGACAGGCGCCTGCTCCTGTACGCGCCCACCTTTCGCAAGGACAAGGGCCTTTCTGTGTACGATATGGACTATAGCCGGTGCTGCGCCGCCTTGAAAAAGCGGTTTGGCGGGGAATGGCTGGTGCTCTCAAAGCTCCATCCCAATATTGCCGCCAAAGCCGGGGAGCTGCGGCTGGACCCGCGCTTTGTCCGGGACGCTTCCGCATACCCGGACATTCAGGAGCTGTATCTGGCGGCGGAGGCCATGGTGACCGACTACTCCTCGGTGATGTTCGACTTTATGAACACCGGCAAGCCCTGCTTTCTCTATGTCAACGACCTGGAAGCCTACCGGGGCGACCGGAACTTCTACTTTGACCTTGACAAGCTCCCCTTTGCCCGGGCAGAAAACAACGACCAGCTGGAAGCCGTTATCACCGGCTTTGCCGAGGAAGCCCAACGGCAGCGAACCCAAGCCTTCTACCAGGAATTTGGCATCAAAGAGGACGGCAACGCCGCCAAACGCGCCGCAGACTGGCTGGAAGCGCGACGTGCAACGTGACGGGGAAGATCCCCAGTGGGGATCGTTCTGACCCGACCGAGCCGGCAGGCGAGACGCATCCACTTCGCGGGGTCGGGCAAAGCGCCGCCCTCGCCGGTGGGGAACTTACTAGCTGAGCCAGCGCGGTCCGTTAGTCGCTACCTGAGCTCCACCAAACTGCCAGCTGGGCGCCCGCTCCCTCAAGGCTGGACCCCGCTGGAACCTTCGGCCCCGAGGCAGCGGCTAACGTTTAAAAACAGAAAAACGTCGGAGCAAAAGTTTTTGATTAAACTTTTTCCAAAAAGTTTGCGGAGCGCGAGGCAGAGCCTCGCGGCCTTAGCCCACACCACAAACGGAAGGTGATGCTATGCACAGCATGATTAAGAAACTGAAGCGGACAGTGGTCTTTGTTTTGAAGCTGACGCTGTTCGCGGCCCTTTTCGCCATATTCTTTGGGATATTCGGCATCAATAACCCGTGGCTCTTTAATCTATCCCGGACCACCGGCGTCACCATGGTGACCTTTGTGGTGCTGGGCATTGCCTTGATGTCCGTTTACGGCGGGTACGCGGTGGGGTCGCAGAAGAGCAGGCCCATCGTCCATTCCATGGCCCTGGCTACCATCATGACGGACCTGGTGACCCATTTGCAGCTGTCCATTATGAATACCAGCGAGAAGAACAACGACCACTTTGTGTACGAGACGCCGCATCTTCTTTTGCTGGTAATGGTTTTGCAGGTCATCGTCATTGTGATCTTCGCATATCTTGGGAATTACATCTACTTTTCGCTGGAGCCCCCGGAGAAGTGCTGCGTCATTTCCTCCTCCCGGCAGAGCCTGGGCAGCATTATTCCCAAGATCCAACGGTTCCCCAAGCAGTATGAGGTGGATGAGATCATCCGCTATGACGACCCGCGGGTGCTGGACGTGGTGATGCGCAACGACACGGTGTTCCTCTACGACGTGCCGCTAAAGGAGCGCAACGACCTGATTTCCTTCTGCTATCAGACCCAGAAGAATATCTACTACAATTTCGAGACTATAGACGTGGTGAGCCAGGGGGCCAAGTATGTCACCCTGGACGACAAGTCCCTGGTGATGTACACCACCAAGGACCTGACCATGGAGCAGCGGATTGTGAAGCGCCTGACGGACCTGGCGGTATCCATTGTGGGCCTGGCCTTGACCAGCCCCATTATGCTCGTGTGCGCCATTGCCATTAAGCTGGAGGACCACGGCAAGGTGCTCTATAAGCAGAAGCGGCTCACCAAATACGGCCGGGTGTTCGAGGTGTACAAGTTCCGCACCATGAAGGAGGAGAACTCCATTCATAAGTCGGTGACGGAGAATGACGACCGGATCACCAAGGTGGGGCATGTGCTGCGGAAGTTCCGCATCGACGAGCTGCCCCAGCTGATCAACATCTTAAACGGCGATATGACCGTGGTGGGCCCCCGGCCGGAAATGCTGGAAAACGTGGAAAAGTATACCGGCGACCTGCCGGAATTCGCCTACCGGCTGCGGGTAAAGGCCGGGCTGACGGGCCTGGCGCAGATCTCCGGCAAATACAACACCTCGCCCAAGGACAAGCTGGTAATGGACCTGATGTACATTGAAAACTACAGCATCTGGCAGGACTTTAAGCTGATTTTCCAAACGTTTACCGTGTTCCTCAACGCCTCGGAAAGCACAGCCGCCTTTGGCAAGGAGGAGCTGTATGATTTCGACGACGGCCGGGAGAGGGATCAGAAAGGAGAGCAAAATGGAGAGGAAACGAAATAATGCACTGTGGATCGTAAGCCTGGTGATTCTAGGCGGGGCAAGCCTTCTGCTGCTCGGAACCCAGCTGGCCGGAGCCCCGCTGCCCGATTTAGCCGTCAGGCTGCTGGGGCTTGTGGATCTGGCGGCGCTGGCGGTATTGGGCTATACCAGCGTGCGGAAGCTGCAAAACAGATAGCCGGTAAAACAGGATGTGGAAAGGAGCTGTCTCATGGCAATCGACGAATATTTAAAGCGCGTTTTCGGCGGCACAGCGGAGGAATACGCCCAAAGGGCCAAAAAGGCCATGCTGGAAGGAAAAAAGCTGTTTATTGTTACGGCCAACCCGGAGATTATCATGCACGCCCAGCGGGACCCGGCGGTGCGGCTGCTGCTGCTTTCCAAGGAGGCGGAGATCGTGCCGGACGGCATCAGCGTGGTCAAGGCCATGAAGATTCTGGGGCTGCCCGCCCAGGAGAGAATCACCGGGGTGGACCTTTCCGAAAAGCTGCTGCGCGTTGCCGGAGAGCAGGGGAAAACCGTGTGCCTGCTGGGAGCCAAGGAAGAGGTAGTCTCGGCCCTGGCCCAAAAGCTGCGGGACCAATATCCGCGGATTACGGTCCATTACCGCAATGGCTACGGCAGGGACAAGGACGCGGACTTCTCCGCCCTGGCCGCCCTGGCCCCGGACCTCACTCTGGTGGCGCTGGGGGCCCCGGCCCAGGACCTGCTGATCTACCGGCATCTGAGCAAGCTTACAAAAGGCGTGTGGATGGGCGTGGGCGGCTCCTTTGACGTACTCAGCGGCAGCAAGCGCCGCGCCCCCGCCTTCTTCGTAAAAACCAACACCGAATGGCTCTACCGCATCGCCCGGGAGCCCTCCCGCCTGGGCCGGTTCTGGAACAACAACGTCAAATTCCTGGGGGCGGTGCGGCGCCTAAGGCCGTAGTCCAGGCCGTAGGGGCTTTGCCCCCGTGGCCTTAGGGTGCTAAGAGCCACACGCAAGAGAATATACTGGAAGGAGAGACGAGATGGAGAAGATAAAGGTGATGCTGGTGTTTGGCACCAGGCCGGAGACGATTAAGATGGCGCCGTTGGTGAAGGAGCTGAAGCGGCGGGAGGAATTTGAAACTTTGGTGTGCGTGACGGCGCAGCACAGGCAGATGCTGGACCAGGTGCTTCGGGCTTTTGATATACGGCCGGACTATGACCTGGATATCATGAAGCCTGGACAGACCCTTTCCGACATTACAGCCCGGGTGCTCCAGGGGCTGGAAGGGGTTATCAAGAAGGAAAAGCCCCAGATGGTGCTGGTCCATGGAGACACCACCACAACCTTTGCCGGGGCCCTGGCCGCATACTACTGCCAGACTCCCATTGGCCATGTAGAGGCGGGGCTTCGGACCTATGACAAATATTCCCCCTACCCGGAGGAGATGAACCGGCAGTTTGTAGGCTGCATGGCGGACCTGCACTTTGCGCCTACGGAGCTGAGCCGCCAGAATCTTCTGAACGAGGGCAAGGAAGACGGCGGCATTGTGGTCACCGGCAACACAGCCATCGACGCGCTTGCCACCACGGTCCGGGAGGACTTTCAGGATCCCATTCTGGACTGGGCCAAGGGCTCCCGGCTGCTGGTGCTGACGGCCCACCGCCGGGAGAATCTGGGGGAGCCCATGCACCGAATGTTCCGGGCGATCCGCCGGGTGGTGGATGAATTTCCGGACGTGAAGGCGGTATACCCGGTACACTTGAACCCGCTGGTGCAAAAGGCCGCCCAGGAGGAATTCGGAGACTGCGAAAGGGTCAAGCTTATCGAGCCCATGGAGGTGGTGGAGTTCCACAACCTTCTGGCCCGGTCCTATTTGATTCTTACCGACAGCGGCGGCATTCAGGAGGAGGCCCCCTCTTTAGGCAAGCCGGTTATCGTTCTGCGGGACACCACCGAGCGCCCGGAGGGCCTAAAGGCCGGTACCCTAAAGCTGGCGGGCGCCGACGAGGAGACCATCTATACCCTCATCCGGGAGCTGCTCACCGACGAGAGGGAATACGCCCGTATGAGCCGCGCCAGCAACCCCTACGGCGACGGCCACGCCAGCAAGCGCATCGCGGACGCCATCGCCGGCTTTTTTGAGGGGTGAGGTCTAAGGCCGTAGGGGCTTGGGTCTCACCGGCCGAACCGGCAGACGAGACGAACCCCCGCGACCTTAGAGGCGTGAAGAAAATATGCGATGGAGAGTCCTGTTCTATGAGTGAAAAGTTCGAGCTTCGGCTTAGTCTTAGCCGGAAAAATGTGATTGCTTCTGTTTTGGTGTTGGCGGTTTCAGCCGGAATTTTTGCCATGGAGTGGCAGCTGGCCTTTTTGCAGGAGGCTAGAGACCAGAGCGCCGTGTGCTGGTGGTACATTTTCAGCTTTGGGGTGATGACGGCTTTATCTGCGGGCCTATGCCTGGTGGAGACGGAGATTCCGCCAGGCCCGGGAGAGAAACTGGGCTGGCTGCTGGTTTTTGTGCTGCCGCTGTGGGCCTTTATTACGGTAGACGTGATAAACGGCACCAAAATATGGCAGTTCCCTCAAAAACGGTGGCTTGCCAACTATCTATGCTACCTGCTGGTGTTTCTTTTGGGCTATGCCCTGACCCGGCGGGCCTGGGGCGCGGCCGCTATAGGCGGCGCGGTGGCCATCACCTTCGGCATTGCCAATTACTTTGTGGTCCAGTTCCGGGGCCAACCCATTTTGCCCTGGGATTTCACCTCCTTTTCCACGGCGCTGACCGTTTCCGGAGGCTATGAATACATACCCACCCGCAAAATGGCCCTGGCGGTTATCAGCTACCTGTGTATTGTGACGGCGTGCGTAAAGCTTTCCCCCAGGCGGGCGGGGGCGGCCCGCCGCGTTTGGCGCAGGGAGCGCTTAGCCGCGCTGGGGCTTTCCGGGGCGCTGCTGTTTTTGCTGTTTCCCCTTAACGGCCTTTCCAATATGGGAATTACTGTGTGGGCTTGGAACCAGAAGGCCAGCTCAGAGCTGACCGGCATCGCGGCGGGCTTTTTTGCCAATGTGCAGTTCATGCTGGTGGATAAGCCGGATGGGTATTCCCGGGCCAGAGTGGAGCGCCTGGCCAGCCTGCGGGAGGCACAGGAGCCCGAAGCCTTTCTGGGTGAGCCGGGGGAGAAGCCCACGGTAATCGCCGTTATGAACGAATCCATGACGGATTTTGGCAGCTTTGAGTCGGTAGGCTTTCTTCCAGATAACCAGCCCTTTCTCCACAGCCTGCAAAGGTCCGGGGACTGTGTCTGGGGGCAGGCGTACTCATCCGTGTATGGCGGGAACACCTGCAACAGCGAGTATGAGTTTCTTACGGGGAATTCAATGGCCTTTTTGCCCAACGGGAGCAAGCCCTACCAGCAGTATATCGACTCGCCCCAGTCCTCCCTGCCCGCGCTATTAAAGGAGCAGGGCTACCACTGCACCGCCATCCATCCCGGAGACCGGGAAGCCTGGCAGCGGATTGAGGCATATCCCCATCTGGGGTTTGACGAGTTCGTAGACGCCACGATCTTTGACGTGGAGCGGCATTTTGAGCACCGGCTTACCAGCGACCGGTCCTGCTACGAGCAGGTAATCTACGAATATGAGCGCTGGCGGGGGATTTCGGAGGATCCGCTTTTCCTATTCAATGTGACCATCCAAAACCATGGTGGCTATGAGGATGAAAACTATAAAACCAGGGTGCGGGTACAGGACGCCGCCGGAAAGTGGCCCAAGGCCGAGCAGTATCTTACCCTGACCAAGAGCTCCGACCAGGCTTTGGAGTATCTTCTGGACTACTTCTCCGCCCGGCCGGACCCGGTGGTGATTCTCTTTTTCGGCGACCACTGGCCTAAGCTGGAGGACGGCTTTAACAAGGCGGTGCTTGCCGGAGAATCCGGCTTTGGAGCCACTATGAGCCAGTACCGGGTGCCGTTTTTCCTGTGGGCCAATTATCCCTTGAAAACCCAGGAGATCCCGGCTGTGAGTTTAAACTACCTTTCCGGCCTTCTGCTAAGCGCGGCGGGGCTTCCAGGTAGCGGCTACACGGACTATCTGGAGGACCTGCGCCAGCAGATTCCGGTGATCACAGCCATCGGCTGCATGGACAAAGACGGCCGGCTTTACCGGACCGGCGAGAAAACGCCCTATGACAAGCTCCTACAGGAATACGCCGTCCTACAGTACAACAACGCCTTTGACGAAGACGGCAAAGTAGAGAGGATGTTTTGCCGCCGGGAAACATAAGGCGGAAAAACCCCACACAACAAAAGACAAATCCAGAAAACCCATTGGCCGCTGAAATACAGCCGGACCGGCGGCCAACCCATCAAAAGAAACAAAGTCCACATAAAAAGTTTTGGTCAAGCTTTTTCATAAAGGCTGCGGGGGTGGGGCGGAGCCCCACGGCCTTGGCCTTAAAAAAACGTCGCCGAAAGGTAGGATGCAGAATGGCAAGGGTAGCTGTGCGGAGAGTAAACGAGTGGGATGGGCCCTCTATGCTAAAGGTATACGGGCCCTATACGGGTACCGTGTGCGCGCCGGAGGAAGAGACGCCGGGGCTGCAGGCGTATATCCAGCGGATAGACAGGTATACTTATGGATTGGGGTGGCTTTTGTGTGAAATCGACTGCCAGACCGCGGGATTTTGCCATTTGACAGAAAACCGCCATGCGCCGGAGGATCTGTTTTCCGTAGAGTTCCAGCTGTATGTAAAGCCGGAATATCAAGGCATTGGCGTGGGCAAGGCCCTTTGGAGCCTGATGCGGGACATGATGGAAGAGGGCAGCCGCAGGGAGGCGCTTTCCCGGGTTCACAGGGAGAACGCCCAGGCGGTGGGCTTCTTTAAGGCTATGGGCTTTGAGGAGGCCGGAGAGGAAGGGGACGTTTTGGTACTGCGCTATGCCCTTACCCCGGCGCAGGCGCAGGCGGAGCGCCCCACCAAGCCCTATCTCATTGACAAATTCGCCTATGAGGCCGCCCGGGAGCGGGCCGCGGGGATGATCGATATCTCCTGCATTGCGGACAGCCGGTGGCAGCCGGAGAATTTTTAAAAATTTATGAATAAAAGCCCTTGTCAAAAAAGCCTGGACGTGGTATCATTTACTTGATTTTGATAAAATGCGGCAGAATGGTGTTTTTCAAAATTCACCCCGCGTTTCCATTCCATTTCTTTATAAAATCCCTTGGGAAAGGAGGTAAGAAGGTATGAAAATGTTAGAGGTTGCCAGCGTGGCCGAGCCCGGCTTTCTCCAGGTAGTGGCCATGGGTCTTTGCACTGTGTTCGTGGTGCTGATCTGCTTGATTGTCATTATCAAGATTATGGGCGCTATCATGGCAGGGAGAGGTTCGTCCCCCGCGCCCCAGGCGGCTGCGGCCCCCGCTCCTGCTCCCACGGCTATCCCGGCTGCTCCGGCTGCTCCCCAGATGAATAAGCAGCAGCTGGTGGCGGCTATTTCCGCCGCGATTGCCGAGGACATGGGCAGCGGCGTAGAGCATATCCGCATCCATTCTATCCGCAAGCTGTAAGCCGGCGGGAAAGCGTGAACAACAATAGTGAAAGGGCTTTCGGGGTACATCCCGGCTCTATCCGAAAGAAAGGAAAATTGTTATTATGAGAAAATATAACGTTAATGTCAATGGCACCGCTTATGAAGTTACCGTAGAAGAGGTCCAGGGCGGAGCCGCCCCGGTCGCGGCCCCCGCCGCCGCGCCTGTCCCGGCCCCCGCTCCGACGCCGGCTCCTGCCGCCGCTGGTTCCGGCGAACCTGTCAGCGCCCCCATGCCCGGCACCATTTTGGATGTAAAGGTTGCGGCGGGCCAAGCTGTAAAGTCCGGCGACGTGCTGATGATTTTGGAAGCGATGAAGATGGAGAACGAAATCATGGCTCCCAAGGACGGCACCGTCACTTCTGTGGCCGTTTCCAAGGGCGCTTCCGTGGAGAGCGGCACACTCCTTTGCACAATCGCCTAAAGCCCCTGGGGGAACCAATAAAAAAAGGAGTGTAACCTAATGGAAGCAATTCAAACTTTTTTGCAGAGTACCGGCTTCTACCAGGTGATGAACGAGCCTTTGGACCTGGTGATGATCGCGATTTCCTGCGTGCTGCTGTATCTGGCTATTGTTAAGAAGTTCGAGCCCCTGCTGCTTTTGCCCATCGCCTTTGGCATGCTTTTGACCAATCTGCCTGGTGCCGGCATGTACCATGCCGAGTACTTTGCCGACGGCGTCATTAACTGGGCTGAGCTGGGCACCGGCCACGGCGGCCTGCTGGACTACCTGTATTTGGGCGTAAAGCTGGGCATTTACCCCTGCCTGATCTTTGTGGGCGTGGGCGCCGGCACCGACTTCGCCCCCCTGATCGCTAACCCCAAGACCCTCCTGCTGGGCGCCGCGGCGCAGCTGGGCATCTTTATTACTTACGTTGCCGCCCGCCTGACCATCTTCACTGGTCCCGAGGCCGCTTCCATCGGCATT
Source organism: uncultured Clostridia bacterium (assembly GCA_947567585.1). Classification (GTDB taxonomy): domain Bacteria; phylum Bacillota; class Clostridia; order Oscillospirales; family Acutalibacteraceae; genus Acutalibacter. The sequence continues at coordinate 380 of CANONE010000036.1, read as the reverse complement.
ATCGGCGGCGCGGACGGCCCCACCGCCATTTACACCACGGCGCGGCTGGCTCCGCATTTGCTTGGCCCCATCGCCGTAGCCGCTTACAGCTACATGGCGCTGGTGCCGGTGATTCAGCCTCCCATTATGAAGGCTCTCACCACCAAGGAAGAGCGGAAGATCAAGATGAAGCAGCTCCGCCCGGTGAGCAAGACTGAGAAGATTCTGTTCCCCATCATTGTTACGATCTTTGTTTCCTTTATGCTGCCTTCCGCCGCTCCGCTGGTAGGCTGCCTGATGCTGGGCAACCTGATGAAGGAGTGCGGCGTGGTGGAGCGCCTGAACAAGACCGTTCAGAACGAGCTGATGAACATTGTCACCATCTTCCTGGGCATCTCTGT
>CANONE010000035.1 GCA_947567585.1 uncultured Clostridia bacterium | reverse complement strand
TCGCCAACACTGAAAACTCTCTCAGAAATGAGGGAGTTTTTTTGCATTTCGAAAAAGATACTGGCCGAGGGAAAAATCCCGCAAAATAGTTGGAATAGGACTGGAAATATGCCGCCGGAACCGCTATAATGAAACTAGCGCGAAAGCAAAGCAAAAGGAAGGGTGAAAGCATGGAAAAGAAGACCGTGAAGGTTGCCATGATTGGCGTAGGAGCCATCAGCGGCATCTACTTAAAAAATATCACGCATACCTTTCAGGAGGTGGAGCTCGTAGGCGTCTGTGATCTCATCCCGGAAAGGGCCCAAAGAGGCGCAGACTACGTAAAGGAGGAGATTGAGAAGGGCGCGGCGGCCCCCCAGCCCAAAATCTACCAGGATATGTACGATGCTTTTAACGACCCGCAGGTAGAGGTAGTTCTCAACCTCACCCGCCCCTATGAGCATTTTGAGGTGACAAAGCAGGCGCTGCTCCACGGCAAGCATGTCTATTCGGAAAAACCTCTGGGCGTGGATATGGACGAGGCCAACCAGCTTATCGCCCTGGCCGAGGAAAAGGGACTTCAAATCGGCGGCGCGCCGGACACCTTTATGGGCGCGGGGATCCAGACGGCAAGGCGCCTCATTGACAGCGGCATGATTGGCGACGTGGTGGGGGCCAGCTGCGCTATGGTCTGCCATGGCCACGAAACCTGGCACCCGGACCCGGAATTTTACTATAAGAGGGGCGGCGGACCCATGCTGGATATGGGGCCCTACTATGTCACGGCCCTGGTACAGCTGTTAGGAGAGGCCCGGGGCGTAATGGGCATGACCAAGCGCTCCTTCCCCCAGCGGGTAATAACCTCCCAGCCCCATCAGGGAGAAATCATCGACGTGGACGTGGACACCTACCTGGCGGGAAATGTGGAGTTCAGCAGCGGGGCCGTAGCCCAAATATTCACCACCTTTGACGTACACTACACCGCCCAGTCCCGGTTTGAGGTATACGGTACCAAGGGCAGCATGATGGTCCCGGACCCCAACACCTTCGGCGGGCCGGTGCTGCTGCTGCGGCCCGAGGACGCGGCGGCCGCCCCCAAAACCGACCCGGGCCTACTGCGCCACGGCGTGCCGGATTTCTACGCGGGCTGGAAGGAAATGCCCCTGCTCTATGATTACCCGGAAAACAGCCGGGGCCTAGGGCTGGCGGACATGTGCAAGGCCCTGCGCACCGGCCGGGATCACCGGGCCAATTACCAGCAGCAGCGGCATATTTTGGAGATCATGACCAGCTTCTCCAAATCCTGCGAAAGCAAAACTTACATCCCCATGACCACCAAATACACCCGCACCGCGCCCATGGAGAATAATCCCATGCACGGCATTTTGGATGAATAAGCATCCGCCGGAAAGAAGGGGGCAAAAGCATGAACGGGGCTGGTACAGGTTCTAAGCCCTTTTGGGAACAGAGCTATGCGGACAAAACCGTTTCCACCTTCTCCAAGGGGCCTACCTGGCGGGATCCATCACGAGCACGCCTATGAGAGGATTATTGCAAAAAAATTGACATAAAACATCATTTTGAAAGGAAGATAAAATATGAAAGCAGCGTATACAGGCTGGACCTGGATTCACGGAGATCCCGAAACCGCCAAAAAGCAGCTGGAACAGAGCTTTAGAGAGTGCAAATTCTTAGGCTACGACACGGTGGAGAACTTTGCCTTTATCCGGGATTACTACAAAGACGACCCCGGCCAGCTGAAAAAGCTGGCGGCGGATTGCGGCGTGGAGCTGGTAAACCTTTACGGCCACTTTGACCTGGACGTGGACGCGTCTGTGCAACGGGGCATGGAGCAGGTGGATTTTCTGGCGGAGATTGGCGGCAAGTGGTACAACTGCCAGCACGGCGGCTTTGGCGAGGCCCCCTATGAGCGGCCCACCTGTCCGGAAATGCTGGACAAAATCTGCGAGATTGCCAACCGCCTGGGCGCTTACGCCAGGGAGAAGGGGGTTACGGTGTGCTTCCATCCCCACTATGGCACCTGCGTCTTCAGCCAAAGCGACATCGACTACTTTGCCGCCCACACGGACCCCGGCGCTGTCTCCTTCTGCTTTGACACCGCCCATACCACTCTGGCGGGCATCCATCCAGTAGATATCATCCGGCAGTACGGCCGCCGCATCGCCTACATGCACCTGAAAGATGTGGATACCTACGCCCTCTCCAAAGCCCAGGGCCGGGATAAAATGGCTACCTTCCGGGCCCTTGGCCACGGCACGGTAGACTTCCCCGCCGTAAAAGCCGCCCTGGAGGAGGTGGGCTACGACGGCGTCCTCTGCGTCGAACTGGACCGCCCCGAGGTTTGCAACTTCCACTCCGCCGAGGTTTCGCGTATATACCTGCGGGATGTGCTGGGGATCTAGGGCCTAAGGCTGCGGACGCTGTCCGCACCTGGAAGCTTTTTGTAAAAAGGCGAGGGTCCCCGGGTACTTGACGAAGTCAATGTACAGGGACCAGTCCCGCCAGCATCGGCCACGCCAAGCGGCCGGCCGAACCGGCGGATGAGAAGATCAAAAACATTTATGCCGGCGTTTTCCGAGGGGGAAACGGTAGTTTGTGCCACGGGCCGGGGGTTTTCAGCGGTTATCGGCCTTTAGGGATTGCTTACGGTTAGCCGGCGGTTTGTTGTGGGCGGCTTAAGGGCTTTAAAGAGGAGTGGATATGGATCAGCTGGGCTTATATATACATGTGCCGTTTTGCGCGGGGAAATGCCCGTATTGTGACTTTTACTCTGTGGCGGGCGGTGATGAGGAGATGGACGCCTATCTTGCGCGGGTGGAGGTGCTGTTGGCTCAGTACGCGAAGGATTGCGGCAGGGCGCTGTCTACCGTCTATTTTGGGGGCGGCACGCCCAGCCTTTTGGGGGTGAACCGGCTTTCGCGGCTGTTAGACCAGGTGGGGAAACGGTTTACCTTGGCGGAGGGCGCGGAAATCACCCTGGAGGCCAACCCCACGTCCTTGGACCAGGCTTTCTTTACCGGCCTGCATAAGGCGGGATGGAATCGGCTTTCTCTGGGAATGCAGTCGGCGGATCCAGGGGAGCTGAAGCTTTTAGGCCGCGGGCATACGGCGCGGGATGTTGCCAGGGCGGTGGAGCTGGCGCGCCTAGGCGGGTTTCGGAATCTTTCCCTGGACCTCATGCTGGGCCTGCCCGGGGGCGGGGAGGAAAAGCTGGGGCGGTCCATCCAGTTTGCGGCGGGGCTCAAACCCGAGCATATTTCCGCTTACATTTTGAAGGTAGAGCCCGGCACGCCGTTTTCCCGGCAGAATATATGCCTGCCTGATGAAGATCAGACGGCGGAGGAGTACCTGTTCTGCGTCCGGGAGCTGGCAAGCCAAGGGTATGCCCAGTATGAGATCAGCAATTTTTCCAAACCTGGCCGGGAAAGCCGGCACAACCTTCTCTATTGGCGCTGTCAGGAGTATATCGGCATAGGCCCCGGGGCCCACTCCTTCTACCAAGGGCGGCGCTTTTTCTGGCCCCGGGACTTAAAGAGCTTTCTCTCCGGCGGCCAACCCGCAGACGACGGCCCTGGCGGCTCCATCCAGGAATTTGCCATGCTGAACCTCCGGCTGACCGCGGGCCTGCGGCGCTCCCGTCTGCGGGAACGATACGGCCAGGAGGGTGAAGCCGCTTTTCAAACCATCGCACAAAAAGCCTCCGCCTGCCCCGCAAAATATCTCGCCGCCACAAAAGAAGCCATTGCTTTAACCCCAGAAGGCTTCCTAATCTCCAACGCCCTCCTATGCCGCCTGCTAGACTAAGCAGGCAAAGCTCCCACGCAAACCTCCGGTTCTACCCACAAGCCGCCTGTGCGGAACCGTCAAAATCCGGAAGTAAAGGTTTTGCCCGCTTTTTCAAAAGGGGCAGAGCGCGCCTTAGCAGCGTCTCGCGACCTTTTTCCATATTGCGGATTGTTTTTTTGAGGATTCTGTGTTACAATACTATAAAATGGTTCTTCGCGCCGCCGGGGGTATCCAGGCTGCGCACCTATCAAAAAGGATGTGTTTCCCATGATTGCAGGCGCTCAGCTTAAAAATGCCATTATTTCCGGCTCAAATAACATTGCGAAATACCGCAAGCAGGTAAACGACTTGAACATTTTCCCGGTTCCCGACGGAGATACGGGGTCTAATATGTCCATGACCATCGGCGCTGCCGCAGAGGCGCTTAAGGAGCTGCCGGATACCGCCACAGCGGGGGAAGTGGCCAAGAAAGCCGCCGCCGCTATGCTGCGGGGGGCCAGAGGCAATTCCGGCGTGATTCTCTCCCTGCTGTTCCGGGGAATTTCCAAAGGACTGGAAGAGCTGGGAGACGCCAGGGCCCAAGAGCTGGTGGGGGCGTTAGAGCTGGGTGTAGAGGAAGCCTATAAAGCGGTGACCCGGCCTACCGAGGGCACCATTTTAACCGTGGCCCGGGTAGCGGCCGAGCATGGCCGGGAAGCTTTGGGCCATGGGACGGCGGAGGCTGTAGCGGTTTGGGACGCGGTGTGCATGGGCGCGGCGGAAGCTTTGGAGCAGACCCCGGAGCTGCTGCCGGTGCTGAAACGGGCCGGCGTGGTGGACGCGGGGGGCCAGGGGCTCTGTCTAATCTTTGAAGGGATGCTCAGCGTATTCCGCAGCGGGATCATTATCGAGTCCGGCATGTCGGAGGAAGAGCGCGCCCAGGAGACGGCGGAGTTCTTCCGGAACGCGGCGGCGGAATTCGACAGTGAGATCCACTTTACCTACTGCACGGAATTCGTTATTGGCAGGGATCCGGACAGCGGCAAGGACCCCATGGAGTTGCGCCTGTTCCTGGAAACCATCGGCGATTGTGTGCTGGTGGCCGGGGACGACGAAATTATTAAGGTGCATGTACACACGGAAAACCCTGGCGAAGCCTTACAGGCAGGCTTACAGCATGGGCAGCTGCTTTCCGTGAAGATCGACAATATGAAGCAGCAGCACAAGGCTCTGGGCGGCGGGGAGCCCCAGCCGGAGGCCCCGGCGGAAGCGCCTCTTCTGGAGCGCCGGGAGCCTGTGGAAGAGCTGGGATTTATCTCTGTGGCTGCGGGCGAGGGGCTTAAGAATCTGTTTTTGGAGCTGGGCTGCGCCGTGGTGGTTAGCGGCGGGCAGACCATGAATCCCAGCACAGAGGACATTTTAAGCGCGGTGCTGGCCACGCCGGCCAAGAAAGTCTTTGTGCTGCCCAACAATAAGAATATTCTAATGGCCGCCCAGCAGACCGTGCCCCTGGCGGAAGACCGGGAGGTTATTGTGCTGCCCACCAAAACCATTCCCCAGGGTTTGGCGGCTATGCTGGCCTTTGACCCGGACGGCTCTGCCGGGGACAATCAGCAGGCCATGATGGAAGCGGCGGGGAACGTGAACACGGGCCTAGTGACGTTTGCGGCCAGAGACTCGGAGTTTGGCAGCGAGGCCATTCGCCAGGGGGATATCCTGGGGCTGAAAAATGGCAAGCTGGACTATATTGAAAAGGACCCGGTATACACCTGCGTAAAGGTGGCGCGGTCGCTGGCCAGTAAGCAGACCTCCTTTATCACGCTGATTTACGGCGAGGGGATTACGGCGGACCAGGCCCAGGAGGCCAAGTGGATGCTGGCGGGTAAGGTCCATTCGGATGTGGAGATCACGCTGGTAGACGGCGGCCAGCCGGTATATTATTTCATTATCTCCGTAGAATAGAAATAAAGGCGAAAAAAGACAACCCGTGAAGCGCTCAAAGGCTCATGAAGATTCCTAAGGGATTTCAAGAGCTTTTGGGCGCTTCGCGGGTTCAAGCAAGCTTTGGAACCTGTACGGAAAGACGGTCCATGGGCAGAATGGGCCTCCGATGGGTACAGGTTCTTAGTATTTATTGTGTACTTTCTCCGCAAAGCATAGGAGATCCTTGACCTCCAGCACTTTTCCATCGTCCAGCACAGCCCGGCCTGTCATCCGCCCAAACACCTGGTGGGGGTCCGTCATAATAAGCTTTAAGTCCAGCTTCCCGCACCGGTCCAGAATGGGCGTAAAGTCCATCTCGAACCGGCTGTCCGAGGAGCTGAACCGCCAAGGCTCTAAATAACTGTTTTCAGGAATGTGGAAGGTCACATCGTCCAGTTTGTGCCCCACCCCGTCGTAAAAGAGAATGTTTTCCGAGGCGGGGCTCCTGTCGCTGAAGCCATAGCCGATGTTGAACCCAAAGGGCTTTCCGTCAATGATACCATTCCCGCTGCCCCAATACCAGGTGTTGTCATAGGTCCATACCCCCCGGCCCCAGTCCAGGGTGCCGAAATTCCGGCTGGGGTCCAGGGTGTAGGTTTTCCCGCCATAAACCGCTTTGCCCCGGGCTCTCATGCAGTTGATCTTTTGGTTGTAGTAAAAGCGGCGGGGGTTCTCCTTCCAGGAGGTGGCAATAACCATGGTGTCCATGTGGGGCTGCTCTAAAGTAATGTCGCAGTATAAGTCCTTGCCGCCATCAAACCGCCTGAAATCGCACAGAATCCGGCGCTTGCCGCCGCCTACGGTGAAAGCCATATTCAGCCGCTTTTTCCTGTGGTAAGCCGTCACCCCGCCGCTGGAATCCCAGGGCATGGCCATTTTCCCCATAGGAAAGGGGTCCAGAAGGGTTTCCGTATGCTCCCGGGGGACGGTAAAGTCCAGAAAGCTGGCTCCCTGTAGGCCCACATATCCGTCGTCGGAGATGGTAAAGGCCAGGGCAAAATCATCCCCCATTACCAGATAGTAGTCCCACTCCTTAATGCGGAACTTGGGGGCCCGGATATTCTCCCGGTTGTAAACCTGATAGAGCCTGCGGGACCACCCAGGCTCTATCAGCTCCCCCCTCTCATCCAACAAGGGGTGAACGCTGGTTACTTCATGGTTTCTGACGGACATGTGGGTTCCTCCTTCTGGGGCCTCGGGACGATGCCTCGTCTACTGGGCTGAGCGGTTTCTGTACATTGACTGCGTCAAGTACCTGGAAACCACCGCCCCGCGCCCTGGTCAAGACACTTTTTGAAAAAGGTTTCTTGACAATCTTTCAAAAACTTTTACTGTTCCGGGCTGCCGGCCCATTGGGACAGACCAGCTTTAGCGGCGTAGCGGTCGGTTGCATCGGAGCCGTCCCAGTCTGCGGCTGGGTCATTGCCATAGGCGGCGCCTGACACATAGCCGTTTTCTATATAGTCCTCTTCGGCAAAGGGATAGGCGTAGGACGTCTCGCCTTCTGGGCAGAGAAGCACATGAAATCCGAAAACAATAGAAGATGGATTGCCATCGGAATCTACAGTCAGATCAGGCATCGGGTCTACAATCAGGGCGCCGGCAATCAAAGACGGATCCTCCAGCTCGCTTAAGCGAAACGTAACATAGGCCAATCCATCCTTGTTTTCCCGGGCGGTGAGGGTGGTCGGCGCCGGTGTAAAGACATCTATGGAATATTGTGAGATTTCCTCTTCGCTCTGTGCCGGGAAGCTAATGGCAAAGGTATATTGGGCGGAATACAGGTTGTCGTTTAAGGCGGTGTCCGGCTTCATGGTTATCCCCACTACCTGTATGCCCTGGCCGGTGGCAGGAAAGCCGGTGAGAGAGGCGGTCTCTATCCCCTGGGTGAGGCTCTGCGCCGCTTCGTTCCGGGCTTTTATACTGACCTGGATGGGGGAATTCCCGCTCTTGGCGGTCTCCATCTCGGCATAGGCTTCTTCGTTTGTATACGCCGAGAAGTATCCCGCCTCTTCCCGCAGGCTTTTTAAGAACGCCGCCTCTTCCCCCTGGGCGGAGGGAGCCACAGGCGTCCCCTGAAGAAGATAGGGCCCTATATTTACCACCGCCGCAATGGCCACACAGGCGGCTACCGCCCAGCCCAGCCAGGTAACCCAGGGCCGCCCTGCGGGCTCTTGGGGCATTTCCACCAGCTGGAGATTGGGCTTTGCCCCATGGCGGCCAATATAGCGGGACCTCCGGCGGGAGGCTGTTTTCCCAGCGGGCTTGGCTTCCTCTAGGCCCAGCTTATCCAGGGCCCGGGACAGAATGGCTTTTTCGTCTACGGCAATGGGCGTCACCCGGCGCAGCTCGTCGGGATAGGCCCGGCTGACCAGCTTGTCGATTTCCCTCATAGGATGCAGTCCTCCTTCTTCAATACTTTTTTCAGCTTTTCCCGCCCTCTCATCAGCCTGGACTTAATGGCAGAGGGCTTTTTCCCCATTTCATCCGCGATCTGTACCACGGTCTGCCGCCAGAAGTAGTGGCGCAAAAATACCTCCCGGTCCACCGGTTCCAGCCCATCCACCGCTTGGCGGACCATCCGGCTTTGCTCCCGTTCTTCCCAGGGTCCCTCCGGGGAGGTATCCGGCAGCATATTGTCCTCTAAAGGCTCCTCATACCGCAGCTTCCTCCTGCGCTTTAAAGCGGCGTTTCGGGCGACCACCGCCAGCCAATATTTAAGGTCGCTGTTGTCCCGGAGCTTAAAAGCGTTTTCCCATAGAGCTACAAAAGCGTCCGAGGCCAGCTCCTCCACGTCCTGGGGCGTGCCCAGGGGGCCCAGCGTTTTGTTGATAACTGCTGCCACATACCCGGAGTAGCGGTGAATCGCCATCTCCAGCGCGTACTGGTCCCTCTCCCGGAGGCGTACCAATATCTCATAATCCCCTTTCACGGCGCTTTCCACCTTTCATACTTCCCTTTTGCTTACAAGAATCCTTCGCGTACATATATGGTCGCGGCATTTCAAAAATTATTTATAGTTAACACAGTTCAAAAGGGGTATGCCTCTTTTGAACCAGGCGGCGCGGCTGGCTCAGGCCCCCGGACGTTGGATCTGCCAAGCGGCTGGGGGCTTCGTCTCCCCAAAAAGGCCGGCGAAACTTTTTTGCCAATAAAAAACAAAGGAAGCGCTGGAAAAGCGAATGTGTCCACAGGCCATTGTGGACACATTCACCCCGGATTTTTTTCACCAGAATACGCTGCACAAACAGGCGCCGGAAAACTTCCTCTCCCGGCAGCCAAGAGTCAAATTACCACTTTTGGAAGTTTATTCTCTCCACCAGACCCTTGACCTTGCTTGTCCGACGTACATGGCCATACGTTTCTATAGCGCACCGTTCACTTTGGCAGTCCCGGTTCAGCCCTTGCCCCTACGCATCACGCGGCGTGTTTCCCGCCGGTCTGGAACGTATAGGCAAAAAGAGTGCCTCGCCCATTGCTGCGCATGGCATCATCCCCTTTCTGCCCTATAGTAAATTGGCTTTAGGACCCCATTCACTATAATGTAGGGCTAAAACTAGTATAGACGAAAAAATCATTACTGTCAACAGCTTATCCCAGATTGCAAAAGAATTGTCAAATTAAACATATTTGCCTCCGCTATATTTCTGAATGGCAAGGCGCAAAGCCAGGAGAACCCCTTGAATCAGCCAAAAATCTGCTCCAAAAATCGCATACTCAGTTTGTGTGAACGCGCCCCAGGTTGCCTCTTGACAAAGCTCCGAAAACGGACTATAATAATAAAGTCCGCTTTCGGAATAATTGACGTGGAGGGAATACCATGCAGAACCCGCCTATTGACCCTTGGCTAAAGCAGTACAATAGCATTTTAAAGGAAAGCGACAGCTTTTATCGAAGCGCCGCCAGACAGCTGGGCGTGCCGGAATGCACCCTGTGGATTCTTTACACCCTGCGGGCGGAAGAACCGCCGGTTACGCAAAAGCGCCTTTGCCAGATGCTGCTTCAGCCCAAGCAGACCATTAATTCCGCACTGAAGAGTTTGGAGGCGGAAGGGAGCCTGACGCTTTCCGCCGGCGAGGACCGCCGCACCCGGATCATTACCCTGACAGAAAAGGGCGCCGCGCTGGCACGGCGGACAGCCGATCAGATTATCCAGGCGGAACAGGCGGCCTTTCAGGCCATGGAACCGGGCGAAGCCGAAGCTTTTCTGCGGCTGTACCAAAAATATGTGCGGCGGCTCAACGAGGAGAGGGAAAAACGATCCGGCGGCCGTTAAAGGAGGAACTATGCAAATCCAATTATCCGATCACTTTACTTACAAAAAGCTTCTGCGGTTTTCCATTTCGCCGGTTATGATGATGATCTTTACATCTATCTACGGCGTGGTGGACGGCCTCTTTGTCTCGAACTTCGTGGGCAAGGTGCCTTTCGCCGCTATCAACTTGATTATGCCCTTTACCATGATCCTAGGCGGCGTAGGGTTCATGGTGGGTACCGGCGGCAGCGCCCTGGTGGCCAAAACGTTGGGAGAGGGAGATAAGCCGGCCGCCAACCGCTATTTCACCATGATGGTGCTGTTTACCCTGCTGCTGGGCGCGGGGCTCTCCCTCTTCGGCATCGCCGCCATGCCCCAGGCCGCCCGGCTGCTGGGGGCCACAGACGCCATGATGGAGGACTGCGTGGTTTACGGCCGCATTGTGGTGGCCTTTACCACAGCCTTTATGCTGCAAAACGTCTTCCAGACCTTTCTTTCCACCGCTGAAAAGCCCAAACTGGGGCTGGTATACACCGTGGCCGCCGGCGTGACCAACATGGCGCTGGACGCTCTTTTCATCGCTGTATTTCGCTGGGGCGTGGCCGGGGCGGCGCTGGCTACCGGCATCAGCCAGCTGGCAGGCGGGGTGCTGCCGCTGTTTTATTTCCTACGGCCCAATTCCAGCCTGCTCCGCCTGACCAAAACCCGGCTGGAGCTCCGCATTTTGCTGAAAGCCTGCGGCAACGGCTCCTCCGAGCTAATGTCCAATATCTCTGGCTCCATTGTGGGGATGCTCTATAATTATCAGCTCCTGCGCTTTGCCGGCGAGGACGGCGTGGCGGTATACGGCGTGCTGATGTATGTTTCTTTTATCTTTGTGGCGGCGTTTATCGGTTATACGGTAGCCAGCACGCCTATTGTAGGCTACCACCACGGGGCTGGGAATCACAAAGAGCTTAAGAGCCTGTTGAAAAAGAGCGTAGTCCTTATGCTTTCCGCAGGGGTGCTGATGACCCTCCTTTCCTGGGCCCTGGCAAAACCCTTGGCCAATATCTTTGTTGGGTATGACCAGCAGCTCTCCCAAATGACCCAGCATGCCTTTATGGTGTTCTCTTGGTCCTTTTTGCTGGCGGGCTTCAACATTTTTGCGTCCAGCTTTTTCACGGCCCTAAATAACGGCGCTATTTCCGCCGCCATTTCCTTTCTGCGCTCCCTGGTCTTCCAGATCCTCTGCGTGCTGGCCCTCCCCGCCCTCCTGGGCCTGGACGGCATCTGGTGGTCCGTCACCGTAGCCGACGTCTTCGCCTGCATCATCTCCGTCGTCTTCCTCTTTGCCAAGCGGGGGAGGTATCACTACATGTAGCCCTATATAAGCAAAAGAAGAACCCCGCCGCTATCGGTGGGGTTCTTCTTTGTTAATCTTGGGATTCGCTGCTCACCGCGCCATCCTCCGTGCCCACGAGGTCTTCGGGGGCGGGGATATATTCCGGCTCGTCGTGGAGCTGGCTTTGGGTCAGGGCTATTTCTTGGGCCAGCAGCTCGTCGCCGGAATTCTTATCGAAGACCTTTACGGTAACGGGCAGGCTGGGGTCCAGGGCCACATAGAGCTCGGGAACAAAGAGCATATGCTGCCGGTGCTCCGTGCCCTCATACCGGTCTTCATCCCGGGTGCAGGAGCTGCCGGTGTTGAGATTGTAATACTCCCAATAGAGCGCGTCGTCTTTCCAGGAATAGGTATCCGTGTAGGTGGTGCAGGCCCGAACGTCTCTCTGCCAGAACTCCACCCGCAGGTCCCGCTTCTTGTCGCCGGTCATGATATACACCATGGGTTTATCCTGGTCCAGGTGGATCTTCTCTATGGCGTATTCGCCATCGGCCAGGGATTTCACAGCCTCCACGCCGCAGGCATAGTCGAACACCGGCGCGGCCTGCACGTCTTCCGCGCTGCCCAGCTCTACGGTGCCGGCGGCAAAGTCGATGATAAACATCGCTTCCGTTTTGCCGGAGCCGTTTTTGTCGAACAGCCACCAGGCCACTTTGCGGCTTTCGTCTTCCTTCAGGCCGGCCAGCACCAGCCTTTTCTGGCGCATGCCGTCGCTCAGGTCCGCCTCTGTGTCGCACAGGTGGACGGCCCCCTCGTTTTCGCCATAATAGCCGATTTTAATGCCGTCCTCAAAGGTTGCGCCCATAGCCGGGTTCACATAGGTTTCCGGATACTCCACCTCAATATAGGTAGCTGCCGGGGTGGTGTAGGCGCTCAGCAGCCGCACGCCGCCCATCTCCGCGCCCTGGCAGTCGGCGGTACGGATAGCCGCCTCCGTCTTTTGGGCGGTGAAGTCCAGCGTAAAGGGCGTGCTGTTCACGGAGTAGATCATGCGATTATAATCATTGATGCCCGCGAAGGACAGGGAGACCTCCAGGCTTTCGGCCCCCTGCAGGGCGTCCGGCACCCGGAAGGCCCGCTGCATGATGTAGCGGCCCCGCTCCACCTGGGTCCAATAGTCGCAAAGGGCGCCGTCGCTCATGTCCACAAATCCGCTGCCATTATCATAGAGCCCCGACACCACGCCGTTTTCAGCGTGGCTGACCTGGCTCTCGCCGTTGAGAAGCACGTCGTAGCTTTCCCCATTTGCTTCGCAGAGCCGGTCGCTGTTTACGTCGATCTGGAACTCAATGCCCGCAAACACAAAGCTGCCGTCGTAATAGACCTCCTTCAGGGTGGCGGTGGCCGGCTTTTCCAGCAGGCTTCCAGCCGGGATGGTGACACTGTTCTTCTCTGTCTCGCCCACCTGCACCGCCATATCGCTGATGCGCCGCTGGGCCTCTGTCATATTCTGCGTGGGCACATAGCCTCTGTTGTTGATATTCTGGAAGATCCCCCCCACAAAGGGCAGGCTTTCCGCAAAGGCGGGGTTGGCCCCGTTTACCCCCACCAGCACCGCGAAGGCCGCTGTGAAGCTGGCGGCGGTTGCCAGGGCGCTCTGGGCCCACCGGGGCATGGTCCGCTTTCGGGCCGGCAGTTCCTCCGGCAGCTGGGCATATACCTGCCGCAGCTTGTTTTCAATCACTGCCGGCACAGCGCAGAGCTCCAGCTCCGCCTGCATCTCATGGTTTAGGGTATCCTTATTTCGCTTCACAGGTCTTCCCCTCTCTTTCCAGGTATATTTTTTGCAGCCGGTTCCTGCTGCGCATCAGCCGTGACTTCACAGCTCCCTCCGTTACCCCTAACATCCTGGCGATCTCTTTAATCTTCAGGCCGTCCATATAGTGCAGGGTCAGCACCAGCCTGTCATTTTCCGCCATGGCCGCAAGGGCCTCTTTGATATCCAGCACCCGGTCGTCGGGCTCGCCGCCCGCGGGCTCTGGAACCTCTTCCAGGGATACATACCGCTGGCGCTGGCGCAGGATATCATAGCAGTTGTAGATCAGCGCCCGGGTCAGCCAGGTTTTGAAATATTTGGGCTGCCGCAGGGTGTGCAGCCCGGAGAACGCCTCCATCACGGTTTCCGCTATGGCGTCGGCGGCGTCCTCCTCGTTGTGGAGAATGGTTATGGCGGCCCGGCTCATAGACAGCTTGTGGGACTCTATCAGCGCGATGAACGCCTCCCTGTCCCCGGCTTGAGCTCTGCGCACCAGCCTTTCTATGGCAAAAGGCATGGAATCACTCCTTTCTGTGGAACATCCGGTAAAAGCTTTTACACTCATTAGGCGGGGATGAAGAGAAAAAGGTTGCGGCTGCGGAAAATTTTCTTTGCCGGAGCCTTGCGCATATTTTCCATTGGTTCTATAATAGTAAAATAGGCTAATCCCACTGTCAGTATACACCTAGAACCGGCTATAAGAAAAGGAGTTTTATCTATGAATCGGCATGTTCTCTGGGAGCCCCCAGAATATTCTTACCCCATGTCCGGGGGATTCGTCCCCTTTGTAAAGAGCTATGTACACCCGGATCCCTCCACGCGCCCCGCCATGCTGGTGGTTCCTGGCGGCGGGTATTGCTTTGTAGCGCCTTCCGAGGGCGAACCCGTGGCGCGGAAGTTTTACGACGCGGGCTATAACGCTTTTGTGCTTACGTACACGGTGAATCCCCTTTCCAGTTGTCCTTTATACATGCAGCCCCTGAAGGATATTTCCCGGGCGGTCCGGTTCATCCGTAAGAGCGCGGCGGATTTCCGCGTTCACGCCCAAAAGCTGGCCGTCTGCGGTTTTTCCGCCGGAGGGCATCTCTGCGCCAGCCTCTGCGTTCACTGGCAGGACGTCAGCGATCCCGACCCCAGCTACCACCGCTATTCCAACCGGCCGGACGCGGCCATTCTCAGTTATCCGGTTATCACCGCCGGGGAGAAGGCCCACCGGGGCTCCTTTGTGGCCCTGCTGGGGGAAAACGCCGCCCCGGAACAGCTGGAATATATGAGCCTTGAGAAGCAGGTGGACCAGAATACCCCGCCCTGCTTCCTGTGGCAGACAGCCGCCGACGATGCGGTCCCGGTGGAAAACAGCTACCTTTTTGCCGAAGCCTGCCATGCCGCCCATGTGGAGTATGCCCACCATGTATTTACCAGAGGCGGCCATGGGCTGTCTCTAGCCGATAGCGCCTGGCTGCGGGGAGAACACGGGGAGCCTTACACCACCCAACAGCTGGTTATGCTCAGAGACAAGGCCAAGGCCGGAGACCTGGCCGGAGTAGCCCCCGACGCCTTTGACGGCTTTTTCGCGCCCCCTGGGGAGATGGACCCCTCTCAGCGGGAGAAGCTGGAAAGGGCCTGCGCGGTTGTGAGAGTGTGGCCCCAGCTGGCTATAGCCTGGCTGGCGGACCAGCTGGCGCTATGAGCCCCGCCTACTCTGCCAGCCAGCCGGAGCGGGCCCCTTCTCCCTGCTTGCAGGTGACCATGCTGGACCGGTTTTCCATCACCCTGGGCCAGCGCCAGGTGGGAGATTCCAGCGGGCACTCCAAAAAGGTCTGGCTGCTGCTGGCCTATCTCATCTATCAAAAGGGCCGCGCGGCGCCCTATCAGGAGCTGGCCAATCTGCTGTGGGATCAGGAAACCGGTTCCGCCAACCCCCGCAACGCCATGAAAACCACTTTTTTCCGGACCCGGACCTGCCTGGACCAGCTGTATGAAGGCGCGGGCCACCAACTGATCCTCAGAAAAGATCAAGGCTATGCCTGGAGCCAACAGCTTCCCCTTTCTTTGGATCTGGACCGTTTCGAAGCCCTATGCGCCCAAAAAGGGCCGGATGCCCTTTCCTGCTGGATGCAGGCGCTGGATCTGTTCGGCCAAGGCTTTATACCCAAGCTTAGGGAATTCTCTTGGGCGGCCGCTATGTCAAAAAGAGAGCTGGGCCTCTATATGCAGACGCTGGGGCGGGTTTTGCCTATTCTGGAGGAACGGGGGGACTGGGAACAGTCCGCCGCCCTATGCGCCGCCGCTGTTCAGCTGGATCTTCTTAACGAGGGGCTGTACCGCCGCCGGATGAACGCCCTGCTGAATCTGGGAGACAGCCGGGCCGCGGCGCAGGTTTTTGAGGATATGAACCAGCTCTTTTTAGAAAAAACCGGAGGCATGCCCGGAGAAGAGGCGCAGGCGCTCTACCGCCGGGCCGTTAGCCATGTAAACGATAGAACCATACCGCCGGCGGCTATTTTAGAGCAGCTCCGGGAGGAGGGGGACGCGGGCGCCTTTTTCTGTGATTACGACGTATTCCGGGCGCTCTACCGCCTTCATGCCCGGGATATGGTCCGTACGGGGGAAAGAGCCTCGCTGGCGGTACTTTCCGTTACCGGGATAGACGGCGGGGAGCTGGCCCGTCGCAGCTTGGACTTGGTCATGGAGAATCTGCGCCGGCTGGCCCCGCCGCTCCTTCGCCAGGGGGACGCCATGTCAAAGTGCAGCGTCTCCCAATACGTACTGCTGCTGCCCCGGGCCAGCTTTGAAAACAGCCAGGCTGTCTGCCGGCGGATACAAAAAGCCTTTCTACGCCAGTACCCACACACTCCGGCCCGCTTGCGGGCCACGGTCTGCCCTCTGAAGCCGGAGACATACCGGCCTGATTAAGCCGCAAAGTAAGCCTTGCTTTTTCGTCTTCTTTTCAAAAAGTGCTATAAACTTTCCCAGAACGCATACTTCCCTAAATGACAAATACGCAAAGCTGCGTCCTTTCTAAGAGAATAGAGTGCCCGGTGGCTTTACAAGCTATTTCCCAAAAAGTATACAAAAATTGACAGACATAATCCGGAGCGCGCCAGTCACAATAGATAATGCAAACGCGAAAAAAGGAACAAGGAAAAAGCGGTTCGGGCGCTCCCTTAATAAAGATCGGAAGAGCACACGTCTGAACTCCAG
>CANONE010000034.1 GCA_947567585.1 uncultured Clostridia bacterium | reverse complement strand
AGGGTGGCGATGTCCACCAGCATCTCCTTGCGGCGGTCGCCGAAGCCGGGAGCCTTGACGGCCACGCACACAAAGGTGCCCCGCAGGCGGTTGAGGATTAGGGTGGTCAGGGCCTCGCCCTCAATGTCCTCGGCAATAATCAACAGCTTCTTGCCGCTCTGGACGATCTGCTCCAACAGGGGCAGAATCTCCTGGATGTTGGAAATCTTCTTGTCGGTAATCAGAATATAAGGATCGTCCAGCTCGGCTACCATCTTATCGGTGTCGGTAGCCATGTAAGGGGTAACGTAGCCCCGGTCGAACATCATGCCCTCTACAACCTCGCTGTAGGTCTCGGCGGTCTTGCTTTCCTCTACGGTAATGACCCCGTCGGAGGTGACCTTCTCCATGGCGTCGGCAATCAGCTGGCCGATCTCGTCGCTGCTGGAGGAAACGGCGGCAACCCGGGCGATATCCTTGGTGCCGCTGACCTTCTGGCTGTTCTTGACAATCGCTTCTACGGCGGCGTCGGTAGCCTTTTGCACGCCCCGGCGCAGGACCATGGGGTTGGCCCCGGCGGTGACGTTCTTCATGCCCTCCCGTACCAGGGCCTGGGCCAGCAGGGTGGCGGTGGTGGTGCCGTCGCCAGCCACGTCGTTGGTCTTGGTGGCGACCTCCTTTACCAGCTGCGCGCCCATGTTCTCATAGGCGTCTTCCAGCTCCACCTCTTTGGCGATGGTAACGCCGTCGTTGGTAATCAGCGGAGCGCCGAATTTCTTATCCAGCACAACATTGCGGCCCTTGGGCCCCAGCGTGATTTTAACAGTGTCGGCCAGCTGGTTGACGCCGCTTAAAAGCGCCTTGCGGGCTTCCTCACCGTAGACAATTTTCTTTGCCATGATTGCATCTATCCTTTCTCTTTTTTAAGGTCGTGGGACGCTGGTTTCGTCTGCCGACTCGGTCGGTGCTGAACGGTCTCCACTGGAGACCAGCACCCCACGCCCTGCCGCCTTTGAAAAGGCGGGCAAAACTTTTTTCGCCGGTTTTGTTTAAGCCGAACCGGGGGCTTGCTGGGCGGAGCAACCGGCTTTTCCTTGAACGGAAACGGGCTGTTTGCCCGCCTGAGCCGGGGGTTTGTTTTACTCTACTACGGCCAGGATGTCGCTCTGCTTGACGATGGTGTATTCCTCGCCGTCGATTTTAACCTCGGTGCCGCTGTACTTGGCGGAGATCACCCGGTCGCCCTCTTTAAGGTACATCTTCACTTCCTTGCCGTCTACCTCGCCGCCGGGGCCTACCGCTACCACCCGGGCGATCTGAGGCTTCTCCTGGCTCTTGGCCGCCAGAACAATGCCGCTTTTTGTCGTTTCCTCAGCGTCCTCGGCCTTGATAAGGACTCTGTCCAGAAGAGGCTTTACCTTCATAAGAAACACCTAAGGCCCGCAAATTTTATAGGATAATAAAGTACAGGGCCTTTCCTTTCTCCCTCTGAATGATGCGCCCAGAGGGCGGCGCTAACCGGAGATCCGGTAAAAAAGAGATAACAGTTTTACGGCCGGCAGACCCGGCCAAGGGCGGTTAGCACTCTCGTTTCTCAAGTGCTAACCATATTCTAGCTTCATGGTCAGGAAAAGTCAATAGGCTTTTTGCATTTTTTTGACTTTTAACAATTCTGTCATATTTTCCCTTGTTTGGAAGCCTAATTTTCTCTCTCCCTCCGGCTGAAAGCCAAGGGTAAATTGCAAAAAAAACGCCCCGATCCCGGAAAGGGGCGTTGGCTTCCAAAGGGAGCCGTCTCCCTGCTCTCAAGCGGAAAAAGGCCGCAACCCGCAGAAAGGAAGGATTCATGCGGATTACGGTCTTTTTAGCGTCTAAGCCCAACCGGCAATCACAGCGGGCGGTAGATTGGATGCAAAAACATCCCGGCCAGGGCGCTCCCTAAATCTCTTCCACCGAGATTTCCACCTCTCGCCCGCACTGGCAGGAGCGGATGATGCCGTCGATAATGGCTTGGTTGTAAATGATCTGGCTGGTGGGGATGGGAGCGGGAAGCCCCTGTTCTACCGCGTCTACAAAGGAGCGGCACTTCAGGAAGAAGCGGTCCTCCTTGGCGTCATGCAGGGGAATGGGAGTGTTGGTGGGTTCGCCGAATTCGTCGTGGAACAGGGTGACATTGCCGCAGCTGCCGTCCCATGCGCCGCCCCAAAGGGACTCCGGATTAGCGGGCTCCACCTTTAGGCCGGCGTCCGTGCCCAGGAAGATGGTACTGCCTGTGGTGTCCATGTGCATGGCCCACGACATGCGGAAGTCCAGAGTAACGCCTCCTTCCAGTCGAATGAAAGCCCCGCAGAAATCGTCTACAGAGAACCGGGCCGCGTCCTGGGGCGGGGTGTACTTGGGGTTTTTGCCGAAGAAATCATAGCTGACAGCGGAGACGGTCAGAGGCTTGGGGTACCCCAGCGCGTTGAGCACCATGTCCAGGGAATAGCAGCCGATATCCGCCAGAGCGCCTACACCGGCGTAGCGCTTCTCAATAAAGGTGCTGCCGGGGATGCCCCTGCGCCGTCCGCCGCCGGTCTGCACATAGTAGACCTGGCCCAGCTTTCCGCTCTGCACAATTTCCTTAATCTTTTTCATGCGTCCATCATACCGGGGCTGGAAGCCGATGGTGAGGATTTTCCCTGTCCTCTTCTCCACCCGGCGGAGCTTTTGAGCGTCCTCCAGGGTGACGGTCATGGGTTTTTCCAGCAGCACATGGCAGCCGGCCTCTAGGGCTGCTATGGCGCACTCGGCATGGGTGGAGTTGTATGTACACACGCTGACAGCGTCCAGCCGCTCCTTTTCCAGCATTTCGGCGGCGGTCTCATAGGCGTGGGCCCCCGGGAATTCCCAGCGGTCCAGGGCCTCCCGGGCCTTACCGGGAATGATATCCGCGCCGGCCACAATCTCTACATCGTCCATCTGCTTATAGGCGCGGACATGGGAGTTGGAAATACCGCCGGTGCCGATTATGCCTAGCCTGACTTTTTTCATAGCCTGGTTCTCCTTTGCTTGGACCACAAAATTTTGGAAGGATATACCTTCCGCGCTATTATAGCAGGGCCCTTTGCCCCCGTCAAGATATTTTTGAAAGCTTTTTCAGCCTGTCCGTCCCAGGGCTTTTACTATGAGGAATGATTCCGCCAAAGGCCGGGGGCGTATAAAAGGCCCCAGCAGGCGGCGGTAATCAGCGGGATTCCCAAGAGGTACCCGGGAGAGCCCAGAAGACCCTCCAGCCACGCCAGCGGGTTTCCCTTGCCGGCTTGCTGTAAAAACATAAAATTTGTCCCAAATGCCTGGTTAAAGATATAAACCAGGGCAACGGTGCCCAACACGCCGGGCAGCGTTTTCAGCAGCCGGCGGAATTGAGGGCAGAACCCGCCGGCCAGCAGGGACACTGGATAGAGCAGCAAGAGAATATGGGCAGTGAAGCTGTGGATACACAAGGCGTTCCACAGGGGCAGATAGGCCCAGCCAGGGAAAGCCAGGGCCAATACCGCGCCAGGGAGGCATTGGGCATAGAGCAGCTCCCGCAGGTAAGGGCTCGGATGCAGGGAATCGGCGGCAATGAGAAAAATGTTAATGCTGCAAAGGTGCAGCGGGAGAAAGGACGGGCCCCAGACGCCAGCCCGAAGAGCAACCCAGTTCTTAAAAAGCTCGTCAAGAACCAGCAGCCCCGCTAAAATCAGCTGTAAAAACCGCCTGGTCCTCTCCCGCCAAGTCCGGCAGGCCAGAGCCAGGCTAACGCTTAAAGCGGACGCCGCCCCCAACCATACTAAATGCCCCCAGCCAAAGAGAGTAAATCCCACCCCGGCGGGCAGGCTGTATTCCGTGTCCCAAAAGTAATCCAATTCCATCCCCTCGCATTTTGGTCGGCAGCGGGCCGGGCGGCGCTTGGGGCCTACCGGCTTCCAGATAGTATATGTAAAGCCCAAAAGAATATGCGCGATATGTTCTAAACCCTCTAAAGCCGCAAACCTTACCTGAATTAGAAATATTTTGCTTGCAAGTTCAGACCTTTCCTGATATAATGAATAGTAATCATTTGAAGGGATGTGTTCACTTAAGATGTTTAATCCGAAGGTACTGGACGCGGCGGCTGCCGGAGCCGGCGGCGGGATGAGCCTGATCGTCATGATTCTCGTGTATGGCCTGTTTTTTGTGGCGCTCTATTTTATCTTTTTCCGCCCCCAGAACAAAAAGAAGAAAAAAGAAGCAGAGATGCGCAAAAATGCCCAGGTGGGCGATGAAATTACCACCATCGGCGGTATTTGCGGGCGTATTGTGGCTGTCAAGGACGAGTCCGACTCTGTAATCATCGAGACAGGCAGCGATAAGTCCAAACTGCGGGTAAAGCGCTGGTCCATTGGCAGTGTAGACACGGTACACGAGGACGACGCATAAGGTCTCTGAAATTTAGCATAAAGAAAACCTCCGGCTCATATATCTTAACAGATTATGTGCTGAGAGGTTTTTTATTATGGCAAAATGGATAAAGCCCTTGCTGATCTCTGCCCTTACCACTTTGGTTACAACGCTGATTTTGCTGGCGGCCGCGGCTTTTGTGGTCAGCCGGACCGGTTCCCTGCCCCGGGGCTCTTTGGCCGTTATCACTACGCTGGCAGGCTGCGCGGGGACATTTCTGGGGGGCTTTCTCTCGTCCCTGTCTATTCGGGAGAAGGGGCTGCTATTGGGCCTATCCGGGGGCGCCCTGCTGATTCTCTGCGGCGCGCTGGCAACTCTCCTGCTCTTTCAGGGGGAGATCAGCCCTGCCGGCGGCGGGAAGGCTGCCGCTTTCCTTTTCAGCGGGGCCATTGGCGGCATTCTAGGGGCTAACCGGAAACGGCGGATACGGTTTTAAAGACCGTGCGCTGAAATAGTTTTGCAGGGCGGCGGTTCCCGTGGGAGCCGCCGCCCTGCTGTTTTGAGAAAACGATGAAACTGACTCTAGGACGGCGGGAAATGCCAAAAGGAGTTGAACTGGTATATGTAGGTCCTCGCGCCCTTGGGCATTTGGGTTAAAGCGTTGAAAACATTAAAATAGTCGCCAGCCCCCATGCCGGTGGAGACGGCCCCGAAAATCAGCGGGAACGGAACTCGGAAAGCGATGCCGGCCAAATAAGGGAGGAACCCCAACACGATGTTGGGCAGCAGAGACATGAAGACAAACCGCCCTTTGGACATATCCTCCGGCCCGGTAACAAAGAGCATGCCCTGAGAGAGGTTGGTGTAGAGGTAGACGTCCGCCTGAAAGCAGACGGCGTGCAGCAGCTCGTGGGGGAGCAGCGCCGCTAAAGGCAGGATGAAGCCCAGGACCATCTGCTGCCGGTTCTCATAAAACGGTATCCAAAAAGCGGCGGGGACAATCAGCGCCATGATGATGGCGAAGGCGGCAAGATTGGCCGCTATGGACAGGGATTTTGTGGTTTTAAATTCCCGAAAGGCCACCGCTCCGGGACGGTGCTCTCCATGTGGGATGGAGCTGGGGTCTAAATTATACTTGCCTTTATAATGAAGCCGCATGGCAAAGCCCCCTTTCGCGCCAGCATCCAGGCCCCCGTGCCTTGCGGAAGCCTGGATGTAAGAAGCGGTACTTAATCTTTCATGATGACTCCGTTGCCGTCGAACTGCGGGCCGTTGGAGGAAAGAAGCATGACGCCTTCAATGAATCCCCAAACCACAGCGGCCAGCGCGCCCAGACCGCAAGTAATGACGCCGCCTGCCAGACACAGGACCAGCTGGATAGTACCCCGGGTGTTAAAGCCCATATAGAAATTGTGGATTCCAAGGCAGCCTACCAGAATGGCCAAAAGGCCCGCTGCCATCCGGCTCTTTTGCTGATAGCCCGCCGGAGGGGTAGTGTATTTGGGCTGCTGAGGCTGGGAGGGCTGATAGCTTTGGGCGGTGTAGTTGGGAGGCTGATAGGATTGGCTGTAGGGCTGTTGGGGCTGGCTGCCGTTATACCGGTATTGCCCATACTGCTGGGGGCCCGCCGCAGGTCCCGCCTCGGCTTGAGGGGCGGCGGGTTCCGCAGCGGGGGGCTCGGGAGCCCGGGGCGGGTCGGGGAACTGGAAGCTGGGCTGGGCCGGGTCTGGCTCCAGGGTCAGCTGGGGAACGGGTCCCTGGCTTTGGGGCATGGGCTGCGGTTCCGCCTGGGCAGGGGCCGGCGTTGCGGGCTGGGCCTCTGGAGAAGCAGCGGTTTCCTGGGGCACAGGCTCTGTGCCGGGATGCAGGTCTTTATTCTCAAAATCACTCATATTGTGCCTCCTTGTCAATCCTTTAAAAATACGCCGTTGGCGTCGGTGTTAATGCGGCCGTCCAGCAGCTTCACGCCGTCCAGGATACCCCAGATGAGCATGACAATGGCTCCAAACCCGCAGGTCAGCAGGGAAATCAACAGCTGCATAAGCCCCCGGGAGGTGTTTCCAAGGTAAAAGCTATGGATACCATAGGTCCCCAGCAAAATGGCTAAAATGCCCGCCGCTATCCGGCTGCGCTGGGGATAGCCCGGAGGAGGATCAATGCCTGCCTGAGGTTGGTACTGGGGGGGATTGTACATGGGCGGCTGGCCCTGGGGCTGGTAATTGCCGTTATTGTAATTTGCCATAGTGGACCACATTCCTTTCTGGATGCTCGTTTGATGGACGTTTCGTTTCCCTTTTGATCTGCGCTTATCTTACCATGAGGACGGGGGAGAAAGCAAGAGAGGAGGGGGAAAAGTAAGGGATTCTTAAAGTGTGGAAAGGTTTTTGGAATAAGGGACGTAACTTTTTGAAATATTTAGCTCCAAAAAAATCCTCCAGGACATGCCCGGAGGATTTTTTTGAATCCGTTTACTTTTTAAACCGTCTGTTGGTATTGCACCAGATCGCGGCAAAAACAGACAAACCCACTGTGAGCGCCAGATAGACCCAGGTGAGCCAGTGCAGGCTGAAATAGAAGATGCCAACCCCATAGGGCAGGGTGATCAGCCCTATGGCCAGCAAGATCTTCCCGACGAATCTTGCCAGGGCCGGGCCGTCCCAATTGGCTTTTTCCTCCTGGCTCATGGTGTTGTACCCGGCAATCAGCCAGGCGCCTTTTCCCCTAAGCAGGGGAATGGCCATCCCCACCAGGGACAGGGCTACAAGTACAAAGACCACAAAACCGATGAACTTTGACGACGTCACAGCGCTTCACCTCGCAGGTCCTTATTTTATGATGCTCTCTCCGGTCATCTCGGCAGGCTGGGGCAGGCCCAGGACCTTCAGCATAGTGGGGGCAATGTCCGCCAGGCGGCCGCCCTCCCGGAGCTCACAGGGGTGGTTGATGACACAGAAGGGCACGGGATTGGTGGTGTGGGCGGTAAAGGGCGTGCCGTCGTCGTCCACCATCTTGTCGGCGTTGCCGTGGTCGGCGGTAAGCAGAATGCAGCCGCCCATCTCCTTCACAGCGGCCTCCACCCGGCCGATGCAGGTATCCACTGCCTCCACCGCTTTTACAGCGGCCTGGAACACGCCGGTATGGCCCACCATGTCGCAGTTGGCGTAGTTGAGAATCAGCGCGTCATACTTGCCGGACTTGACGGCCTCCACCATCTTGTCCGTGACCTCATAGGCGCTCATCTCCGGCTGTAAATCATAGGTGGCCACGGCCGGGGACTTCACCAGAATCCGGTCCTCGCCGGGGTACTGCTTCTCCACGCCGCCGTTGAAGAAGAAGGTCACATGGGCATACTTCTCGGTCTCGGCAATGCGCAGCTGGGTCAGGCCGTTCTTGGAGAGATACTCGCCGAAGGTGTTCGTGAGGCTCTCGGGCTTATAGGCCACGTCCACATTGGGCATGGTGGCGTCATACTGGGTCATGCACACATAGTTGACCGGGAAGAAGCCGTTGCGGCGCTCAAACCCGGCGAAGTCCGGATCCACAAAGGTGCGGGTAATCTCCCGGGCCCGGTCGGGGCGGAAGTTGTAGAAGATGATGGAGTCCCCGGCCTGGACAGGCTCGGCGCCCTTGCACACGGTGGGAACCACAAACTCGTCGGTGACGCCCTCGTCATAAGACTTCTGCACCGCGCAGATGGGGCACTCGGCTTGGTTCCCTTCGCCGTAGACCATGGCGGCATAGGCTTTCTCCACCCGCTCCCAGCGGTTGTCCCGATCCATGGCATAGTAGCGGCCCATGACGGTGGCGGCCTTGCCCACGCCAATCTCATCCAGCTTCTCCACCAGTTCCTTCACATAGTCCTTACCGCTGGAGGGGGGCACGTCCCGGCCGTCCAGGAAGCAGTGGACGAATACTTTTTCAAGGCCCATGTTCTTGGCCATTTTCAGCAAGGCATAGAGATGGGTGTTGTGGCTGTGTACCCCGCCGTCGGACAAGAGGCCCATAAAGTGCAGGGCACGGCTTTGCTCCTTTGCGGACTGCATGGCGTGGAGCAGGGCGGGGTTCTTCTCCATGTCCCCCTCCTGGGCGGACTTGGTAATGCGGGTCAGCTCCTGATAGACAATGCGGCCCGCGCCAATGTTGGTGTGGCCCACTTCACTGTTGCCCATCTGCCCGTCAGGCAGGCCCACGTCCAGGCCGGAGGCCCCGATCTTCGTGACCGGGTTCTCCTTGAGGATGCGGTCCAGATTGGGAGTTTTGGCGGCCACGATGGCGTTGCCCTCGTCTGGGGCAATACCGAAGCCGTCCAGAATCATCAAAACTAAAGGCTTTTTCATGCTATGCGGATTTCCTTTCGGTTGCTTATTTCTTTCGGTTTCGAAGGGCGGATACAGCCTCCACCACCGCGAAGGCCGTGCCCCCCAACAAACAGATACTGGATAGGGCGGGCAAGAAGGGGCCCAGGCTGTCCAGCGCCATTTGGAAGGTAGTCTCATCCGGGTTTATGCCAGCGGTGAGAATCGCCGCGCATAGGTACCGGACAGCGATCAAAAAGATCGCCGACACCCACATAGCGCAGACATATTTGCCTAATTTATCCATTCTCTTAGCCCTTGGTAGCGGCCTCGACGATAGCGGCGAAGTCGGCGGGCTTTAGGGAGGCCCCGCCGATCAGGCCGCCGTCCACGTCGGGCTGAGCCAGCAGCTCGGCGGCGTTCTGGGCGTTCATGGAGCCGCCGTACTGGATGGTGATGCTGTCGCCCGCGCCGCAGGTGTACAGATCCTTGATGGTCTGGCGGATCAGGGCGCAGACCTCGTTGGCCTGCTGGGCAGTGGCGGTCTTGCCGGTGCCAATGGCCCACACAGGCTCGTAGGCAATGATGATGCGCTTCAGCTCCTCCTCGGAAACGCCGCCCAGGGCAATCTTGGTCTGCAGGGCGCAGAGCTCGCTGGTAATGCCCTGCTCCCGCTGTTCCAGAGTTTCGCCCACACAGAGGATCACGGTCAGACCCGCGTCCAGGGCGGCCCGCACCCGGTCATGGACGGTGACGTCCGTCTCGCCAAAGTACTGGCGGCGCTCACTGTGGCCGATGATAACGATTTTTACGCCCATGCTGCTGAGCATCTCAGCGGAAATTTCCCCGGTGAAGGCTCCAGACTTGGCCCAATGGCAGTTCTCAGCGCCAATCTGGATGTTGGTGCCGGCAGCGGCCTCCTGGGCGGCGGACAAGTCTACGAAGGGGGTGCAGGCCACTACGTCAACGGTGGCGTCCTTTACCAGAGGGGCGATAGCCGCGATGAGCTCTTTGGCTTCGGCGGGGGTCTTATTCATCTTCCAGTTGCCGGCAATGACGGCTTTGCGCAGTGCTTTGTTCATAGTAATCAGTCCTCCAAAGTTTTTTCTCAGATCAATCCAGCATGGCAGTGGTTTCCAGGTCCTCAATCAGCTCTTTTATCAGCTTATCTTTCTCAGAAGGGTCCCGTTGTGCGCGAATCCTTTTCAGATGGGTGATGATCATCCGGAGAAACGCGCTGAAAACCTTGTCTCCCATATGAATACCTTCTTTCAAAAGAAAGGGCGGAGATATCCCCGCCCTCCCAAACAGCAAATTATTTCTCGTTGAGGCAGGCAATGCCGGGCAGCTCCTTGCCCTCCAGGAATTCCAGGGAAGCGCCGCCGCCGGTGGAGATGTGGGTCATCTTGTCCGCAAAGCCCAGCTTCTCCACAGCCGCCGCGGAGTCGCCGCCGCCGATAATGGAGATAGCGCCGCTTTCGGCAACCGCGTTGGCCACGCCAATGGTGCCCTTGGCGAAGTTGTCCCACTCAGAAACGCCCATGGGGCCGTTCCAAACCACAGTGCCCGCGCCCTTGATGGCGTCGGAGAACAGCTCGATGGTCTTGGGCCCGATGTCCAGACCCATCCAGCCGTCGGGAATAGCGGTGGAGTCTACCACCTGGCTCTCGGTCTCGGGGTCAAACTCCTTGCCTACCTTGGTGTCCACCGGCAGCAGGAACTTCACGCCGGCCTTCTCTGCCTTCTCCAGAGTGGCCTTGGCCAGGTCGATCTTGTCCTCCTCGCACAGGGAGGTGCCGATGCTGTGGCCCTGGGCTTTAAAGAAGGTGTAGGCCATGCCGCCGCCGATAATCAGAGTGTCCACCTTGCCCAGCAGATTGTCGATAACGCCAATCTTGTCAGAAACCTTGGCGCCGCCCAGAATGGCTACAAAGGGACGCTTGGGCTCGGTGAGCGCGCCGCCCATCACAGTGATCTCCTTCTGGATCAGGTAGCCGCACACAGCGGGCAGGTAATGGGAAACGCCCTCGGTGGAGGCATGGGCCCGGTGAGCGGTGCCGAACGCGTCGTTTACGTAGATGTCGGCCATAGAGGCCAGCTCTTTGGCGAAATCAGGGTCGTTCTTGGTCTCCTCGGCGTGGAAGCGGATGTTCTCGATAATCATCACGTCGCCGTCGTTGAGAGCGGCGGCTTTCGCCTTAGCGTCGGGGCCGATGACGTCCTTAGCCATAATGACCTCTTTGCCCAGCAGCTTGCCAAGCTCGGCGGCAACAGGGGCCAGAGAGAACTTCTGCACGTCGCCCTTGGCGGCTTCCAGAGCCTTGGCGGTAGCCTCGGCCTGTTCGGCCTCGGGCATGGCGTCGATCTTCTTCTTCTCTTTCTTGTCCAGCTTCACGGTATCATTGAAGATGTTGTGGGGACGGCCCATGTGAGAACAAAGGATTACCTTGGCGCCATGGTCGCTGAGATACTTCACGGTGGGCAGGGCCCCCACAATGCGCTTGGTATCCGTGATGGCGCCGTCCTTCATGGGGACGTTGAAATCGCAGCGGACCAAAACCCGCTTGCCGGCAACGTCGATGTCTTCCACGGTCTTCTTGTTAAGATAGTTCATTTCAGAGCACTCCTTCTTCTTATTTAGCAATGGGTAGTAAAACGCGCGGGCTACTACCAAATATTGTATAACAAAACGCCGCTGTTTGCAAGTAGAACTTTAGAAAATCAACGGCCCGCTTTTTTCTCCTCCCGCGTCTCCTTGGGATGGTGCTGGACAATCCTCTCTTACCCTCCTTCGCAGCTCTTCCAAGATTCCCTGAAAGACCTCTTCCCGGCTGTGGGCCGTCTCATAGCAGGGCAGTCCCAGCAGCCGGCACTGTTCCCGGATGAGGCGGCTTTGGGCCACCAGTTCCCGGCAGCCTTCCATGCGCTCGGTATCGGAAAGGTCATAGGTGTAGTCCTCCGGGGTATCCCACTGCTTTTGAATGGCAAACCGCTCCTCCGGGCTTACGTTTCCGGTGACGAGATAGAGGATCCGGCAGGTGGAGGACAGTCCCCGGCGGGCATAGTCCTCCGGCAGCAGCTGGTACATGTCGATGACCATGGGGCCGTTTTTTTCATCGTACTCCTCCGGGTCGGTCATGGCCTGGAGAAAGGGGGCCATCCGTCCGCTGATCAGCCGAAGAATCTCCAAAGAGGGCTTGCCCGCGTTGACGCTGATCCCGGTGTCCACTCCCGTCTCTGGAAAGCAGCGCTCGAACCCGGCGATGACGGCGTCCATAGGGACATGCTGCCAGCCAAATTGCCGGGCGATACGCCGGGAGAGGGTGCTTTTCCCGGCCCGGGGCACTCCCGCTACAATCAGATGCTTCATGAGACGCTCCTTTCTCTCCTATTCCGGGGCCTTCATACTTTCCACCATGCTGATTCCCACCAGCTTTTTATACATGACCAGGTTGACCAATACGCTGAACAGCAGCGTCAGCAGGGCGGCCCAAATATAGCTGGGGGCGTAAATGGACCTGCCGAACATCACCATGTCGATTTCCGCTGTGCGGATTACAAACTGGTGCAGCGCGATCCCCAAAAGAAGGCCCGCCGCCGTGCCGATTACGGTGAGCGCCGCCGTCTCCCGGTACACATAGGCCGCCACTTCTCCATCATAGAAGCCCAGTACCTTAATGGTGGCCAGCTCCTTCTCCCGCTCGGTGATATTGATATTGGTCAGGTTATAGACTACCACAAAAGCCAGAGCTCCCGCAGAGATGATCAGCACGGCCACAATATAGTTGATGCTCTGAATGCTGCTCTGGAAGCTGGAGGAGAGCTCCACCGTGGAGGTGGTCATAGCCACATCCGGACATTTGAGCATATCGGTGGTCAGCTGCTCTTCGCCGCCCTGGGGGCCTTCCTCCGGCAGAGCGCACAGAACCGAATTCACCTGCGCCTCCTCCTTGAAAGCCTCCTGATATGCCGCCGGGGATATATATAAATAGTGGTGTACATAGTTTTCGCAGATATCTGTAATGATAAAGCTGGCTTCCTGTTCCGCCTGGTTCCGCACGGTGATGCTGTCCCCCGCCTTCAGCCGCTGCCTCTCTGCCAGCTTTTCGGTGATGATCACGGCGGTTTCCCCATACTCCACCGGCTGGCTGTCGGTTCTGTGGCGGAACTGAAAGAATTCCGGCAGGCGTTCCACCTCATGGGGGACAAAAATGGTAATGCCGTCCTGGGGCGTCCTGTCCTTGGGGACCACCTTGCCGGTTTCCTGGGTGACTGCCAGCCAGCTGGAAACCTTGGCCTGGTCCTCCAGAATACCAGTGAAAGCGGAGGAGTCCAAAGCGGCGGCGTCGCTGAGCCCAACAATCAGCTGGTAGTTGCAGAGCTGGCTGTATTGCAGGGCGACAATATCTGACACAGAATCCCGAATGCCAAAGCCAGTGACCAAAAGAGCTGTGCATCCGGCAATGCCTATAACCGTCATAAAGAAACGCTTTTTATAGCGGATGAGGTTCCGGGCCGTCACCTTATGGGTGAATTTCAGCCTGCGCCACAGAGGGGTGACATATTCCAGAAAGATGCGCTTTCCGGCTTTCGGGGCCCGGGGCAGCATGAGCCTTGCGGGCTGCTCCCGAAGAGCGGCCCAACAAGCGTTGAGGGTAGCGGCCAGGGTACAAAGGGTAGCGGTAACCGCGGAGGTGAGGGCCAGAGTCCAGCTAAAGGGGGTGAGCACCCGCGGAATATCATACATAATGTTGTAGGCGTTGATAATGACGGTGGGGAACAGCCACATGCCTACCGCCACCCCCGCCACACAGCCCAGCAGGCTGGCGGCGGCGGCATAGAAAAGGTATTTCCCGGCAATTTGCCCCGACGAGTAACCCAGCGCTTTTAAGGCGCCGATCTGCTGGCGCTCCTCCTCCACCATGCGGGTCATGGTGGTCAGGGCGACCAAGGCGGCCACCAGGAAAAAGAACACGGGGAACACCGAGGCAATGGCGGCAATCTTGTCGGCATTTGAGGCGTAGCTGGCAAAGCTGGCGTTATCCTCCCGGGTAAAAAGGAGCCATTCCCCTTCCTCTATTTTGTCGATTTCCTCTTGGGCATCCTTGAGCGCGGCTTCGGCGTCGGCCAGTTCCCTGTCCGCTTCCGCCTTACCTTCGTTGTAATCCTCCCAGCCCTCCGCCAGTTCCTTTTTGGCGTCCTCCAGCTGGCGGAGGCCATCGTCATAGTCCGCCTGTCCCTGGGCCAGATCCTTTTCCGCCTTGACAAATTCCGCCTGGGCCTCCTGCTCCTTGGTCCGCAGGGTGGCTTCGGCGCTGTCCAGCTGGGATTTCTGGCCGTTCAGCTGGTTCTGCTGGGCTTCCAACTGGCTGGCCTGGGCGTTGACGGCGGCCAGGTTGGCGTCCAGTTCCTTGCGCGCCGCCTGGGACTGGGCCAGCCCCTGGGCGTATTGCTCTTTTCCGGCTTCCAGCTCTTGAGCGGCGGAAACGCTGTCCGTACCCTGTGCGGCCAGCGCCTGTAGGCCCGCTTTCAGCTGCGCGAACTGTCCGGCCGCTTCCGGCGCGGCCTGTTCCAGCTGGGCGATGAAGTCCAGGGCTCCCGCGTCCGAGCCGTCCGGCGCGGGAAGCCCCATTTGGGCGGCGGCTTGGGCCAGGGCTTCTTTTCCCGCCGCGATCCCCGCTAGATTGGCTTCAGC
This sequence comes from uncultured Clostridia bacterium, assembly GCA_947567585.1. GTDB lineage: Bacteria > Bacillota > Clostridia > Oscillospirales > Acutalibacteraceae > Acutalibacter. The sequence goes on along the minus strand of CANONE010000034.1, from coordinate 2,025 downwards.
GGCGTCCAGCTGGGCCTTGCTTTCCGCCAGCTTCGCGTCCCCGGCTTGAAGCTCCTGGTATCCGGCGTCCAACTGGGCCCTGGCCGCGCTGATTTGGCCCTTTCCGCTGTCCAGCTGGGCCTGGTAGCTGGCAATCTGGGCCCGCCCGTCCGCGATTTCCTGCCGGGCGGAAGCCGTTTCCGACTGTAGCTGGGCCCGCCCGTCCGTCAGCTCCCGGCGTCCGTCTTCCAGCTCCTTTTTGGCGTCCGCCAGCTTGTCTTGGTTTTCTTCGATTTCCCGTTCCCCGTCTTGAAGCTTTTCCAGGGCCTCGGCCAGCTCCTTTTCCGCGCCGGCTTTGGCGTCCTCATATTCTTTGCGGGCGTCCTCCAGCTGGCTGTTGGCGTCGCCGACGATTTCCTCATACCGGATCCGCGCCCGTTCTTCCCCTAAGGGCTCCAAAACACTTTCGGCCTCCTCAACCAGGCTGTCATATTCCTGGTTAAAGGCATTCAGATCTCTGGCGCCGGAAAGAGTCATATAGGCGGCGGTGCAATAATCCTGAGAGAAGGTTTCCGGAGGAACAAAGGCCATCAGCCCCAGCGTACCTGTTCCAGCGGTAGAATGCTCTTGTTCCAGAGAGAGGTATAGGGAGGTCTTCACCGTGCCCACCACCGTGAAGGTTTCCGGCATCTCCGGCAAGTCCTCCTGCCCGGCCGCCACAGTGAGCTCCCGGCCGATCCAGCCGCCGTCTTCAAAGAAAGTGCGGGTCAGCACTATGGCGCACTCCCCGGGCTTTTCCGGCAGGCGGCCCTCCTGCAGCACAGGCCGGTTGATTTCGTCCCAGCCGTCTTCCGGCAGGCTGTGCAGCCGGGTGGTATAGGAATCCCCCTGGTCGCTAAGGAGCACCAGGTCCGTGTCATACGCGGGCGCCAGCTTGTCCACCTGGGGCAGCTGGCGCAGGCTGTCCATGTCCTCCTCCGTAAGGCCCAGGGTAGAGACGGCCCGCACATCGAACAGGTCTGTGGCGTCGCAGTAGGAGTCGGCGGAAATCCGCATATCCAGAGGAGAGGTCAGCATCCCCGCTAAAAACCCAGACCCCAAAGCCACAATGGAAAAAATGGCCAAAAATCGAGAGAGGCTGTGGCGAATGGTCCGAAAAATCGATTTCATGTAGGTCTTCACGGAAAAAGCCTCCTTCCTATGCTACCATTCAATGTCCTCTACCGGAGTGGGGGAGGGGTTCACTTCATTGGAAATGGCTTTGCCGCTTTTTATGCGGATAACCCGGTCTGCCATGGCGGTCAGGGCTCCGTTGTGGGTGATTACCAAAACGGTGCGCCCGGTCTTCCGGCAGGTTTCCTGCAAAAGGGCCAGCACGGCCTTGCCGGTGTTATAGTCCAAGGCGCCGGTGGGCTCGTCGCAGAGAAGGATTTTCGGGTTCTTAGCCAGAGCCCGGGCAATGGCCACCCGCTGCTGTTCTCCGCCGGAAAGCTGGGCGGGGAAGTTCCGCAGCCGCTCTCCCAGCCCCACTTCCCGAAGAGTTTCGGCGGCGTCCAAAGGATGGGGGCAGATTTCGCTGGCCAGTTCCACGTTTTCCAGAGCCGTCAAATTCTGCACCAGGTTGTAAAACTGAAAGACAAATCCCACGTCCAGCCGGCGGTAGGCGGTGAGGCGCTTGGGAGAGTAGCCGCTGATTTCCGCGCCGTCCAAAAGGATGCGGCCCTCATCGCAGACGTCCATTCCCCCCAGCATGTTCAGAACAGTGGTCTTTCCAGCGCCGGAAGGGCCTACGATTACACAAAATTCGCCCTTTTCCACAAAAAAGTTGATGTGGTCAGCGGCGGCGATCCGGTTTTCCCCCATGGTATATAACTTACACACATTGTTAAACTCAATAAAATGCACCCTGCTACCTCCCAAAATGATTTATGGAATTGCTGCGCAAATCCCGCTCTACTGAAATATCCGTAGGATATTATAGCATAAATCTGATTGGAGTTTTCCAGACCTTTCGCCAAGCGGAAGGCGGCCGCTGCGCGGACGAGG
>CANONE010000033.1 GCA_947567585.1 uncultured Clostridia bacterium | reverse complement strand
TGGTGCCGGTGGCCGGACTCGAACCGGCACGGGTTATTAGCCCGGTGGATTTTGAGTCCACTACGTCTGCCAATTCCATCACACCGGCATCCTTATTTTCAAAGTCCAACTCCCAATCATTCCTCCAGAAAACGGAGGGACGTCGTGGAGGGACATGAAAATCAAACTACATATTTACTTTTTAATTTTCTCAGTGTTTACGAGAGTTTGCACATTCCGGCGCTTTGTATGACGCGGAAGGTTTGGAATCCAGCCGTCTGCCATCTTCAGTATGCCAATTCACTATCACCTAGTATACTCTTAACTCTCTCAAAAATCAAGTCCTTTTTCTGCTTTAGTAGAAAGTTCTTGAAAGCTGCCGCGAAATGTGTAAATCTATTGGCAGTTAGTTTTGGCTTACTTTTCATTGACATTTGACTCTGCTGGCGTTATAATTCAACTTGGAGATAGTTTTGCGCGCCGGACTGCCTTAAACTATATGCGGCCGGCCTGGGAAGGGAATGGGTGCGATGACCTTGTTAAACTGCGCTGCCGGCGAAAGAGTTTTGGTGGATGGACTAGACCTGCCTTTAGAGCTCTCCCGGCGGCTGGAGGCTTTGGGGCTGATCGCCGGGAGCCGGGTGGAGGTCCTGCGGAAAAAGCGGCGGGGCGCCATGATTATCACGGTGCGGGGAACCCGCTTTGCCATGGGGATGGACATTGCCGCGCACATCACAGTTAGGGGGGACAAACATGCCAAATGAAATCAGCATCGGTTTTGCGGGAAACCCCAACTGCGGCAAAACCACGCTTTTTAACGCGTATACCGGCGCCAATCTGAAAGTTGCCAATTGGCCGGGGGTTACAGTGGAGAAAAAGGAGGGCCGCTTTCAGTTCCACCACAACGATTACAGGCTGGTAGACCTGCCTGGGGCCTACAGCCTGACCTGCTATACCATGGAGGAACAGGTTACCCGGCAGTACATACTCAGCGACGAGGTGGATGTGATTATCGATGTGGCGGATGCCTCCGCTCTGCAGCGGAACCTCTACCTTACCCTACAGCTCATTGAGCTGGGCAAGCCGGTGATTTTGGCCCTTAACATGATGGACATTGTGGAGAAGCGGGGTATGGAGATTGACACCCACCGGCTCCCCGAGATGCTGGGCATTCCGGTCATTCCGGTCTCGGCCAGGCGGAAAACGGGCCTGGACATTCTTATGCACGCCGCCGCCCACCATGTAGGCCGGCCGGTTGACATGCCGCTGATCCACCACCACGGGGGCAGAGGCGGAAACGGGGAATCCACCCAGAGTACAAGACCCTTTACGGATGGACCGTTCCAGGACAGCCACCACCGCCACCAGCATCACGCGGAATTCGCCATGGTGTATTCGGATCTGCTGGAGGACAAAATCGACCAGCTGATAGAGGAGCTGCAGGCCCGGTATCCTGGCTTGCAGAATTACCGCTGGCACGCCATCAAGCTCTTGGAGGGGGACAAGGAGATCCTGGATACGTACCCCGTCCACCGTCCGGACGTGCTGGACCGCAGCTACGAGCAGGATATCATCAACCAGAAGTACGACTTTATTGATGAGATTATGGAAGAGGTGATGGTCAATAAGGAAGAGCGTTCCGCCGTTACGGACCGGGTGGACGGACTTCTGACTCATCCAGTCTGGGGGATGCCGGTATTTTTGCTGATCATGGCCTTGGTGTTCTTCCTGACCTTTGCCGTGGGGGATTGGCTTAAGGAATACTTCCAGATGGGGCTGGATCTCTTTTCCGCCGGGGCCCTTCATTGGCTGGAAGCGCTGGGCGTAGCCCCTATGCTGGTCTCGCTGATCGTAGACGGAATCATCACCGGGGTGGGGGGGATTCTCACCTTTTTGCCCAACATCATCATCCTGTTTCTGGCACTGGCCTTTTTGGAGGACAGCGGATACATGGCCCGGGTGGCCTATGTAATGGATGGGGTTATGGGAAGGCTGGGCCTTTCCGGCCGGGCCTTTATTCCCATGATTCTGGGCTTTGGGTGTACCGTGCCGGCCATCATGGCCTCCCGGGCCCTGGAGAACAAGAGGGACCGGTATAAGACCATGCTGATTACCCCCTTTATGTCGTGCAGCGCCCGGCTTCCCATCTATGTGCTCTTTTCGGAGATGTTCTTTCCAAACCAGGCCATGCTGGCCGCCTACTCCATGTACCTTTTGGGCCTGCTGGTAGCTGTGGCCGCGGCTTTCGTCATGCGCCTTTTGGAGGGCGGCAAGAAAACCGGCAACGCTTTGCTGATCGAACTGCCGGAATATAAATCCCCCAGCGCCCACACCATTTTCATCTATGTCTGGGAAAAGGTAAAGGACTACTTAACCCGGGCGGGTACAGTGATCTTTGTGGCTTCCATCATTATGTGGGCGCTTTTAAATTTCGGCCCCTCCGGCTATTCCACGGATATGGGGAGCACCTTCGGCTCCCTTCTGGGCCGGTGGCTGGTTCCCTTCTTCGCGCCGGTGGGCCTGGGCTACTGGCAGATTGTGGTGGCGCTGATTGCCGGTATCTCCGCCAAAGAGGTGGTGGTCACCAGCTGCGCGGTGCTCTTCAGCGTCAACAATGTAAACTCCACGGCAGGCATGGCGGCTCTTTCCGGTATTCTGGGGAGTATGGGCTTTGGTCCGGCCAACGCCTTGGCCCTTATGACCTTCTCTCTGCTGTACGTCCCCTGTGCGGCTACGCTGGCCACCATCCGCCGGGAAGCCGGCAGCTGGCGCTGGATGATCTTCGCGGCCGCTTTCCAGGTAGCGGTGGCTTGGATTGTAAGCTGGCTGGTCTATCATCTGGCGGCCCTGGCGCTGTAAAAGCAAGGGGCGCCGGGCGCCCGATGAAGTCAATGTACACAGGTCCAGCAATAACAGCGGCCCCTTTCCGTGGCCGGCGGCGGGAAATAACGTTTCTTGCCGCCGGCGGAAGGGGGCCGCTGTTTTCTTAGCTTTAATCCTCTATGGCCTCTTGGGGGGCGTCCTTGCTCTGATAGCGCAGGAAAATCACCGCGTTTTCTACGTCTACCATGGACTGAATCTCAAATTCCGAGTTCACGCCTACGTCCCATTTTTCTTGGAAGTTTTGGTCCAGAAGCTTTCCCTTTTTCAGGGTCTCCAGGTTATCCGCGATCCGGCCCTCCGCATCTGCGGGGGTAGTGGGCTCGCCGTATGCGGCCAGCGCGTTTTCATAGAGGGCTAACGTTAAGGCCAGCGCCTCCGCTTCCGCGCCGTCCTTCATCCGCAGTTCAAACCGCACGCCGTAAAGCCCGCGCTCCCCTTGACCGGCAGCCAAATATATCTGGCTAAACGCCGCCCCACAGATTTTCCGCTTCCAGTGGAGCCGCCAGCGAGTACCCTCGTGAAGGCTTTCCAGGTCCTTTGCCTCAATATCCCGGGCTTCCCGGAACTCCTCTATACTCTTGCCATATAAGAGCTCGTACTGGATCACCTCGTCGTTGGCGAGCAGCCCGCCGAATTCCGGCTCTTGTTGGCAGCCCGGCAGCAGGAAAAGCGCCGCTGCCAACAGTACGCACACAAATCGCCGCAGCACACGAATTCCCCCTTACTTTAGGGCCTCTTCCAAAGCCGCAATCACAATATTCAGCGCCTTAATCCGGGCGTACTTTTTGTCCACGGACTCCAAAATGTGCCAGGGCGCGTAGGTAGTGCTGGTCTTTTGCAGCATTTCGTCCACCGCCGCCTCGTATACGTCCCACTTTTCCCGGTTGCGCCAGTCCTCATCCGTCAGCTTCCACTGCTTAGCGGGAGTATTCTGGCGGTCCGTAAAGCGTTCCAGCTGGGTGTCCTTGTCAATCTGCACCCAGAATTTCAGCACTACGGCTCCCCAGTTGTGCAGCTCTTGTTCAAACTCGTTCATCTCATAATAGGCCCGCTGCCAGTCGTTCTCCGAGCAGAAGCCCTCCAGGCGCTCCACCATGACCCGGCCATACCAGCTGCGGTCAAAAATGGCGATATGCCCGTCCTTTGGCAGCCGGGTCCAGAAGCGCCACAGGTAGTGCCGGGCCTTTTCGTGGGGCTCAGGGCTGGCCACCGGGTGGACTTCAAAGCCCCGGGGGTCCAGGGCTCCCGTAAGCCGCTTGATGTTGCCGCCCTTTCCGGCCGCGTCCCAGCCCTCGTAGACGATAACCACCGGCACACGCTTGCGGTACAGGCGGTTGTGCAGCATGCCCAGCTTCTCCTGCAGCTCCTTAAGCTGCGCCCGGTACTCCTGTTCGCTGATGGTCTTCCCCTTTAGGGGAACTTCGCTGAGCTTAGGCATTTTGATCAGTGGGAAAGCGTTCTGTAAAAGAGGCACCGCCAGGCTTCCGTTGTGCAGGGCCGTTTCAATGCCCGTGCAGAGGAGCTCCATAGCTTGCAGCTCCGCGAACTTTTTGGATTTGGCGTCGATAATATACCAGGGGGCGCTGGGGGTGTTGGTGTCGTCCAGATACCTGTCAAAGACCTCCTGGCAGCGGTCATAGTGGCTGTTCTGCCACACATCGCCCTTGCTCACCCGCCAGGCTGTGTCCTTATGCTCCATAAGGCCGGAGATTCGGGCGGCCTGTTCCTTTTTGCTGATATTGAAAAAGAGCTTCAGCACCAAGTAGCCGTTGTCTGTCAGCTGCCGCTCAAACCGGCGGACGCTGTCCACCCGCTGGGCGTATCCCTCGTCGTCCAGCACGCCGTGCAGGCGCTCTTTGGTAATCTCGTCCATCCAGCCGGAATCCAAGAACGTGAACTTCCCGGCTTCGGGAATTTTCTCAAAATACCGGGTTAAAAAGGGCTTGCGGCGCTCTTCGGCGGTGGGGGCGGCCATGGAGAACACCTTAAAAAAGCGGGGGTCGATCCGGCGGATGATCTGGCCGATGGCGCTGCCTTTGCCCGCCGCGCCCCAGCCCTCAATCAGCACCAGGACCGGCAGCTTTTTGTCCTTCAGCAGCATCTGCTGGGTCTCCAGCTTTTCCTGGGCGGCCTTTAGCCGGGCTTTCAGCTCTTCCTTTTCAGGACGCTGGGGTTTTATCCAATTTTTTAACATATTGCTCACCTCAACGAGTCGTTTTGCGATATCTCATACATATTATAGCAGTTCTTTCGCCAGAAATCTAGAGGATTCAGAAAATTTTACGCAAACAAGCCCTGGGGAGTTTTTGGAAAAAAGTTCCTTAACCATCCTCAAAATCTTTTTTGCCGGGGGCCCTTGCGCTGCCGCCTTTGGATTGGCGGGCAGGGGGTGGGTATGGAACAGGGAAAGAGCGGGGCGCTTCCGCGTTCCCGCTCTTTCCCCGTTCTACCGTCATTTCGCAAAATCGACAAAGTCTTCCGGAACCAGCTGGTAGTCAAGGAACGTCTGGGGCTCGCCCAGCTGGCCGGTCCAGGTGTTTTCCCGCACGTCCACTCGTTTGAATCCCAGCCGCTGATATACATGCTGTGCCCGCTTATTGTGAAGGTTTGTGTCCACGGTTACCCGCCGGTACCCAGCGGTATCAAAGAGCCAGCGGATCAGCATACTCAGATAAATCTTTCCGTATCCCCGCTCCTGCTGGGAGAGGTCGCAGATCTTAACCCCAAGCCAAGCGCTGTTTTCGTCGTTGGGCCCATAGTTCATCTCGCCGATAGGCCGGCCGTCCAGCTCTAGAATCAGCCGCCTGCTTTTATCCGTTTCCTGGGCGATTTTGGCCGCGATGTCCGCCGCATTCTCCCCGGTACCCCGGGGAAACCCCGCGTGGGCCATTACCCGGCCGTCGTTCCACCAGGTTTCCAGCAGGAGCGCGTCGGCGGGAGCCGCGTTGCGGATCGTGAGGTTTTCGTAGCATAAAAACATGGTTATCCTCCACTTTTAGGAGGGCCTACCGTGTTGTACCCTCCTGGTTTTTATTCCGGGTAAACACCTTGTTTTTCATGATAACCGCCCCTTTCTTCGGATGATGGAAGGAGTATAGCAAATTTACAAAGGTCTGTCAATTCCCAAAGGCTATCATTTTCGTCTCGTTGCCCTGGGACTTCCATACGGAGACGATATCCAGGTTTTTGTCCAGCACTACCAGGTCGGCGGCTTTGCCAGGCGCAATGCTGCCAATTTCCTGGTCCAGACCAATGGCCTGGGCGGGAACCAGGCTGGCGGACTTCACCGCCTGCTGGAAGGGCACGCCCCAGCTCACCAGGTTTTTCACTTCCTGGTGCAGGTTGCTTACCGAGCCGGCAATGGTGCCGTCGGGAAGCACGCACTTGCCGCCGCTGATGCGAACGGTCTGTCCGCCCATCTCATATCCGGCTCCCTCGGGCATCCCGTTGGCCCGCAGAGAGTCGCTGACAATGAGGGCCCGGTCGCCCAACAGGCGGAAGGCGATTTTCAGCACAGCCGGATGGATGTGTTCCCCGTCGCAAATCAGCTCCGCCCGGACCCGCGGGTCCTCCAGCACGGCTCCTACCACGCCGGGCTTGCGGTGATGCAGGCCGTTCATGGCGTTGAAAAGATGGGTAGCGTGGGTCACGCCCCAGTCAAAGGCGTCCTTGGCGTCTTCATAGGCGGCGGTGGTGTGGGCAATGGAAACCGTACACAGCTCCTTGGCCCGCTGGACAAAGTCCTTGCCGCCAGGCTGCTCCGTGGCCAGATCAATGAGCTTCACCAGCCCCCCGGAAGCCTCATACCATTTCTTGAACAGCGGGAAGTCCGGGGCCAAAAGGTATTCCTCATTCTGGGCGCCCTTGCGCTCCCGGGAGAAGAAGGGCCCCTCCATGTTGACGCCGGCCACCTTGGCTCCGTCCTCCACAGGCGCGTCATGCACGGACTTAGCCGCCTGCAGCGCGGCCATAATGGTGTCGCCGCTTACCGTGGCGGTGGTAGGACAGAAGCTGGTCACCCCGTGGGCCAGCAGGAACCGGGCCATGGCCTCAATGGCCTCCCGGGTACCGTCGCCGGTGTCCGCCCCGTTGCAGCCATGGATGTGTACGTCTATAAACCCGGGCACAATGGTGTACCCGGCGCAGTCTACAGCCGTGTCCTCCGGCTTTCTAGGCAGGGCGGGGCCTGTCTCCACTATTTTTCCGTTTTCAACGCGGATATCCCCCTGCGCCAGGTTGAAGTCCTTGTCCAGATAAGAGGCATGAATCAAAAACATACTTTTTACTTCCTTTACAATGATTTTTACAGCAAAATAGTGTTTAGTATTACCATCAGCGTAACGCCCGGTACCCCCAGCACGCCGGAGGCGGCCAATGAAAGCCGGTTTAGGGGGATCGCCACCCCGGTATACTGTGCGGTCAAATTGACCAGCGCCAAAGCCAGAAACCCCAGCGCCGCGGAAACAAGGAAGCTTTTCACATGGGACCACCTTTCTTAAGGCTGCGGTGCAGTCAGCCACATTCTGCCGAAGCCGTCCAACCCTCTCTATCCCATATCTATGCTCCCTTAACACCCGCTATACCACCCGCTAAGCTCCCTGCCCGCCCGCCAAGCCAAAGGTTGCACCCCCAAAAAAATCCGGCGCAAATAGTTTCGTCAACCTTTACAAAGGTTGCAGGGTGTGGGACAGAGTCCCACGGCCTTACGCCTCCTCCGGCACAAAGTCGATGCGCCCCGTAGCCACGTCGGCGCCGGCCACGATGATGGCCAGCTCCTGGCCCATCATAAGCACGCGGCCGCTGCGCAGGTCCCGGTGCATGATTTCGCCGTCAAACTGGAAATCGCAGTTTTCGAAGTCGCTGAGGCTTACAAAGCCCTCGGCGTTGTTGGGGAGCTTTACGAAAATGCCCTTGGGCGTCACGCCGTTGATTACCCCGACGTGATGCTCCCCTAAGTGGGCCCGCATATACTCGGCGGTGTAGCAGTCCTCGGCGTCCCGCTCGCCGGTAACGGCCCGCACCTCGGTTTTGGAGGATTCCAGCGCCGACTCTTCCGCGAAGGTCCGGTAGCGCTTGGCAATGGTCCCCTTGTCCACGCCGTTCACCAGGTCGCTGAGAATCCGGTGGATGGAGGTGTCCGGGTACCGGCGGATAGGGGAGGTAAAGTGGCTGTATTCCTTAAGCGCCAGCCCAAAGTGCCCCAGCTCCCTGTGGTCGTACCGGGCCTTATCCATGGTCCGGAGAATCCGCTGGTTTACCACGGATTCCTTGCCGGTTCCCTTTACCCGGTCCAGTACACAGGCAAAATCCTTAGCGGTGGGCGTGCCGTGCATCAGCTCCTTGCAGGAGACGCTGAGCCGCTCCAGAAGGTCGCACAGTTCTACCACCCGGTCCGGCGAGGGCCGCTCGTGGACCCGGTACAGGAAGGGGATCTCCGCGTCCAGAGAGGCTTTGGCGGCGGCGCAGTTGGCGGCCACCATCAGCTGCTCGATCAGTTCTTCAGAGGGCCCCTGCGTCCGGGGAAGGATGTCCACGCACACGCCGTCCTCATCCAGCACAAACTTGATCTCGTCGCTGGTCAGGTCCATCTGGCCCCGCCCCTTGCCGTTGGCGGCCAGAATATCCGCCAGCTCCTTGGCGGTTTTCAGGCTTTCCATCACAGGCGCGTATTTGTTTAGAATCTCTTCACCGGCCGTGCCGGCCAATATCTGGTTGACCTCGCTGTACACGCCCCGCACCTTAGAGTTGATCACCGTCTTTTCAAACCGGTAATCGACCATATTGCCCTCCCGGTCGAAATCCATCAGCGCGGAGAAGGTCAATTTTTCCGTGCCCGCGTTTAGGGAGCAGACCCCGTTGGAAAGGGCTTCCGGCAGCATGGGGATGACCCGGTCCGCGAAGTAAACGGAGGTGCCCCGGAGGAAGGCTTCGCTGTCAATGGGCGTGCCGGCCTTCACATAGTGGGAGACGTCGGCGATATGCACCCCCAGGGTGTAGCCCTCCGCTGTCTTCCGGGCGGAGACGGCGTCGTCCAGGTCCTTGGCGTCAGCGCTGTCAATGGTAAAGATGGGCTCGTCCCGCAGGTCCAGACGCTGGGCAATATCGGCCTGCGTCACCGTCATTTTGCTGATTTCCTCCGCTTGGGCCATGGCCTCCGGCGGGAACTCTGTGGGAATCCCGCAGCGTTCAATAATGGCGTCCGCGCAGACCCGGGCCCGGTCGCCGCAGCCGAAGATCATCTTCACCTCCGCTTGCCGCCAGTCCCCCCGGCCGTCCTGCCGGGGCTGGATGAGCACCTTGTCCTTGTCCTTGGCCCCGCCCAGCAGGGACTGGGGGATTTCCATGTTGTAGCGGATGGGCCCGTCCGGGGTAACGGTGGCCCCGTGCCCGTCCACATGCACGGTGCCGGTAATTTTATTTTCCGCCCGCTTCACAATGCGCCGCACCTTTCCGCTGGGGCCCCGGTCCCGCTTTTGCAGATCGCAAAGAAGAACGGTGTCCCCTAAGAAGGCCCCGTTCAGGTCCCGGCCCGGAATAAAGATATCTTCTCCCATTTTAGGCCGCGCAAACCCGAATTTCTCGGAGATAGAAACCAAGGTCGCCTCTACCTCCTTTACCGGCGGGGCCAGCTTCACCCAGTGGTCCTTGTCGGTCTTCACCTCGCCGCAGTCGGAAAGCTTGTGTAAGGCTTCGTAAAAGGCGTCCTTGTCCCGAATGCCGGATTCCCTTTGCAGAGCCCTTTCAGGCACGCCGTCGCCCGCGCAGCGCTTTAGCGCGGCTACAATCAGCTTTTCCTCAATGGTATTGGCCGCGCTGGGCAGAGAGTAGGTCTCCGCCGTGGTGGGCGCCCCCGCCCCGCCGAAGCTCCGGGAGGGCGAGTTTCTTCTGGCTGGTCTTGTATTTTTCTTCATGATATGGTGTCACGTTCCTTTCTGGGCTGGAAGGCCGTTAAGACACTTCTTGAGAGAGGTCCCTTAACAATCTTCGAGAGCTTTGATTGCTTCCGGTTTTTTCGCTTTCTTCTTCCGCTTTATAGGGCGTTTACCAGTTCCTTGAAATGCCTGCCTCTGGCTTCAAAGCCAGGATATAGGTCGAAGGAGGCGGAAGCGGGGGAGAGGGAGACCGTGTCGCCGGGAGCTGCGGCCTTTTGAGCCAGCAGGACTGCCCCGGCCATGTCTTTGGCGTGGAGGATTTCCGGCGAGCCCTCCCGGTAATTGGACGCTCGGCGCACCGCTTCCTCAATCTTCGGGCCGGTATCGCCCATGACGATCAGCGTCTTCACCCGGCCGCAGATGGCGGGGCCCAGGGGCTCGTAGGGGATGTGCTTGTCATAGCCGCCGCAGATGAGCACCAGGCCCTTTTGATAAAAGGCCAGGGTGCCGGAAATGGTCCGGCTGGGGGAGCTGGCGATGGAGTCGTTGTAATATTTCACCCCGTCCAGCTCCCGGACAAACTCCATCCGGTGCTCTACGCCGCCAAAGCTTTCCGCCACCTCAATCATCCGCGCGGGGTCCACGTCCCCCCAGGCGGCGGCGATGGCCGCCATATAGTTTTCCACATTGTGCCAGCCGGGGAGCTTGATCTGTGAGACGGCCAGCAGCTTTTCGCCATGGACATAAACGCTCTCCCCGTCGCACCACACCCCCCGCCGGGGCTGGGAATTCCGGCTGAAGCCCCACAGGTCTCCCCGGACCTCCGGCGCAAAGCCGGCGGTAATTTCGTTGTCCAGGTTCAGCACGGTCCGGGAAAAGGCGGTTTGGTGCAGGAAGATATTTTTTTTAGCGCTTACATATTCCTCCATATCCTTGTGTACGTCCAAATGGTTGGGGGCCAGATTGGTGACCACCGCCGTGTCCGGGCCCCGGCGCATGGAGATCAGCTGAAAGCTGGAAAGCTCCGCCACGGCCACGTCTTCCGGCGCAATCTCGTTAACTTCCGGCAGCAGGGGCTTGCCGATATTCCCCCCCAGATGCACCCGCTTTCCCTGGGCCTTATAAAACTCCGAGAGAATGGTGGTGGTGGTAGTCTTCCCGTCGCTGCCGGTAACGGCCGCGATTTTGCAGGGGCATAGGTCAAAAAAGACCTCCATTTCGCTGGTGACCACGCCGCCCCTGGCCCGGGCTTCCTCCAGCTGGGGCAGATGGAATTTCATGCCCGGCGTGCGGAAAATCACGTCCTCGCATAGATCCTCCAGGTAATTTTCCCCCAGAACCAGCGAAGCCCCGCTTTCAGCTAAAGACTTTCCAGTCTCTCCCAGCTCTTCCATACTCCGGCGGTCCCGCAGGCACACCGCCGCCCCATGGCTCAAAAACAGCTCTACCAGGGGCAGGTGGCTGCGCCCGATGCCGCACAGGGCGACCCTTTTTCCTTTTAACCCTCGAAAAAACGCGTCTCTGTCCATAATCATTCTCCTCCCGAGTGTACTGCAAAAACCAGCCGCCTTATACGCCGTCCCCCGCGTAGGCGCTGTAAAGATGGGCGTAAACGCCGTTTTTGGCCATCAGCTCCTGGTGGGCGCCCTTTTCCTCGATGCCATTTTCCGTCAGCACCAGAATCACCGTGGCGTTGCGGATGGTGGACAGCCGGTGGGCGATGGTAAAGGTGGTGCGGCCCTTCGAGAGCTTTTCCAGGGATTCCTGGACAATCTTTTCGCTTTCGTTGTCCAGGGCGCTGGTGGCCTCGTCCAGAATCAGTATGGGCGGGTTCTTTAAAAAGGCCCTGGCAATGCTGATCCTCTGCTTCTGCCCGCCGGAGAGCTTTACGCCCCGCTCGCCCACATATGTATCATAGCCGTTGCTCAGCCCGGATATGAACTCATGGGCCCCGGCCCGCTTTGCCGCCTCTATCACCTCTTCCCGGGAAGCCCCGGGCTTGCCATATTCAATGTTTTCAAACACCGTGCCGGAGAACAGGTACACGTCCTGCTGCACAAAACCGATCTGTTCCCGCAGGGACCGGAGAGTCACCCCTTTGATATCCTGACCGTCGATGATAATCCGGCCCTCCGTCACATCGTAAAAGCGGGGAATCAGGTTGCACAGGGTGGTCTTTCCGCTGCCGGAGGGGCCCACCAGAGCCACATTCTGCCCGGGCTTTACGTCCAGGTTGATTTCCGAAAGCACCTGCTTGCCATCGTCTGCATAGCTGAAGCCCACATGCTCGAAATGCACGCCGCCCGCTTTCACCTGTAAGGGCTTAGCTCCCGGTTCGTCGAAGATGTCCACGTCCGCGTCCAGGATCTGGAAAAAGCGCTCAATGCCCGTCATCCCCTGCTGGAACTGCTCCGCGAACTGCACCAGCTGCCGGATAGAGGTAATCAATGTGCCCACATACAGCATATAGGCCACCAGGTCCGCCGGCTGCACGCTGCCCTTGATCATGAACACCGCGCCCACCAGCAGAACCAGAAAGTGCATCAGCCCGTCAAACATGCGGTTGGTGGCCTCAAAGCCGCCCATCAGGTAGTACCGGCCCCGCTTGATGTGGAAAAATTTCCTGTTCCCCTCTTCAAACTTCTCGGTTTCCACGTCCTCGTTGGCAAAGGACTTCACCACCCGCACCCCCAAAAGGCTGTCCTCCACCTGGGCGTTGATCTCGCCGATCTGGGCCCGCTGCTGCCGGAACTGGCTGCGCATTTTCATATTGAAATAGGCTGCCGCCAGCACCATAAAGGGCACAATGGAGAAAACCACCAACGTCAGCGGCACATTTACCCCGCATAGAATCACAAAAGCGCCGATAATCTTAATCCCCGCCATGAAGATTTCCTCCGGACAGTGGTGGGCAAACTCCGTTACGTCAAACAGGTCCGAGGTGATCCGTGACATGATCTGCCCCACCTTCATGTTGTCAAAGTATTGGAAGGAGAGCTTTTGCAGATGGGCGAAAAGCTCTGTGCGCATGTCCGTCTCCATCCTCGCCCCCATGATATGCCCGATAGATGCCCGGAAAAACGTGGCCCCCGCGTCTACCAAGCATAAAAACAGATACAGCGCTCCAATCTTCAGCACCAGCCCTATGGTCAGCGCCGCTAAATTATTGATGCCCATATCCGTTACATACCGAACCAAAAGCGGCAGCGTCAGCTCGCATACAGTGGTCAGCGCCGCGCAAAAAAGATCAAACGCCAACACAGCCTTATACTTCCCAAAGTACGGTATAAATCTCCGCACCAGTCCCTTTTTCCCACTCTTCTTCATTTGCTGTTCCTTTCTGCTAAACACTCATTAAGACCTTGGGGCGCCGCCCCAAGCCGACCGAGCCGGCAGGCGAGACGGCGAAACTTTTCCTCCGAATTTTATTGATTCCGTGCCGGCAGCCGCTGCCTCGGGGCCGCAGTCTTCTGCTGGAGGTTCCCGGCCAAAGAGTTCCCCTCCCACCCAAAATGGGCGCTCCCGGTAGCAGCCAACGGACCGCGTCCTCTCAGCCTTCTGTTCCCCCTGGCGTAGGGCGCTGCTTCGCCCGCCCCCGCGAAGAGGGTGCAGCGGCACGCTGCATTTTGGTGAGGAGGGCGAGGAGGGTTTCTTTTTCTTCAGGGGTTAGGGGGGCGGAGACCTGGGTGCCCCACTGGCCCAGATAATCGCGGATAACGGGAGCCAGATTGCGGCCCTTCTCCGTTAGATACAGATTGTTTTGGCGGCGGTCGTTTTGATCGGTGACACGGTAGAGGCAGCCTAGCTCTTCCAGCTTCTTGGTGCGGCGGGCCACGCTGCATTTGTCCAGATACATGTGGGTGGCAATGCTGTCCTGGCTGGCGCCGGGGTGGCGGTCAACGTGCAGGAGAATGATGTACATGGCCCCGGTGAACTCGTAATCTTTCAGCTTCTCGCCCATAAACCGCTTCCTGCTGCGGACCAAAAAGGAGAGGGCCCGGCCAAGCTCCCGGGAAAACTGTACCTGCTCCGTGTGCTCTGGGTGTTCTGGCCGCTGGGCGGGTCTTTCTTCTTCCTGTAGGGGAGAACCATTCGCGGATGCTTTTTCCATTTTTCCTATCCCTCCGTTCCATGGCCTTCTGCCATTATTTTTAAAGGATAAACTCTTCGCCGGATGAAACCGGCCGCTCTGCCCGGGGATTCTTGCATAGTAGGAGGGAGAAAACGGCCCTATCCTACTATCTGCCTGGTATATATACCTGGCAGATATCCTGGAACGTACGGCCGGGGGCCGGGGCGCTGGTAACGGCGGTCCGGTAGAGGGCCGTTAAAGCGGCTTTTAGAGATACGTCGTCCGGGGCGCCGGAGCGGGCCCCGCCGGCTGGGAGGACCATGATATGATAGTCTACCCCAAAAAGCCGGGAATCGACTCCGGTTGGCAGGGCCCCTCCCGCCAGGTAAAAGCGCACCCGGCGGCGGCGCTGAAGCAGCTCCTCCCGGCTTTGGGCTTCCTCGGGCTTTTCCACCTCAAAAATGATGGAGTCTACGGCGATTTCCGCGGCCGCTTCCTTGTTTCTTTCCTTTCCTGCGGACGGTGTATGAAAATCCCAATATCTATATTTTACCAAAAACTCTCCCAAAGGGCAAGCCGGAAATTTTGACGGGCCGGACAAACGAGGCTATTCCAACTATTTCTGTTGCGTTTTCGACAGAATTCCTGTATAATAGAAAACAGTAGCGCCCAGCGGCGCTTAGCGCCTGCAGCGGTAGAAGCCTGCCCCGGCTTTACGGCGGGAGCGGATTCATCGGCGCAGGGCCTGACAATGAAATCATTTTGGAAAGAGAGGCTGACTGCCATGAGACCCAATCGTGTCCTGTTTCTTTCTGCAACGATTATCCTGGTGGCAGCAATTATCGTTGCGTCCGCCATAACCTTGGCCAAGGGCCCCCGGGAGACCTGTGTGGAGCTGGTGGGAACCGATGGCTCTACCGCCCAGGTAAACGACTACCACGACGGAAAGATGACCATTCCCTACTATAACAATGTGGCTGCAAGCCAGTATAAACCCAGCGACTTTTTTGAAGAGGACGGCGTGGTGAAATACCGGGGCGAATATACCCGGGGCATCAATGTCAGCGACCAGATGGGGGACATTGACTGGCAGCAGGTAAAGGACTCCGGGGTGGACTACGCTATGATCCGGGTGGGCTTCCGGGGCAAAATGCGGGGTCTTATCAATCCGGATACAAAGTTTAAGCAGAACATTGAGGGAGCCATGGAAGCCGGGCTGCCGGTAGGCGTTTACTTTTTCTCTCAGGCGGTGACGGACGCGGAGGCGGACGATGAGGCGGCCTTTGTGCTGGAACAGATTCGGGGGAAGTCCATGAAATATCCGGTTGCCATTTATTGGAAATATGCTACCAAGGATGACGGCAGCCAAGACGAAAACGCCCGGACCACCCGCTGCAACGGCGAGCAGATTACCGGCTTTATCGACACCTTCTGCAATAAGATCAACGGCGCGGGCTTTACGCCTTGCTATTATGCGGGCAAGGACATGGCGTATAATAAGCTGAACCTTTCGCGTTTGGCCAATTATACGCTGTGGTACGCGGAGTATAAGCCTGTCCCCAGCTTTTACTATGAGTACAAGATGTGGCAGTATACCGAGGAAGCCGAGGTTCCGGGTATTTCCGGCAAAGTCCCCGTGACGCTTTCTCTGAAATAGCCCGCCGCCCTTTACGGGCTGTGCGGGTTGGTTCTGAATTTCTATCGTACATATGGAGGGCCGGATGATACAGTTAAATAAACGGCAAATAAGGAAATTATCTCTGCTCTGTGCGGCGGTGGCCCTGGTGGTGGTAATCGTCACATTGATTATTGTGTTTGCAACCGGCGGGGAAGACGAGCCGGAGCCGGCGTCCCAGGAGAGCGGCGAGCCGGCTATCCCCGAAGGGATGCGGCTCTATGAGGATTTGTATGAGGGCAGCGTGATTATCCCGGATTTCGGCGTGCCGGACAACAAGCTGGACATGAACGGCTTTACCACCGGCGAAGACGGCTATTTGCAGTACAAGGGCGCGGTGCTGGGGATAGACGTGTCGGAATTCCAGGGGGACATCGACTGGTACGCGGTGAAAGCGGCGGGGATTGAATACGCCATTATCCGGGTAGGGTACCGGGGCATGACCCAGGGCCTGCTGACCCAGGACCAGTGTTTTGAGCAAAACCTCGCCGGCGCCAGGGACGCCGGGCTCAAGCTGGGGGTCTACTTCTTTTCCCAGGCGGTGACGGCCAGCGAGGGCCGGGCCGAGGCGGACTATGTACTGGAACGGCTGCAGGGCGCGGAGCTGGAATACCCCGTGGTCTTCGACTGGGAGGACCCGGTGCCTTCGGAGGACCTTCCGGCGGAAAGCCTGCGGGCGCTGGATGTTGCCGGAGAAACGGTAAGCCAGGCGGCCCTGGCCTTTTGCAAGCAGATCAAGAAGGGCGGCTACACGCCCTGCGTATATTTTAATAAGCACCAGGCGTACTACTTCTTTGACTTGGACCTGGTAAAGGAGTATGACTTCTGGTACGCGGAGTACAACCCCCGGCCGGCGGCGTGCTATGGCTTTCGAATGTGGCAGTATTCCGACAGCGGGACTGTCCCGGGCATTGAGACAACGGTGGATATGAACCTCTGCTTTGACCCGTACTAAGCTTTTTGCGCGCTGGGGGGCTTTTGTTCAGACACTTTTTGAAAAGAGTTTCTTAACAATTTCTAAAAACTTTTTATACTGGGTTTTGTCTATTATGTACCGGCGGCTTTGCGGGCGGAGCCGGGGGCTGCCTTTTGCGGTTCGGGTATATGGAGCCTTACCTTATGATAAGCGTTGAAATCCGGCGGAAGCTGTGATATAATGTACAAAAAAGCGGGAGGGACGGAAACTCCCGGCAC
>CANONE010000032.1 GCA_947567585.1 uncultured Clostridia bacterium | reverse complement strand
TTTATTGATTCCTTAAACGCGCAAAACGAGCAAAGATGCAATAAATTAACAACCATAGAGCCTTCTGTCCCTCCGCCGGGCGGCTATCGTGATTTCATTATAGTGGCTTTTCTCTCTAATGTCAACCCCCATAAGCCCCTGTAGTCCCGCAAACCTGTACCGGCAGAGTGGATAAGGCTTTCAAAGGAGCGGCTGCCAATGGCAGTATTCCGATATAGAGGGCCACAGGGGCAATACTGGAGGCTGCAAAAATCAATTGGAGCCGGCTGGGGACAACGGCAAATAGAGCCGATGGTCCTTTTCATTTATATAGGGTTCGCGGTTTTGCAGCCAACTATACGCAGGCAGACGGGCAAAGAGGTTTCTGAGCATGCACAGAACCACGGGGTGGACAGCCCGGTCCTGGGGACTGTTCATTACATAACTGCGCCGGAGCTTTTCCTCCAGGCGTTTCCGATGCTTATCAATCTCCGGCAGCGCCAGTTGCAGAGGCATTTCTGAAAGGCACAGCCAGAAATACCACAGAGGAAACCAGGGGCGCTTCTTTTCATCCGCATGACGGTTATAATTATCCACCCGGTCCTGTATCCATGGCAGAAGGTCCGGCGCGGCGGTACAGAGAAACCGCAAGGTAATGAGAGAGGCGTCAAAGCATTCCCCCTGCCCGTCGTCCCGGCTTCCAAAACAGGTGTTTCTCAGCCGTGCCAGGGTTTCTTTGCGCATGAACTGTATCCGCTCATTATCCGGGGCCAGCAGACAGAGCAGCCGTAAGGTCTCCAGCTCTACCATATTTCCGGCAAGAATAGCCGTTTTCGGGGTCTGTCCTAAAAGGCTCCTTACCTTTACGCCCGCTTCCGGCCGGTAAAACAGCGGGCTCATTTCCCGCCCCCTGCCGGACTCCCTGTGTTCAGGTGGCTGGGCCGCCGCCAGCAGAGTGGAGACAATTTCCTCCCTTTCTTCTGCGGCGAGCTTGACTCCCTGGATGAGCCGGTGATCCGTTTCAACGACGGTTCTATAAAATCCCATTTCTTTTCCTCCTTAATTGGGTGGCGGATTATCGTCCACCACTGTCCTCCCGTGTTTTCCCCGAGTCCCGGAGATAGACTTCATGGCGCCGCCCGTCTGGTCCGGATCCCTCCCATAAAATTGGCCTGCGGGACAATGACGGGGCTGGGGGCGCGCAGCTCTTTAAACTCGAACGGCATCCGTATTTCTCCTTCCGCTTGCAATTCTTGGAGCATACATATATTATAGAACATTAGTTTGACTATGTCAAGAAAAATATGAAGAAGCCGCTCTTAAAAAAATCAAGGACCCCAACCGGACTAATTCCGATTGGGGTCCCTGACAAAGGGGAAGTGGAATGATGCGAATTTATACGTTTAGCAGCGGCCGAAGGTACTGCCCTGTGTAAGAGTTTTCCACCCTGGCCACGTCTTCGGGGGCGCCTTCCGCCACAATCAAGCCTCCCCGGTTGCCGCCCTCCGGTCCTAAATCAATGATGTGGTCCGCAGTTTTGATCAGGTCCAGGTTGTGCTCAATAACCACCACGGTGTTCCCGGTGTCTACCAGCTTTTGCAGCACCTCAATCAGCTTGTGTACGTCCGCTATATGCAGCCCGGTGGTGGGTTCGTCCAAAATATAGATGGTTTTGCCCGTGGGCCGGCGGGAGAGCTCGGTGGCCAGCTTCACCCGCTGGGCCTCGCCGCCGGAAAGAGTGGTGGCCGGCTGGCCGATTTTCACATAGCCTAGTCCCACATCGTACAGGGTTTGCAGCTTCCGGGCCAGCCGGGGCAGGTCCCGGAAGAAATCCAGACCCTCTTCCACCGTCATCTCCAGTACATCGTAAATACTTCTTCCCTTATATTTTACCTCCAGGGTCTCCCGGTTATAGCGGTGGCCCTTACAGACCTCGCAGGGCACGTATACATCCGGGAGGAAATGCATCTCTATGCGGATAATGCCGTCCCCCTGGCAGGCTTCGCAGCGGCCGCCCTTCACGTTAAAGGAGAAGCGCCCCGCGTTAAAGCCCCGAAGCTTGGCCTCCTGGGTGCTGGCGAACAGCTCCCGGATGCTGTTAAAGAGACCGGTATAGGTGGCTGGGTTGGACCGGGGCGTGCGGCCAATGGGGGACTGGTCGATCTGAATCACCTTGTCGAGATATTCCAGCCCCCGGATTTCCCGATGGGCCCCAGGGAAGGTATGGGCCCGGTTCAGCTCTGCCGCCAGCTTCTTGTAAAGGATCTCATTGATCAGCGAAGACTTGCCCGACCCGGACACCCCGGTAACGCACACCAGCTCCCCCAAGGGAATCTTCACGTTGACGTCCCGCAGATTGTTCTGGGCGGCCCCGCGAATCTCCAGGAAATGCCCGTTGCCCTCCCTGCGCTTTGCGGGGACCTCCACCTTTTTCCGGCCGCTGAGATAGTCGCCGGTGACGGAGCCCTTGCACTTCAAAATACCCTTCACCGGCCCGGAATAAATGACGCTGCCCCCATGAACCCCCGCGCCGGGGCCAATGTCCACAATATGGTCCGCCTCCCGCATGGTTTCCTCGTCATGCTCTACCACAATAACGGTGTTGCCCAAGTCCCTCAGACGCTTGAGGGTGCCTAGGAGCTTGGAATTGTCCCGCTGATGCAGGCCGATGGAGGGCTCGTCCAGAATATACAGCACCCCCATCAACGAAGAGCCGATCTGGGTGGCCAAACGAATGCGCTGGCTCTCGCCGCCGGACAAGGTGCCGCTGGACCTGGACAGGGTCAGGTACTCCAGCCCCACGCTCTGCAAAAAGCCCAGCCGGGACTTGATCTCCTTGACAATGGGCGCGGCAATGAGCTTTTCCCTTTCGGAAAGCTCCAAAGCGTCTACAAACTCCAGGGCTTCGGTCACTGACTTATCGCAGAAGTCCGCGATATTCACCCCGCCCACCGTGACCGCCAGGCTCTCCGGGGACAGCCTCTTGCCGTGGCAGGCGTCGCAGGGCACGGCGCTCATATAGGTTTCGATCTCCGCCTTAATCCAATTGGAGGAGGTCTCGTTATACCGGCGCTCCAGGTTGGTGATAACCCCCTCAAAGGCCGCCATATAGCTGCTGCCATGGCCGTATTCCCCCATGCGCGTCAGCTTGATCTTCTCTCCCTTGGTGCCGTAAAGAAGAATATCCACAATTTTTTCCGGCAGCTGGCCAATGGGCGTATCCAGAGAAAACTTGTAGTGCTTTGAGAGGCCCTCCATATACATGGTAGCAATGGTGCTGCCCTCCATGGCCCAGCCGCTGGCCTTCAGGCCCCCCTTGCGGATGGAAAGGCTTTTGTCCGGAATGATATTGGCAGGGTCAATGCGCATGAAGACCCCCAGGCCGGTACATTTTTTGCAGGCGCCGAAGGGGTTGTTGAAGGAGAACATCCGGGGGGTGAGTTCCTCCACGCTGACGCCGTGCTCCGGGCAGGCGTAGTTCTGGGAGAAGGTAATGTCCTCCCCATCTATCACGTTGATCACCACGATGCCCCCGGTAAGCCCGGAAGCCACCTCGATGGAGTCGGCAAGCCTTGATCGGATGTCCCCTTTTACCACCAGACGGTCCACCACAATCTCAATATTATGCTTCTGGTTTTTGTTGAGGCTGATGGGCTCGTTCAGGTCATAGAGCAGCCCGTCCACCCGGGCCCGGACAAAGCCTCCCCGGCGGGCCGCGTCAAACTCCTTTACATGTTCGCCCTTGCGGCCCCGGACCACGGGGGCCAGCACCTGAATGCGGGAGCCTTCCGGCAGGGCCAGCACCTGGTCCACAATCTGGTCAATGGTCTGCTGCTTAATCTCCCGGCCGCAGATGGGGCAGTGGGGTATGCCGATACGGGCGTACAGCAGGCGGAGATAGTCGTAAATCTCCGTCACCGTGCCCACGGTGGAGCGGGGGTTCTTGGAGGTGGTCTTCTGGTCAATGGAGATGGCGGGGGACAGGCCGTCGATCTTGTCCACGTCGGGCTTCTCCATCTGGCCCAAAAACATCCGAGCGTAGGAGGACAGGCTCTCCACATACCGGCGCTGCCCCTCAGCGTAGATGGTGTCAAAGGCCAGGGAGGACTTCCCTGACCCGGAAAGGCCCGTGAGCACCACCAGCTTGTCCCGGGGTATGGTTACATCAATATTTTTCAGATTGTGCTCCCGAGCGCCGCGTACTTCTATTTTGTCAAGGCTCATTGCGTTTTTCATTCTCCTTTTTCCAAAAACTCACAGCGAATATCCACAGTTGATCTCATAGGGCATGATCAGCAGCTTGCAGATCGTCTTGAAATATTGGTCAAACAGCCATTGGTTTGCCCTGCCACAGTGCTCGATGGTATCAAACTCCCAATATGCATAGTATTTTACGCACTTGACGACTCTGGTAAGCTCCCGCGGGGGATCGCCGGGCGTTATACCGTCAAAGGTGTAAAACCGCTTGAAATAGCGCACCCCCACACAGCCCTCGCACTTCTCCTGCTCCGCCCGCAGCGTTTTGAGCAGGGCTTCAAACTCCCCTGTTTTCTCCTGCTTCACCTGAAACAGGATCATTTCCGTAAAAACGCCATCCATGCTTACTCCCCTTCCTTTATTCCATGATTTCCATTCTCACAATGGCATCCAACCCCTTCTCCATCTGGATGTAGAGCCCCTGTTGGTATATTACCTGGTATCCAAAGGAGCGGTACAGGGAGACGGCGGGTTCCAGGGTAAGCCGCGTGTCCAGATAAAGGGAGGTACAGCCCTGGTCTCGGGCGTAGGTCTCCAGGGTATGGAGCAGCTCTTTCGAGATTCCCCGGCCCCGATATTCCTTCCTGACAAACAGCCGCTTGACCTCGCCAACCCCGGGTTCCTTTTCCCGGTAGGCAACGCACCCCGCGGGAAGGCCGTCCACATATGCCGCCCATACCCGCTGGATATTTTCGGCCTCGCTGTACCGGGTGTAATAGATCTTATCCTCACCCAGAAAATCCAGCATAAAGCCGTCGTGCTCAGAAAAAGATCCAGCACATCCCCGTCCGGGGCTCCCTTTCCGATCATTTCCATATTTTTCCCCCTTCTCCGCGCTGGGGTGGGAATCCTTCTCCCAGGTATCGTTTTACAAATATTGAACCGTGGTTTTCCCATCCAGATCCGTTCCTCTATCCGCCCGCCGCCAAAATCTCCTGTATGTTTTCATCGGCGGTTCCCGAAAGCCGGGTTATCTCCGGCAGCTGATAAAAGCTCACCGTGTTCTCCAGGGCAAACCCTTCCACTGCCCCGCACAGAAACACCTTCTTGCCAAGAGCTAAAGCCATGCCCAGCTCTATGTGGGTGCCCCGGCCGCCGGGCAGCAGCAGGATCGCCACGCCGGCCTCCGCGATCCCCCGCTGTTCAGCCTGGGCGTACCGGGTTAGCTTTTCCATGGAGAAATCTTCGCTCACATGCCCGGTCCAATCGTAGGTGTGTACCCAGCCGCTTTCCCGAAGCCTCTGGGAATAATAGGAGGCCAGCTTGTGGTTTTGAAGTCCCGCGCCGATATAGAATTTCATCGAGTGTCCCTCATTTCGTATTTCCCGGGGAAAAGCTCTTTTGCCCGGGCTGTGTGCTCCTTGGCAAAAGCGGTTTTCCGCTGGGTATACCCGTCCCGGTCATGCTCATATTGTTTCCAAAGCCCCAGCTTCAGCCGCTGATATTCCTGCGCGATGTCCGGACGCTGATTGAGACAATCCCGGAAATACAGCTCGTCATGGTCTCCCATCTGCCGCAGATGCAGGTGGAACACCCTTTCCGCGAAACCCTCCGGGGTATAGCCCTTATTGAAATCAAATCTTTCCTGGTTCTCCGCCATGAGAATGTATCCCGCCGCTTTCAGCGCATCCCTGGCCCTGTCCAGCGCCGGGCTATCCACTTCTATCAGAATATCGATAATGGGCTTGGCCCATATGCCCTTTATGGCCGTGCTGCCCACATGGCTTAAGAGGGTCCCGGGCCCCAGCAGGCCCCGCAAAAGGGCGGCCTCTTCGTTGTACCAGTCTGCCCAGCGGGCTTTGTGCTCTGTGAGAAAGATGGGGAATAGCTGCCACAATTCCTCCAAGGACATTTCGCTTAAAGGTTTGCCCATGGCCATTCCTCCCTTATTTACGGCCGGCGCCTCCATTCATTATATCCATTCATTCCGGCTCTCCTTTGCCGAACCCATTGAACCAGGCCCGCTCCCCAAAGGGCTTTTTCGGCGGCGAAGGCCGGGGCTCCTGGGCGGCCTTGCCCACTGGGAGAAAGCACACCAGCTGGTAGTCCTCCGGCACGCCCAGAATTTCCGCCAGTTTCAAATCAATCCGGTCCTCGTCTGTGATGTGCCCCTCATACCAGCAACTTTCATACCCCAGGTCCTTGATGGCCAGCAGCATGTTTTCAATGGCGGCGGAGTAGTCCTGCACCTGAAAACAACGGTCCCGGTAGGCGAAGATTTTCTGGGTCAGCACAAAGATGGCGGCGGGGGCCGTCCGGGCCACCGGCGGGTCGATAGCCCCCTTGAGCCGCTCCAGCAGGTGTGGGTCGTCCACGGCGATGAGGCTTACGGTTTGCTTGTTGCACCCCGAGGGGGCGCAAAGTCCCGCCTCCATAATTTTCCGCAGATCCTCCCGGGGGACAGGGTCGGGCTGGTAGCGCCCCCGGTAGCTTGTGCGGCTTTGGATCGCTGTCCGTATATTCATATGGTAGACTCTCCTTTTTCTATTGATTCGCTCTCCTTCTTCCCGGCCGACACCTCAGCCCACGCCGGCACGAACCCGCATTTGACCGCTATGGCCTGTGAATGCAGATTCCCCACCGCCGTGCCGTAGTATGGCAGGCGGCCCAGCTCTATGATCCGGCGGGAAAGCGCGCTTACCAAAGCCGCGCCCAGCCCCCTGCCCCGGTATCCCTCTACCACATCGATGCCCACCTGCCACATGCGGTCCGTATCGGCGGAGGCCCCAGCCACCCCGGCTATCTCGTTTCCCGCTGCGGCGGCTATGGCGATTACGTCCGGGCGAAGCGGGTCGTATTCCGCGCCCAGGGCCATGCGGAAACGCTCATTGGGATAAAAGGCTTTAATGCTCTCGCTGTCATACCACTGATATGTCAGGCCCTCCGGCATGGGGACCTCTGGAAGCCCGCCCCCGGGCAAAAAGAAGTGTTCGCTGCCCCATATGCCGTACCCGTATTTTCGCAGCTCCGCGTCCAGCCTGAGCATGGCCGGAAATTCCAGCATCCTGTGCAGGTCCGAAACGTCCCTGGAAAGGCGCTGTAAAAAATCCAGCAGCCGCTTATCCGCCAAAACCGCCACGCTGTTTCCGGTACAGGCCATCATGAAGAAGGGCACTGCCCTGATATATCCCCGCACTCCCCTTGGCAGGCTGGCAGGCGCTGGGATAGCGCTGAACCCAGGCTTTGTAAAAGCGTCTGGAGAGGCAGAGTACTCCGCCGCCAGCTGTCTATACACGATCTCGAAGGCTTCTCTCTTTGTCACGATCCCTTTCTCCTTCTTGGCACCGGCGCATGCCCTGCGCCGCCGGTTTCCAGCTCCTTGATCTTGTCCCGGAGATACGCCGCGTGCTCAAACTCCAATAGCTTGGCCGCCGCTTTCATCTCCTTCTTGTACTGCTCAATAAGCTGGGCGCGCTCGGCGGGGGTATAGTGCTTCTTCTTTTTGCCTTCCTCCTTGTGGGTAGAGATTTCCAGAATCTCCGCCACATCCTTGCGAATCGTCTTTGGCACGATGCCGTGCTCCGTGTTGTATTGCTCCTGAATGGCCCTTCTGCGCTCGGTTTCGGTAATGGCGTACTCCATAGAGGGGGTCACCTGGTCGGCGTACATGATCACCTGGCCTTGGGCGTTCCGCGCCGCCCGGCCGATGGTCTGAATCAGGCTGCGGCCGCTGCGGAGAAACCCCTCCTTGTCCGCGTCCAGAATGGCCACCAAAGTCACCTCCGGCAAATCCAGGCCCTCCCGCAAAAGGTTGATGCCCACCAGCACGTCAAACTCGCCCAGGCGCAGGTCCCGGATAATCTCCATGCGCTCTACGGTGTCGATGTCGTGGTGCATGTACCGCACCCGGATGCCGTAGTTCTCCAGGTAGGCGGTGAGGTCCTCCGCCATTTTCTTGGTAAGGGTGGTCACCAGCACCCGTTCCTGCTTCTCAATGCGCAGGTTGATTTCGCTGATCAGATCGTCAATCTGTCCCTCCGTGGGCTTCACGGTGACCTTTGGGTCCAAAAGGCCCGTGGGCCGGATCACCTGCTCCACCACCTGGGCGGATTTTTCCAGCTCCAGGTCCCCCGGCGTGGCGCTGACAAAAATGGCCTGGTTGATATGGGAATAGAATTCGTCAAAATTCAGGGGCCGGTTGTCATAGGCGGAGGGCAGGCGAAAACCGTAATTCACCAGCATCTCCTTTCTGGCATGGTCCCCGCCGAACATGCCCCGGACTTGGGGCAGGGTTACATGGCTTTCGTCCACCAGCAAGAGGTAGTCCTCGGGAAAATAATCCAAAAGGGTAAAGGGCGCGCTGCCCGGCTCCCGGCCGGAGAGCACCCGGGAGTAGTTCTCAATGCCCTTGCAAAAGCCGATTTCCGAAAGCATTTCCACATCGTGCCGGGTCCGCTCGGAGATGCGCTGGGCCTCAATCAGCTTACCCTGGGCCTTGAAAGCGGCGGCCTGCTTTTCCATCTCGTCCATAATATTGGCGATGGCCACCTCCATCTTGGCCCCGGGCACAATGTAGTGGGAGGCAGGATAAATGCCAATATGCTTAAGCTCCGCCGTGACCTCCCCGGTTAAGGGGTCAAATTCCCGCAGCCGCTCGATTTCATCCCCGAAAAACTCCACCCGCACCGCCTTGTCGCTGGATACGGCGGGGAATATCTCCACCACGTCCCCCCGCACCCGGAACTTGTTGCGGATGAAGTTCACGTCGTTGCGCTCATATTGCAGCTCCACCAGCTTGCGCAAAAGCTCGTCCCTGTTTCTCTCCATGCCGGGGCGCAGGGAGATTACCATAGTGCGGTAGTCAATGGGATCGCCCAAGCTATAGATGCAGGAGACGGAGGCCACAATAATCACATCCCGCCGCTCGGAGAGGGCGCAGGTGGCGCTGTGGCGCAGCTTGTCAATTTCATCGTTGACAGCGCTGTCCTTTTCAATATAGGTATCTGTCTGTACAATATAAGCCTCGGGCTGGTAGTAGTCGTAATAGGAGACAAAGTATTCCACCGCGTTCTCCGGGAAGAACTCCCGGAACTCCGAGCAGAGCTGGGCGGCCAGCGTCTTGTTGTGGGCCAGCACCAGCGTAGGCCGGTTCAGCCGGGCGATGACATTGGCCATGGTAAAGGTCTTTCCCGAACCGGTGACGCCCAGCAGAGTCTGCTCCCGGTCCCCGCGCTCCACTCCCTTCACCAACCGGTCAATGGCCTCCGGCTGGTCTCCCGTAGGCTGATACTTCGACACCAATTTGAAATCCATACCCACTCTCCCTTTCAAACTTTTTATAAAAAGTTTGACAAAAATTTTTATGCCGTTTGGGCTGGGGCGGTACCGCCGGCCCCCGGTTCAAAACCCGAAAAAACCGTCAATAAAAGTTTCGCAGACTTCACGAAGTGAAGTCTTAGTCCCCAAGGTCTCAGGCGCTGCCCCGCCCCCGCACACTGTCCAGAGATTCCCGGCGGGCGCGCTGTAGCTGGGCGGTGATGTCGGAGAGCATGCCGCTATCCATGAAGGAGAAGCTGCTGTCCGCCGCCAAAATAATATGGTCCCGCAGGCTGGCGTCTATACCGGTTAGGGCCAGCTGGACCTGACGGGTCACCACCATGTCCTCCTGAGAAGGCAGGGCGCTGCCGCTGGGATGGTTGTGGGCCAAAATGGCCACAAAGGCATTATAGTCGATGCACAGCTTCACAAGCTTGCGAATGTAGACTGGCACAGCCCCCACCGAGCCCTCGGCCAGAATGTCGTTATATAGCAGCCTGCGGCGGCTGTCCAGAAGCATCAGGCAGACAGCCTCGGTGGTCCGGCCTAGAAATTTGGGGCGGAAAAGCTCCACCGCGCAGGCGGAATCCGTCACGCGCTTTAGCGCCCCGGCCTCTTCCTCCATGCAGGCCCGGGCCAGGGCCGTTGCCAGGTGAAGAAACCGGGCGGCGTCTTCGTTCATCCCCGGCAGCCGGGCCAGCTCTTCCCAGGGCGCGGCAAACATGGAGGAAAGCCCGCCCAAGGAGCTCCAAAGAGACTTTGCCGCCCGCTGCGCCTGTTCCTTTGGCAGGATATAGCCCAGGGTCTCCAGCAGAAGCTCACGCCTGCGGGCTTCCTCTATATCCGCTTTTTTCCGGCCCATGGCTCTCCCTCCTTATGGTAGTAATCATAACAAATGTTCGTTTTAAAGTCAAGCTTTTTTGCGCCTGGGCAGAGCAAAGGACGGCCCGTATACCAGCCGGTGTGGCAGGGAAAAGAAGGGCTCCCTTTTATTCTCCTCTTTTATAGAAGAGATGGTAAAAAATTACAAAAAGAAATATGCTTCCATATCTTCCCTTTTCTCCAAATATATAGTATAATCATTTTATCTCAGCTCCATATATGCAAAATAAATCGGGACAGCCGCATGGTACTGGCAGACGCCGGTTTTCGGAGCTTCCCGGACAAAATCTGGACCTGGATGCAGCTCCTTTACCATGGAGCCGGGTCCAATGAGAAGGAGAAATGAAGGAAATGAAAAGAAACCTCCCAACTTCACACAAAAACTTCCGGCGCAGCCTCTCCCTGCTGCTCTGCTGCCTGGTGCTGGCCGCTTGTTTGGGCCTGCCGGCCTCCAGCGCCAGCGGGGAAAACGCGCCCGGGCAGGGCGCCGGCCTTTTTATAGACCGGGAGCCTGAGCCGGACAGCGTCCCGCCCACAGAGATCGTTCCAGGAGCGGATTTGGATGAACCGGAGGAGCCAGACGAAGAGGGGCCCGGCGAACCAGGGGAGAGCGAACCCGGCGAGCCGGGAGAGAACGAGCCGGCAGACCCCGAAGAGTCTCCCAGTCCGGCCCCAGAGGCGTTTACAGTAACCTTCGCGTTTCAGGAGAACAACACCTACACGGTGACGGTGGCAAAGGGCGAAAGCGTGAAACCTCAGGAGATGCCGGAAATCAGCCTGGAGGAATCCACCCCCCGGGGGTACATTCTGGAAGGATGGCTGGACAGGGAGGGCAATCTGGTGGACCCCACAGAGGTCTTCATTCTGGAAGACACCCTGTTTACGGCCCAGTGGCGGCCCTTGGAAATCGGCGAGCTGCTGGATACGGAAAACCACAAGGCATATGCCAACGGTTATACCAACGGCCTCTTTAGGCCGGATGGAAAGGTTACCCGAGCGGAGGCGGCCACGTTGATATACAACCTGCTGCTGGACCAGTCCGCGCCGGAACAGGCGTTTACCGATGTGAAGCCCGACGCCTGGTGCGCCCCAGCCATCAGCAAGATGTATCAGATGGGCATAGCCACCGGCTTTGAAGACGGCAGCTTTAAGCCCAACCGGAACATCACCAAGGCGGAGTTTGTCAAGATGGCCGCCAGCCTGGTTCCCCTGGAAAAAGGCCCCTGCTTGATTAAGGACCTGAAGGACGGCGCCTGGTATACGGATTACGTGGTGTCCGCCTACGTAAAGGACTGGGTCTCGGGAGACGAGAACGGCAATTTCTGGCCGGAGAAGCATGTGACCCGGGCGGAGGCTGTAACCATTCTCAACAATGTGCTGGGCCGCAGTCCGGCTGCGGATATCAAAAGCAAGGACAAGGTGACCAACTTCTACGATGTATTCCCAGAGGACTGGGCCTATGGGGAGATTGTGGAGGCCACTACCACCCATATGCATAGAAGATCCGAAAACGGCGGCGAAACCTGGACCGCCTATACCGCCGACAAGCGCCCGGTAAAAACCGGCTGGTTCAAGGACAGCGGCAAAACCTACTATGTAGGAAAGGACGGCAAGTTCCTGCGGGGCGAGCAGACCCTGGACGGCATGCCCTATGTGTTTGACAACAAGGGGGCCCTGGCCAGCGGCTTCTTCAAAAAGGACGGCTGGACGCGCTATTTTAAGAACGGCGTCATGCAGGAGGACATTTCCGAGATGGGCGTTGTAAACGGGCCATACCTTATCAAGGTCTATAAGCCCGCCAACTATCTGATTATTTTCGCCAAGGACGCGGACGGCAAATACACCATTCCGGTACGGGCCATGCTGACCTCCTGCGGCGAGCCCACCCCCACAGGGACCTTCTATGTGCCGGCGCATTACCGCTGGCTGGAGATGGTAGGGGGCAGCTGGGCCCAGTGGTGTACCCAGATTTTGGACAGCTACCTGTTCCATTCTGTGCCCAATGATTTGCAGAACAACTACACCATGTGGGCCAGCGAGTACAACAACCTGGGGACCACCCGCTCTCTGGGGTGCATCCGGCTGAATTGCCGGGACGCCAAGTGGATCTATGACAACTGCGCGGTAGGGACGCAGATTGACATTTCCTCTTGGGAGACCAGCGGCCCGCTGGCTAGGCCGGAGGGGCTGAAGATTCCCGGATGGCACACCTGGGACCCCACGGATCCCACAGCGTATTGGATGTGCCAAGAGCGCGGCTGCCACTAAAAAAGCGAAGCGTAAACGCGGCCCAAGGGCGCAGACCTGGCATTGCCAAGTCCCGGCTCTTGGGCCGCGTTTTTACGCGCCTATATCTTTTTTATCCACTTCCGGCTCCCCAGCCGGAACACGCACCAAATCGCCTTGATAAACTGGTCGATCTTTAAGAATATGTAAATCCAAAACGCCGGCAGATGCCAATAGAGCCCCGCCAATCCCCCCAGGGGAATAGACGCGATCCACAAAAACAGGATATCCGCCAGCATCAGGAACTTCGTGTCCCCGCCGCCCCGCAGCACGCCCTTGGTGAGGATGGAGTTGGCGGACTGGAAAATCACGATGACGCCTACCGCCAGCATCAGCTGCCCGGCAATGTCCCGGGTTTCCCCGTTGATATTATAGCAGCTGATAACCGGCCCGCTGATCAGCATAATCAGCCCGCCGGCCAGAATACCAATGGCCACCCCTAAGCCTAAGAAGGTGACTCCCTGCCGCTGGGCTTTCTCGGTATCCCCCTCCCCCAGGGTATGGCCGGTAATGATGGAGCTGGCGTTGGAGATGCCCTGGATAAACACCGTGCTCAGCTGCTGGGTAACCGTGGTAATGGCGTTGGCCGAGACAAAGCTGGCCCCGATGCGCCCCATAACCATGGCTACCGCGCTGTTGCCCAAGGCCAAAAGGGCGTCGCTGACCAGCACTGGGATGCTGATTTTCAGATAGTCCCCTAAAAGGTCCCGGCATTTCATAAACAGATGCCGCACCCGGTAGGCGATTTTCTGGTCCAGGAAGAAAAAGTACCCGCAGATGAACCCAAACTCGAATACCCGGGAGATCAGCGTGCCCAGAGCCGCTCCCTCCACGCCCATGGCAGGCGCGCCGAATTTGCCGAAGATAAACATGTAGTTGAAGAAAATGTTTACAAAGAACGCAATAATGGACGTAACCAGCGGCAGCTTGACCTGCCCCACGCTCCGCAGCACAATGGTGCAGGTCAGGGGCAGCCCCAGCAGCAGGTAACAGGGTATGGACCACCGGAAGTACCCGGCTCCAGCCGCGATAATGGGCTCCTCCACGGTGTAAATGCGCATAAGCCCTTCCGGCGTGATGATGGTGGCGATGGTGAATAGGCTGGCAATCACGAGACACAGCCGCAGCATAATCGTCACCGCCTTGCGCAGGGAGTGCTTGTCCTGCATTCCCCAGAACCGGGAAGTAAGCACCGAGGCGCCCATTCCCATGCCCATACAGCAGATATGGAAGATATTGATAAACTGGTTGGCCAGAGACGAGGCCGACAGCGCCGTCTCCCCCAGCGAGCCCAGCATGATGGTGTCCATCATGTTGACGCCGATGGTAATAAGGCTTTGCAGCGAGATGGGCACGGCAATCGCCGCCACCGTGCGGTAAAAGGGTTTGTCCCCTAAGTAGGGGCGGATTCTTTCCATAAACGCCAATCCAAATTCCTCCCAATAAATAGTTTCATTTGCAACTACCCTTATTATACACCAAAGCCGCGGGAAAGGCAAGACCTGGAGGTTGCTGTCCTTAAACCCTATCCGCCTTTTTATAGAAAGCGATGGCGTTCTCTACGCGAAGTCACGAAGCCTTTTATGTTTGAGGTTTTTCGACTCCGTATGGATGGCCCCTAAAGGGCGGTGGGCGGCGGTGGGGCCGGAAGAGGGGGGCCTTTCCGGGCCAGGGACGGCGGCACAAAGCCCTTGGAGGCAATCCCCAGGCAAAGAAAAAAGCAAGGGCGCACCCTTGCTTTTCGGCTATTCAACGGGGATGTCCGCTTCCGCGCCGGAGTCTATGGAGGGCTCCGGAACAGAGGGCGCGGCGGTTTCAGCTTCGTTTTGCTGATCCTCGTCGTCCAGCACGGATTTTACCTTCTTGTTGTCCTGCTCCTCCAACATCCGCAAAGCCATGGCCATCATGTATGCTTTGGGGTCGTTTTCCAAAAGGTACTTCTCATCCTTGGGCGGTACCTTGCGGCCTTTGCTGATGCTGTGGGCAATTTTGGCGCACTTCTTCATTTTGTCCAAAGATTCTTTCAGCGCGTCCGTTTGCTTTTTGGACTGCTCCTGCATTGCGGCGGTTTGCTCCCGCACCACCGCCAGCGCCTGGGAGATAAACTTGCGCTGGTCCGCTTTTGCCAGCTGCCGCTGTTCTTCCTTAGTAAGGGTACGGAACTCCTCCGCCTCCTTCTCCGCCGGACCGGCCGGCTCGTTCTGTGCCTTTAAAAACTCCAAAGCTTCCTGGGAGAGCTCCACGCGGTCTTCCCGGCTCTGCCGCAATTTTTCCGTCCGGCTCATAGGTTCGCCCAGTTCTTTCCGGGCACCGGAGGCGTTGGCTGTCCGTCCGGCGTCCGCCGTTTCCCGCCGGCGCAGTTTAGGGGTAAGATTCAAATCCATCGTACCACCTCCTTCTTACTAAAAACATCGGCTGGCAGACCCCAGAAAATAAGGTTTCCGACGGCAAAAATGGGGATTTAAAATATCCCAGCAATATGTTATAATGTATGCAAAGCATACATTGGGAGTTTCCCTCGTCCGCAAAGATACATTTGGATTGGCATACTAAGCCTATCCCCCGCGAGCCTCCCGCCTCCGCTTAGGCGGCTCCCAGGAAAAGGGAAATTTAGGCATGATAAAGTTTTGTGGCTTCACATAGCCAACGTCATCACTTTCTACAAAAGCGGCCGGGGCTTGGGGACGTGTCCCCAAGGTCTTGGCCTTAGGAGGAACTTGCATGGATAAAAATAAAATCAGGAATTTCAGCATTGTGGCGCATATAGACCATGGCAAATCCACGCTGGCGGACCGAATCTTGGAGCAGACCAAGGCCGTGCCCCTGCGGGAGATGGAGAACCAGCTTTTAGACAATATGGACCTGGAACGGGAGCGGGGGATCACCATAAAGGCCCACGCGGTGACTTTGGTATACACGGCCAAGGACGGGGAGGACTATGTCTTTAATCTCATTGACACCCCCGGCCATGTGGACTTCAACTACGAGGTATCCCGTTCCCTGGCCGCCTGCGAGGGTGCCGTTCTGGTGGTAGATGCCTCCCAGGGCATTGAGGCCCAGACCTTGGCCAACACCTATCTGGCGGTGGACGCGGGATTGGAAATCGTGCCGGTGGTGAACAAAATAGACTTAGTCAGCGCGGACCCGGACCGGGCCTGCCATGAGATTGAGGACGTCATCGGCATCCCCGCCATGGACGCGCCCCGGATCTCCGCCAAAAACGGGATTAACATCGACGAAGTGATGGAGCGCATCGTCAGCGATGTGCCGGCTCCCCAAGGGGACGAAGACGCGCCCTTAAAAGCGCTGATTTTTGATTCTTATTACGATTCCTACCGGGGGGTTATCGTCTATGTCCGGGTGAAGGACGGCGTGGTGCATACTGGCGACACCATCCGCATGATGGCCACCGGGGGCGAGTTTCAGGTGGTGGAATGCGGCTTTCTGCGGGCCACCTCTTTGGAACCGGCCGAAGCTCTCTACGCCGGGGAGGTGGGCTATATCGCCGCCTCTATAAAGGATGTGCGCCAGGCTCGGGTAGGAGACACCGTCACGCTTTCCGCCCGCCCCGCCCAGGAGGCCCTGCCCGGCTACCGGGCGGTGCAGCCCATGGTTTTCTGCGGCATCTATCCGGCGGACGGGGCCCACTACACCGACCTGCGGGACGCCCTGGAAAAGCTTCAGCTCAACGACGCGTCTCTGACCTTTGAACCGGAGACCTCCGTGGCCTTAGGCTTTGGCTTCCGTTGCGGATTTTTAGGGCTGCTTCACATGGAGATTATCCAGGAGCGCTTGGAACGGGAGTACAGCCTGGACATCGTCACCACCGCCCCCAGCGTCGTCTACCACATTACCAAAACCAACGGCCAGGAGATCTCCATTGACAACCCCACCAATTATCCAGACCCCGCCGCCATTCAGAGCGCCCAGGAGCCCATTACCAACGCCCACATCTACTCCCCTTCGGAGTATGTAGGCAATATTATGGAGCTCTGTCAGGAGCGCCGGGGAACCTTTATAGATATGAAATATATCGATACCGACCGGGTGGACATCCACTACGAGCTGCCCCTAAACGAAATCATCTATGATTTCTTCGACGCGCTGAAATCCCGGACCCGGGGCTACGCCTCCTTTGACTACGAGCTTCTGGGCTACCGGCCCTCGGAGCTGGTAAAGCTGGATATTCTTCTAAACGGCGACACGGTGGACGCCCTCTCCTTCC
>CANONE010000031.1 GCA_947567585.1 uncultured Clostridia bacterium | reverse complement strand
CAGACAGCTTTGCTTGTAACGGGGCTATTTTTTGCTTGGTTTGCGTTTGAAGCTGAAGAGTATCTGGGGGAGGGAGAGGACGATGCCGATGCCCAGGGCAATGGCCACGGCGATTTTAATGGTTTCCAGTCCTTTGTCCAGGGCTTGGGCGTTGCTGCCCATAAAGAAATAGTAGCCGGTGTAATAGATGCCCGCCCCTGGCACCAGCGGGAAGATGCCGCAGATGAGAAAGACGGTTACCGGGGCCTTGCGCTGGAAGGAGAAAATCCGGGAAAGCCAGGTAAGGGCCAGGGTGGCGCAGAAGGAAGCCGCCACCACCCCGCTGCCCATATCCGTGGCGATGAGATACACCAGCCACCCGGCTCCGCCGGTGAGCCCAGTATAAAGCCATTCCTTTCGGGGGGTGTGGAAAATCACGGCAAAGGCAATGGTGGAGACAAAGGCCACGCCGGTTTGCAGGGCCATGTGAAACAGAGAGAGGCTGTTCATAAAAGAGCGCCTCCCGTCAGCGTAGAGAGAAGCTTCACCACAAAGCCTACTCCAACGGCAATGCAGCCCCCTACCAAAAAGGCGTCCAGCATTCGGATCGCCCCGCTCAGGTAGTCCCCGTGGAAAAAGTCCCGGATGGAGGTAGTCAAGGCCACGCCGGGGACCAGCCGGATGATGGAGCCAATGATGATTTTATCCATATTATTTCCCAGCCCCAGCAAAAATAGGGTGCCCCCGCAAAGGGTAACCAGGGCGCTGGCGGAAAGATTGGTTAGAAATTTCGACATGCCCCGCCGTGCAACAAAGGCCAGGTAGAGCTCCAGGGCCACGCCGCAGAAAAAGGCTACCGCCGCGTCAAACCAGCTGCCGCCGAACAAATAGCTGAAAGCGGCGCTGCCCGCCGCGCAGGACAGTACTGCCAGGGGCAGGGAGGAGTAGGGCAGAGAGCGGATGCTTTCCAGCTGTGAAAAGGCTTCTCCCACTGTGTGGCGGCCCTGGGCGATCTCCCGGGAAAGCTGGTTGACGGCGCAGATGCGGCCCAGATGCGTGCTGGTGCTGGGCACATGCCGGAGCTTAGCCGCGTGTTGGACGCCTTGCTCGGTGCCGGTGGCAAAAATGGCGTTGGTAAGCACGTAGATCTGAAAGCTGTCTACCTGATAGGACCCGGCTACGCGTTCCATGGTCTCCTGGACGCGGGAGATTTCCGCGCCGTTTTCCAAGAGAGCTTCTCCCATGGCAAAGGAGAGCTCAATCGCACTATCTGATTGGG
This sequence comes from uncultured Clostridia bacterium, assembly GCA_947567585.1. GTDB lineage: Bacteria > Bacillota > Clostridia > Oscillospirales > Acutalibacteraceae > Acutalibacter. The sequence goes on along the minus strand of CANONE010000031.1, from coordinate 15,652 downwards.
GCAAGAGGATCCATCCTTTCTCTAAGGCCGCGATACGCTTCTCGTCGAGTTGGCTTGCCAACTCGGTTGGTTTGCCAACTCGGTTGGTTTGCGGGAGCTTAAGGGCTTTGCCTTACGCCGCCGCTTAACAGGGAGATAGCGGCCTGGTAGGCTTTTTGCTGGCCGTCCTTTAGGTATTCGGCGAGCCATGCCTCCATGCCCAGCAACAGCTGGGATACTTGGGGCGCCAACCGTCCGCCGGCGTCCTGGCGGATCTGGTCTAGGGCGGCTTCCAGAGGAAGCGGCTGGGCGGTCAGGAATACCCGGTCGTCCATCAGGCGGATGAGGTGAATCGCGCCGCTGATGAGGTCGGTCATAGCGGGGGCCGGGTCCTGCTCCCGGCTGTATTCCTGGGGATAGCCGCCTTGGCCGCTGTAGAACCGGTGGTGCCCCAATGCGGCGGGCACAAAGGGCTTTGTAGACTCGTTTTGGGATAAGATATCCGCGCCGGTGAAGACGTGGTACTGGTAGAGCTCCTTCTCCTCTTCCAGCCAGCTGCGGCCGATCCGCCGGACCATGTTGCCATAGACCAGCACGCCTACATTGTGCATCAGGCAGCTTTCAAAGGCGAAGTCCCGCAGCTCTTGGCGGCGGCTAAAGAGCTGGTCCTTCTCCCAGCCAAAGGACCCTGTTAAAAAGTCTGGGCAAAGGTCCAGAGCCTGGTCCACCAGCTGAACCGCCACCTCCGCCGCCATGCGGGAGGCCGCGTAGGCGTCGATATTCCGGCAGACCACCAGATCCATGAGGAAGTCTTTTTGCTGAATTCCATCCGGATACTCCACAAAGGTCTGCAGGCAGGCTAAGAGCTGCTGTAAGGTAGACTCTCCCAGGTGGTTGTCCGGCATACTGCGGACATAGGCCGCCATGCGCCGGTACATCAGGCCCAAAACCTCTTTCTTTTTTAGGCGGTAGTCGGGATTTTGCTGGATATAGGAGGCGTACACGGCCGGCAGGAACATATTCCGGTAGACGCCCTCCTGGGAGTAGTCGGATTCATCCCGGGCCATATATGCTTTCTCCATCCAGCCCAAAAGGTAAGAGAGAGGGCGTATGCCGCAGTGGTACTGCGCGGCCTCGTAGCTGTACTTCCAGCGCAGAGCCGTGCGGTCTCCCCGGGCCAGGCTGCTTTCATTTTGCCGGGTAATCACATATTCCGCCGACTCCATCACCTCTCCCAGCTCCTGGGGGCTGCAAGCGATGCCCGCCCGCAGAAGTCCTACGGCGGTGGTGCGCTCCTGGTGGGACTTATAGATGTAGAGATCCCAAGGCAGGTCAGGGGATTTTTGGTGATACGCCGGATCCTGCAAAATTTGCAGAGAGCGGCGGATAGCCGCCATTTTCCGGCGGCCGTCCTCTTCGTTCAGGCTGCTGTATACCAGCGCCAAATTGGCCATGGAGCGGTGGATATACCCCCGGGTTTCCTGGTCCTCAATTTCGTCATACCGCTTGACATAAGAGGCCGCCTCTCCAAAAAGCAAAGCCATTTTGGGGCGGTAGGGGAATTTTTCCGCTTTACTGGCCAGCTCCTGCATATAGAAAAGAGCCATGGCCGTCTGGTAGAGCTCCCGGATGAGCATGTCCCGCTTTTCCCAGCGCCGGGCATAGACCAAAAGCGCGTTGTGCAAATAATAGCTGAGAACCATGTCCAGCTGGGCCGCGCCGGAAACCAGATGAGCCGCGAAATCCTCCAAACCGGCAATGTCCTCCTTGGTGGCGGAGACAATGTTGTCCAAGAGCGGAAACAGCTCCTGCCGCAGGAGCGCCGTGTTCTCCTGCGAAAGCTCCCGCACCCGCCGGATCCGTTCTCCCCGCCGGGCCATGTAAAGAGCGGCGTCCTGGGGAATTTCCGCAGGAGGGGCGTTTAGCCGGTAAACCTCCTTTAGGTTTTCAATGTACCTCTCTTGATAGGGTTTCATGTTCCGCGCCCCCTCAGAAGAGTCTCAATGGTAGAGAAGACCCGGTCCATGTCCAAAGGCTTGGAGATGTGGGCGTCCATGCCGGCGTCCAAGGAATTTTTCACATCCTCCACAAAGGCGTTAGCCGTCATGGCGATGATGGGGATGGATAAAGCGTCCGGCCGGCCCAAAGCGCGGATCTGCCTGGTGGCGTCCAAACCGTTGAGCTCGGGCATCTGCACGTCCATCAAGATCACGTCATAGTAGCCGGGCGCGGAAGCCGCGAACAGATCCACCGCCTCCCGGCCGTTTACCGCGCACTCTATCACAGCCCCGGATTCCGAGAGCAGCTCTTGCGCTATCTCCCGGTTCAGCTCATTATCTTCCGCCAGCAGCAGGCGCCGGCCGGTAAGGTCGAAGGTGGAAAGCGGCGCCTCCGGGCCGGTGGCCGTTCCCTCTCCATGGGAGGACAGCCCCGCGGCCAGGCGGCTCTTGAAAAGCGGCAGGGGAATAAAGCCGTCCACGCCGGAGCGGGTAAACATGTACTCAATCTGACTCCAGTCGTTGGCGGTTAGCAGCAGAATAGGCGTGCCGCCTCCCAATCTCCGGCGGATATCCGGCAGCAGCAGCGTGATCTCCGCGTCCGGGATGGACTCCACGGAAAGCAGGGCGTAGTACTCCAGACCGGAAAGGTCCGCGTCGTTGATATATGTAATCAGCGCGTCCGCGTCCCGGGCCCAGTCGGCCTCCAGCCCCAGCTCCCGCAGCATAGAGACGGTAAGGCCGGCCTGATGGGAGTCCCCGTCCAGAAGCAGGACCCGCCGGCCCTGTAAGCTCCGGTATACGCCCTGCTCCTCCGGAACCAGGGTAAAGGGGATGGCGACGGTGAAACAGGAGCCTTTCCCGGTTTCGCTTTCCACATGAATCCCGCCGCCCATAAGCTCCACCAGATTTTTGGTGATGGCCATTCCCAAGCCCGTGCCCTGAATCTGGTTGACCGCAGAGCGCTCCTCCCGCTCAAAGGGAGAAAAGACCCTTGTGAGAAATTCCCGGCTCATGCCAATGCCGTTGTCCTGAACCCGCACGGTCATCAGGGTTTTGTCCGGGGCGCTGCCGGGATCCACGGCAAAATACAGATGGACCCACCCGCCCTCCGGGGTGTACTTAATGGCGTTAGACAGAAGGTTTAAGCAGACCTGTTTGAGCCGGACGGCGTCCAGCATCAGAGTCTCCCCGGCCACAGCCCCCATTTCCAGTTGGAAGTCCAGATGCTTTCCGCTGGCCTGGGGCTTGGCCACCACCAAAATTTCATGGAGCAGGTCCGCCACATGGGAAGCCTCCTCCTGTAAAACAATGCGGCCGCTCTCAATGCGGGACATGTCCAGCACTTCGTTTAAAAGGGACATCATATGTCCGGAGGCCACCTTAATCTTTTCCAGGCATTCCTGTATTTTTAGAGGAGAGTCCGGGTGGGTGAGAGCGATATCCGTCAGCCCCACAATGGCTCCCATGGGGGTACGAATGTCATGGGACATTTCCGAAAGGAAATTGGTTTTGGCCCGGCTGGCCATAATGGCTTCGTTCAAAGCGTCCTGGGTGCGGTTATAGTAGCCGGTGACGTCGTGGAGAAGGCAGACGGTGAAGCCTCCCTCCGGCACCAGCACGGCGGAATAAATCTTCTCCCCCAGATGGCAAAAGAAGGGCGGGTCCGCCCGGCCGTCAATGGCTTCCCGCAGAGCGCCGGCTTCCTGGGCGGGCAGCGCCGCCCACAGGTCGCCGCCGGTAAGGGAAAGGGCCGGCTGGTTTTCAAATACGGCCTGCGGTTCTCCCGGCGCGAATACCGCCAGGGGCAGAGCGGTTTCCCCCCACTTTTTTTCCAGCTCCCGCATATCCATCGCAGCGCTCTCCTTCCTGCCGCCCAGCGGCGCTGGGAATCAACATTATAAATATATTATACAACTTATTGCGGCTGTTTTCAATAGCTTTTTGGGCTCTGGGGCGTATACCGCCCGCCGGCCTGATGCGAGAAAGAGAGAGCCGTGAAAGCGCTTAGGGAAAGTCCTGGTTCAGAAACTTTATATAGTCGAACTGGTCCATGTAGCGGCGCAGGAGAAACCCTTTCTGAAACGCGGTGAAGTCCCCCAGCTCTGTCCGGGATTCAAAGCCTCGCAGGTAAACGCTGCAGGGAAGCTCCGGGTGAGAAACATGGGTAAAGAGCAGCTTGTGGGGATGGGGCAGCGCCGCGAAACGCCGCATGGTCTCCCGGGTGCAGCCGCTCTGGTCGGAGCCCACGAAAAAGAGATTGTCCCAGTTGATCCGCCCCGCCCGTTGATACCACTTGGCGGCGGCCTGCTCAAAGGTTTCATAGTGGACAAAATTGATCCGCACGTCCCCCAGGAAGCCTACCGGGCAGCGAAAGGAGAAGTCTCCCTGGACGAGCTTTTGCTTCATGTAATACGGGAGATCCTGAGACAGCTTTACAAAATCCTTCATCCAGATACTCAGCCCGATGGTGGGGGACAGATACCGCAGCCCCAAATCTCTGTACATGAAGGTCCCCGAGCAGTTAGAGGCAATGATGGTGAAATCTGCGGTCTTAAGCCGTTCACGCCTGCGCCGGTTATAGCGAAGCCATTCTTCTTGCCTATACCGGGCCGCTTCCCGGCTTACATATTCTTTCCACTTTTTCAGCATATTTCCTCCTGCGAATTTAGCGCTTTGCCTGTAGTCTCTCAACAAATCCCACAAACCGGGCGGCCCTTTCCAGGCCGAGCCGCCGCGCCCGCATAAAGAGCCGGCGGTTTTTTGCGGCCGGAGTAGGGGAGCATAGGCGGGGCTGCAGGATATCCTCCCGGGCGCAGGGAAAGCGGACAGCCCCAGCCTCCAGGCTTTTCCAGAACGCCTGGGCCTTTTGGCTGTGGAGGATCACCAGGGAAAGCCCCATGCCGTCCACCGCCTGGGGGCAAACCTTTTCCGCGCCCCAAAAATCTCCCAAGGTAAAGTCGAAATTCCGGTCCGGGGTACAGAATTTGCAGCTGTGGCAGCAGGGGCGCAGGGTATAATTGCGAAAATACATCCTGCAAAAAAGGTCCTCGCCCAAAGGAGCGCAGTACTCCTGCCCCCCGGCTGTGTATGCCCGGGTGCGGCCGCTGTCCCGGGCCCGCTTGTCCCGGAAGGAGAAGTTGGTCAGCCGCGCTCCATGCCGCTTTTCCAGGCTCTTCACATAGTCTTCCCATATTCCCGGAGAAGGCGTGCCATAGCACACCAGCCCCGCCAAAAGCAAGGTGGGGTAATCCCGGCCCAAATAGAGCCGGAGAGCCTGAGCCTGACAGGGCGTGCCGCAGAAAAGCGCCCATTGCCCCCGCTCCAGACGGTTGCGGACACGGATGTAGACGCCGTCCATGGCGCTTTGCACGTATTTGGTTTTTCGCAGGGCTTCCAGGCTTTCCATACAGAGGGCCTCCCGGTGGGCCACAGAGAGACCTTCTCCATAGGCGGCGCCGTATACCGCCCCGCCCCGGCGGAAAACCTCCTGGGCCAGCAGGGGGAATATACCGCCGGAAGAACTGCCATGGCGCAGCGAGTCCTCTCGGGCCATGGCCCCCAGATAGACACTGCCGCCGGCGGCTTCCGGCGCCCGCTTCATGGGACATACGTTTTGGCATAGCCCGCATGTTCCGCACAGGGCGGCGTCGCAGACAGGATAGGCAAAGCCCTCCCGGTCCCTTTTCATGGTGATGGCGGTATGCGGACAGACGGCGGCGCAGGCCCCGCAGCCGCAGCACTTCCGCTTTTCTGTAAACAGTTCCATCAGCTTCCCCCCTGTTCCTTGGTTTTGGGCCCGAATTCCCCCAGGCTGTCTAAAAGAAACGCTTTCGAGGCTTTCACATAAGCCTCGCCCCGGCTGGAAGCGGCGGGCCAGTCAATAGGCGCGCCGATATCCACCGGATTGCCTTCCCGGTGCAGCCGGTTCTCCAAACCGTATGCCCGCAGGATATTGGGAATACGGGTGTCTTGGGCGTTTAGGGGGAATACGGTAAACTGTTTTTGATAGATAATGCTGAAAGCCGTTCCGTGGAAGGAGTTGGTAACCACGTACCGGGCCTTTTGGATATACCCCAAAAACTCGGCGGGGCCGGCGGTGAAGTCGTTGATAACGCCCTCTCTGGGCGGGGCCATGCCTGGCCGCACTTCTACGACAGACAGGCCAGCTTCCCGGGCGGCAGCCAAGGCATAGTCCAAGACGGCTTGGTCAAAAAGAGCCATATAGAGGAAGACAAAGCGGTCCTGGGAGACAGGGGCCGCCACAGCCCGCCAGTCTTCCGGGTCCAGCAGCAGAACAGGGTCCGCCACGGCCCGAACCTCTTTGCCGTAAGCCCTTTGCACATAAGGAACGGCTTCCTCCTCCCGCACCGAGACCGCGTTCAGCCCCTGGACCAGCTTGGCGAATTCACCGTCATAGGCGGCGGGCAGCGCGGCCTTGCCAATGCTGGCGGCATAGGCGACAGCCCGAGATTTTACCGGCGTCTGAAAGGCCCCAAAGTACTCGGGCCGCAGGCCCAGGGTGATCTCCGGATTCCAAATCTGGTCGCTGCCCAGTATCAAGCAGCGGTAGCCGGTGCGCCGCAGCTGCCAGGGGAAAAACAGCCGGGGCTGGCCCTTGTCCATTAAGACGCCGTAGCGAAAGCGCTTCATGTTTTTCCGGCGGGCCCTGAGAAGGCCGGCATGCTTGCGGTTCCGCTTATAGGTAATCAAGGCATGGCGCAGCCGCCGCTTTACATTCCCCAGCGGCAGATATGGCACCAGCCAGTGCCGCCCGGTCATATAGGGGGGCTCATAGGGGACCAGCTGCACGTCCAGGTTTTGGCTTCTCAGGTATTGCTTGAGCCCGTATGCCTGTAGCATGGCGCCGTAATTGTCGGCGCAGTGGAAGGTGAGGATGCCCAGGCTGGTCCAGCGCCGGCAGCGCGTGGGACGCAGGAGAAATCCGCCGCACTTTATAAGGGACCAAAACATATGGTTTAGGCCCGCGTAGAGCGAGGGGCGCTTTCCCTTGAAAAACCGCAGCATGCCTATTACCCAGGGGTACGCCCATGGAAACCAGTACTGGAACCGGAACAGCGCCCTTTGCGCAAATTTTAGCTCCCTAAAGCGGGGCTGGGCCATTTCCGCCTTGGCATGGGCTTTAAAGGCCAGGGAGGCTTCCCGGTCCCCCTGGCGGATAAACCGCTCCCGCTTTTCCAAAATAGACCAGCAGATGGCCCACTGGCAGTTTTTTCCCAAATCAGCCCGGCCCCGCTGATACTCCCGGTCCCGGATGGCGCGCCAGGCCGTGAAAAAGCGGGGCTCCATCTGGGCTTCCCGGGAGGCGATGGCGTTGCCGCCGTGCATCCGGTAGTAATACCAGGCTTGCCGGAATACAATGGTACGGGGGCCTTGTAGGAGCATCTGATGCATAAACACAGTATCTTCGCCGTTTTTTAAAGACCGGTCAAACCGGACGTCCCCTGCAAAGGACCGCCGCAGCAGCGTGCCTCCTATGCAGGTCAGCGCCTGGAAATATTTGAAATGAAACCACCAGTCCACCTCTTGGCCTTGGGCGGCTACCCAGGAGGAAGGCTCGCCGCCGGGTTGGGCCAGGGCGGCGGAGACCCCCGGGGAGTCCAGCTTTATGAAGTGGCATACGGCCAGGTCCGCCCCCATGGCCCCCGACAGCGCGGCCATCTCTTCCAGCAGCCGGGGGTGGATGGCGTCGTCGCTGTCCAGGAAGAAAAGGTATTCCCCCCGGGCCTTTTCCATTCCCAGATTTCTGGCGGCGGAAACCCCCTGCCTTTCCTGCCTCAAAAGGACAAAACGAGAGTCCTCTTGGGCATATGCGGCGCAGACATCCACAGACGAGTCGGTGGAGCCGTCGTCAATCAGGATGGCCTCGAAGTCTTGGAAGGTTTGGCGGGAGAGGGAGCCAAGGCACTCCGGGAGGTAGGCCGCGCTGTTATGTATAGGAATGATAACGGATATTTTGCACATGGTGGCGCCTCCCAACTTAGCTAAAAAGTATTTTTAATCAATTTCCAATTTTTTGAAATGTTATTTCATGCCAAAAAGAATTCAAACAAAGAAAATCCGCTTTATCTTGACTTGTTCCTCGAAAAATGGTACACTAACCTTATATTGTGGGGAATTGGGAAAGATTTCCCTTATGGCTGGGGTGGATAAGTAAAACTAAGTATACCATGTTCCCGCTGGTTTGTACAGAGGCTTTTCACTTTGAAAGGACGCTTTGGGCAAAAGGATTATGCAGGCTGCCGCGGCGCGGCGGAATTCAAAAAATTGCCATTACGCGCGTAATGGACGTGCAAACTGTGCGATACAGTTTGCACAATCAGGCTCCTGTGCGTAGCGGTTTGCAGGAAAGGCGCCGCGCGGACTGTTCCAGCCCGGCGGCGCAACTATCATGCTGAGAAAGGAAAGTGGTCACACTTGAGCACACTGTTGATTGGCGGCGGCGGAAGACTGATGGACGCCATGATTGACCGCATGAGCAAAAGCGGCGACAGAATCTACCTTTTGACTGGCAGCAGAGAGAAAACCCATGCCTATAAGCGGGTTTTCGAGCGCTACAATTTTACCTATGACGATGACAGTGTAAAGGATGTCTTTGAGAGCATCAAGCCCGACACGGTGGTGTTCTTGGGCGCCTACGACACCAATTTTGACTGGCAGCGGGCCCGACAGGAATCCGTGCGCTACACCGCCTCTCTGGCAAACCTTCTGGCCGCCCATTCCATTACAAAAAAAGGCCGCTTTGTCTACTTTTCCTCTCAGGAAATCTATAGCGGCTCTTACGGCGGCTTTATTCCCGAGGAGGAGGCCGCGACTCCCAGGGGGTTCCGGGCCCTGGCTTTAAGCCAGGGAGAGGAAATCTGTGAGAACTACCGGAAGACCCAGGGCGTGGATATCGTCACCTTGCGGCTGGACCATCTCTACGCCTTGCCTCAGCGGGGCAGGCCGGGGCAGGATCCGGTTTTTCGTATGTGCCTGGAAGCCTTGAAAACTGGAAAAATTTCCGCCAGCGACCGGAACGTGTTCTCCACCCTCTACATAAACGACGCAGTGGAGTTGGCCTATAAGGTCATCTCCGACGCCGCGCCCTCCAGCCCGGTATACAATATCTCCTCTATGGAAGCCGTCAATGAAATGCAGCTGGCCGCCGAGGTGGCCAAGCACATGGGCGGCGGGGCGGAGATAGTGGATAATTCTACGGGTGAAACGCGCCGGGTGGTGCTGGACAGCGGCCGTTTCCAGCGGGACTATGGGCAGAAGATTTTTACGGATTATAAAAGCGGCGCGGAGAAAATGGCGCAGTTTATGAAGCGCCACGGCGAGGCGTTTATTTCGGAGGAGGAGGCTGGCGGCAGCGTGGCCAGGCGCCTGCTCCACAGCGCGAAGGTGGCTTTTATCCGGCTGCTTCCTTTTATTGAGGCGCTTGTGCTGTTCTTCCCCTTTCTGTTCTTTAACGGACAGGCGGCGGGCAGCGAATATTTCGGCAAGCTGGATTTTCTCTTGCTGTACGTGCTGCTGTTCGCGGTGGTCCACGGCCAGCAGGCGGCTATATTTTCCGCCGTGCTGGCTTCGGCGGGGTATCTTTTTACCCAGAGCTACGCCCGCACCGGCTTTGATGTGCTGATTGACCCTACCACCTATGTCTGGGTTGCCCAACTGTTCATTTTGGGCATGGTGGTGGGCTATATGCACGACCGCATTCGGGCTGTCCGGGCTGAAGATGAAGAGGAGATTGCGTATCTCACCGGCAAGCTGGAGGATATTTCGGATATCAACGACAGCAACGTCCGGGTGGTCCAAAGCTTCGAGGCCCAGGTGGTGAACCAGAAGGACAGCCTTGGAAAGGTCTACGCCATTACTTCCAGCCTGGAACAGTACGGGCCCGAGGAGGTATTGTTCTACGCCGCCCAGGTGCTGGGCCAGCTGATGAACAGCCGGGACGCCGCCATCTACAGCGTGGGCAACAGCGATTATGCCCGCCTGTTCTCCGCTACCTCTCAGACAGCCCGAAAGCTGGGCGGCTCCATTAAGTATACGGCCATGGGGGACATGTACGAAGCCCTTCGGGAGCGGCGGGTCTACATAAATAAAGCAATGGAGGGAGACTACCCGCAGTTTGCTGCGGGCGTGTATTCCGAGGACGGTATGCAGCTGATTCTGATGGTGTGGGGCATTCCCTGGCAGAGAATGACGCTGGCGGAGGCCAACCGCCTGGACATCACCGGCCGGCTGATTCAGGACGCCGTGGTCCGGGCCAACCGGTATTTAGACGCCCTGCGGGACCAGCGGTACGTGGGCGGCAGCGATCTCATGTCTCACGAGGCTTTCGCCCAGCTGGTAAAGGCTTTCTTTGAAGCCAGGGACAAGGGCCTCACCGAGTGCGCCCTCTTGGAGATTTCCGCCAAGGGCCGCAGCCAGATTGAGACGGCGGAGGCCATAGAGAAGCAGATCCGGCAGTCCGACTATATCGGCCAGCTGGCAGACGGCAGGCTCTGCGCCCTATTGTGCAACACCGACGAGGCTGGGGCCGCCCCTGTTATCAAGCGCTTCCAAGAGGCGGGCTACAAGAGCCGGATTCTAAAGGAGGTGGCGGTATGACCAGGGATGAGTGGATATTCCTTGTCGTACTGGCTGTGAATTTTTTAGTGGCGCTGGCCTATCTGTTGATCGCCTGTTTTCTGGTGGCGCCGGGGCGAATCCACAAAGAGAAAAGGCGGGGCGTGGAGGTGGTCCACGACAAACGGAGCTCTTATGTGCTGCGGTTTATCGTCATGCTTCTGTGCCCGGTGGCGGGACCCCTGTTCTTTTTGGGAGCTTACCTTTTCCATTTGGCTCTTTTTTGGCTGCGGGTGGATCTTGAGGACGTGGCTTTTCGCAAGGAACGGGTGAAGACTCATTTGAAGGCCGACGAAGAGCGGGGCCGGGGCATTGTGCCTCTGGAAGAGGCGGTGCTGGTCAGCGGAGAAAAGGACCTGCGCCAGGTGATGATGAACACCATCCGGGGAGATGTGGCGGAGTCCCTGTCCGCTATTTCCACGGTACTGAACGTGGAGGATTCTGAATCCTCCCATTATGCCGCCGCTGTGTTAAGCGATAAGCTGGATGAGTTCCGGGCGCAGTGCCAGAAGCTGTACGAGGAGATGGAGACGGAGGACCCTCAAGATACCAGCCGGGAGCGGGCGCTGCTGCGCTATATGGACGGCGTGCTGCGGCAGAATATATTTACACAGCTGGAGCAGCGGCGCTATGTACGGATGATGGAGCTGGCCGCTGAAAGCTTTTTTGGCAAGGACCCTGGGGGAATGACCGCCCACGAGTATGAGAGCGTGTGCCTGCGGCTGATGGAATGCGGCCAGATGGAGCGGGCTGCCGCCTGGTGCGCGAGGCTTTGGGAGCAGCGCCCTGGGGAGCTGTGCGCCTATACCTGCCGGCTGAAGCTGTACTTTTCCCAGAAGAACCGGGAAGCTTTCTTTAGGACCCTGGAAGAGCTGCGCCAGTCCGATGTGGTGCTGGACAGCGAAACCCTGGAACTGGTCCGGATCTTTAGCTAGGAGGTGGCGGGATGATTTCTAAAAGAAACTACTTCTCCATCACCATGCTGATGCTGGTGGTGCTGTTTCTGTTCCAGTTCACCAACGTGGCCAGGGACATGTGGAACGACTATGACACCAACCGGTTTGCCACAGACCGGAATTCCCTGGCTTCCCGAAGCGAGGCGTTTGACAGCGCCCATGCGGCGGAAATCCCCGGGAGGGACCTGGTGGCCTGTCTGGGAGGACGGTCCGGCTTGGTGGAGCGGGTGGCCAGAGCTTGGGCGGGGTACAGCAAGCGGGGCTATGCGGCCTATAACAGCCTGCAAAGCTTTGAAAAGGATAGCCGGGCCGGGGGGCTCTATATGCTGGTCATTGACCCCGCCGCCCTGGAATGGACCGGGGAAGAGGCAGACGCCTTTTCCTCTTTGGCGGAGAGCGGCGTTCATCTGGTGTTTGCCGGCCTGCCTGAACCGGCTGCCATAGAGAGAGAGCAGGCTTGGATGGAGCTTTTGGGCGTTCACCGGGTGGTGGACCATGGGGCGGAAATGCAGGGCTTACAGGTAAACAGCGGTTTCCTTCTCGGCGGGGAAGCGGTCTATATGGCTGAAAACCAGGAGGAAGCCTGGAATAAGCAGGATATGGAGCTGACCATGCCCTGGTATGTGCTGGGCTCCGGCACCACCGCGTATATGCAGGCCATACCCCAGGATCAGGATAATGTGGAGGCGGAGAATTATCCCGCCGTTATTTGGAGAAAGAGCTCCGGGGCCGGCTATGTATACGCGGTCAATGGCGGCTATATGGAGGACACGGCAGGCTTGGGGCTTCTCAGCGCTATGTCGGCCATGAACAATTTCTATGAGCTCTACCCGGTGGTGAACGCCCAATCCATGGTGGCGGCCAACTTCCCGGGGCTGGCGGATGAGAACCAGGAGAGGATGGACGAGATCTACAGCCAGAATATGCGGGGCATCCTCCGGGATTTGGTGTGGCCGGATTTGGCGGCGGTAGTCCGGCAGAATAAGCTGGGGATTTCCTACATGATGGCCCCCCAGTATGACTATTCCGATGAGAATGAGCCGGACTCTCAGCTGCTTGCCTACTATATGCGCCTGATCAACGAGCAGCGGGGGGAGGCTGGGCTGACAGCGGAGAATTTTTCCGGCGCTGCCTTTACCGAGAAGTTTGAGGCGGACCAGGAGTTTATGAGCATGAACCTCCCGGACTTCCAGTTCGCCTCTCTCTATGACGGGGCGGGGGACCAAAAGGCCCTTGCCGAAATGGCGGAGGAGGAGTACCTGCTGCGGGGCGTGCGCACCATTGTGTCTCCCTATGAACCCGGCGCGGAGGTGCTGGGATATGCGGGAGAGCATATTACCTGCCAGCGGACATTGGCAGATGGTTTACATTACACCTATATGCAGGATTTTCGGGTTCGCTGTTTGGAGACAGCCCTGGCCTATACCAGCGTGCTGGTGGATATGGGGCCTGTGGCGTATCCGGAGAGCCAGGAGGATCTGCCCTGGCTGGAACTGTCCGGAAACTTCGCAAAGGATATCAAGGAGCACTGTTCGGGCTTCAGCTTTTTTGACGGGACCACCGTATCGGAGACGGACAGCCGCCTGCGGGGCTTTCTTGCCATGGACTATACCCAGAGCCGGCAGGACGATGTAATTACGCTGGAGGTTACGGGCACAGATTACCCAGTCTGGTTTATTCTGCGGACAAACGGGGAAGATGTGAGCCAAGTGGAGGGCGGCGGCTATCAATACCTGGAAGACGGCGTTTTCCTGATCCTGGTGGAAAGCGGCCGGGTTCAGATCCATGTGAAGCCCGCCAGCGGCTATCATTTCCAGTTCGCTTTCTAAGAACCTGTACCAATAGGAGTTAGCACCCATCTTTTCGGAAAATCTGGACACAAATCCTATCGGTACAGGTTCTAAGGGCAAAGCGGCCGGGGAGAACGGAAATGGGCCGCACGCCGTGAGAGATCGTATTACCGGCTTTCAAGACCCCGGGGCGTTGACCGGGCCGGCGTCCGAAACCTTAAAGACCCGCGCATGATAAAGTTTTGAGCAGCTATAAAGGGAAGTGGTATTGGATAATGCGGATATGCTTAGTTGTAGAGGGGAGCTACCCCTATGTGGTGGGCGGCGTTTCCAGTTGGGTTCACAGCCTGATCCGTTCTTTTCCGGAGCAGGAGTTTGTCATTTTGTCCGTGTTGGCTGACCGCTCTCTGCGGGGAAAGTTCGTCTATGAACTGCCGGAGAATGTGACGCAGGTTCATGAGCTCTACCTGAACGACGCGGACTGGACCAAGCGCCGCCGCCGGCTTCGGCTGACAAAGACCGAGCATCGGGCTCTGCGGGGGCTGTTGCTCAATCAAAACGTGGAATGGGAGCCCTTGATCGACCTGGCCCAGCGCCCGGGCTTCTCTCTGAACGCCCTGTTGATGGGGGAGGATTTTCTCAACGCCGTCAAGGACTGCTACCGGCTGAATTACAGCCAGACGGTGTTTACCGATTTTCTGTGGATGATGCGTTCCATCTACATGCCTCTATTCTTTACCCTGAAGATGCGTCCTCCAAAGGCGGATCTGTACCACTGCGTATGCACCGGGTACGCGGGCGTGCTGGGGAGCATGGCAAAGTATATCCATGGGGGGCGGCTTTTGGTCAGCGAGCACGGTATTTATACCCGGGAGCGGGAAGAGGAGCTGATCAAGGCCAAATGGGTGAAGGGAATCTATAAAAATATTTGGATCGAGCAGTTTCGAAAAATGTCCCGCATGGCCTATACCAGGGCGGACCTGGTGACCAGCCTGTACGAGCATGCCCGGGGCCTACAAATTGATCTCAACTGCCCGGAGGAAAAGACCATGCTGGCCCCCAACGGAATTCATGTAGAGGACTTCGAGGGCCTTTCCGGCAAGACGGAAGAGGACAAGGGCGTTATCAACGTAGGGGCGGTTATCCGGGTGGCGCCTATTAAGGACGTAAAAACCATGATCCAAGCCTTTGGCCTGGCCAAGGAGCGGGAGCCCGCCTTAAAGCTGTGGATCATGGGGCCCTGGGATGAGGAGGAATACGCCCAGCAGTGCGTGGAGTTGGCGGAAATCATGGGGATTTCCAACAGCGTTGTGTTTACCGGCCGGGTGCGGGTACAGGACTATCTGGGCCGCATGGACATGACCCTTCTCACCAGTATCAGCGAGGGCCAGCCGCTGACCATTTTAGAGAGCTTTGCCGCCAAAAAGCCGGTGATTGCCACAGATGTGGGCAATTGCAAGGGGCTGATCTTGGGGGAAGCCGACGATTTTGGACCGGCGGGCATGGTGGCCCATATTATGAATGTGGAAGAGATCGCCCAGGCTATTCTGCATCTGGCCCACCGGGAAGCTCTGCGCCGGGAGATGGGAGAGAGCGGCTACCGGCGGGTAACCGCCCGCTACCGAATTGAACAGATGCGGGAGGTTTACCGGGGCATTTACCGGGACTTTGCCAAGAGCCAGGGAATAGAGTGGCGGGAGCCCGCTGAAACTGGAAAGGGGGAAAGCTGAATGGCTGGCATAGGAGTGAAGCTCAATAAGGTTTTCAGTAAAAACACCATTGCTACCAGTTTGGTGGGGTTTGCCTATAGCGCGGTGGTTACCGTAGCGCCCATGTTTCTGGTAATTTTGGAGATCATCATTGCCAGCGCCATTTTGGACCTGGACCAGGTGGGGTACCTGGCCCGGGAGCTGTTTTCCTGCACGGTGCTGTACATTTTCATCTTTGCCCTGCTCACAGCGGCTCCCTTTAACGCGGTGCTCTCAAAATATATGGAGGACGCCATCTATGAAGAGCGCTACCAGGACATTCTGCCCTGCTATTACCTGGGCCTGGTGCTGAATATGGCCTTTAGCTGCCTTTTAGGGGTTCCCTTCTGCCTGTGGGAGCACTTTGTGGGCGGGGTTGGCGTATTCTATGTCTTTACGGGGTTCTGCGGGTATGTGTCGTTGGTGTTTACGCTGTATTCCATGCTTTACCTTTCTTATCCCCTGTTTGCTGAGACTCTGTTTTCTCTGTCTGCGCTGCCTTGCCGGAGGAAGTCGCAGCAGTTGAGGATGACGGCGCTGCGGGC
>CANONE010000030.1 GCA_947567585.1 uncultured Clostridia bacterium | reverse complement strand
ACCGGGCCCTGCCCTTTGACAACGACCAGGTGGCCATCACCCGGCGGTACTACCGGTCCGGGGAGAGCGAGTATCTGATCAACAAGTCCACTGTGCGCCTGCGGGATATCAACGAGCTGTTTATGGACACGGGCCTGGGCCGGGACGGCTATTCCATTATCGGCCAGGGCAAAATCGACAGCATTGTGGGGGCCAAGTCCGAGGACCGGCGGGAGATATTCGAGGAGGCGGCGGGCATCTCCCGCTACCGCTACCGGAAGGAGGAGTCGGAGCGGCGGCTCGCTAAGGCCGAGGAAAACCTGGTCCGGCTGCGGGACATCCTCTCCGAGCTGGAAAGCCGGGTGGGCCCCCTTAAGGAGCAGGCGGAAAAGGCGGAGCGGTTCATTCAGTATGACGGGGAGAAGAAGGGGCTGGAAATCGGCATATGGCTGGAAACCCTGGACCGCGCCGGCAAAGCTCTGCGGGAACAGGAGGAAAAGATCGGAACCATCCGGGCCCAGCACCAGGAGATCGAGGAGGAGATCGAGGGTATCGCCCAGCGCACAGAGCAGAATTACCGGGAAACCAACGCCTGCACCGCCGGGATGGAGCAGCTGCGGAACGAGGCCGCCGCCCTGGACGAACAGGCTATCCGGGCGGAAGGCGAGACTAGCGTGCTGGAAAACGAGATTGCCCACAGCGCCCAGGACGTGCAGCGCCTGGAGGGTCAGATTGAGGCGGCCAAGCAGTCTACCGAAGAGGCGCAGGAGGAGGCCGCCCAAAAGCAGCGGGAGATTCGCCAGCAGGAGGCCCGCATAGAAGACAGCCGGAAAAAGCTTTTGGACTATGCCGCCCGCCTGGAGGAACTGCGCCGGGGCGCGGACCAGACCACCAAGGAGATTGAAGAGGCCGCTTTGGAGCTGGCTGGAGTCAATGCCAGCCTGTCTGAGGAAAGGGTGCGGCTGACCTCCGCCCAGTCGTCCCGAAAGGAAATCGAGCTGCGGGCCGGGGCCCTGGAGGAGAGCTTCCGGCAGTCCGCCCAGCGGGAAGCCGCCGTGCGCCAGGAAATGGAAGAACTGGGGCGGATGCTGGAGGATATCCGGGGGGAAATGGCCACCAAGGAGAACGCCGTAAAGGGTTACCAGCTCCGGCTGGAATCCCGAAAAAGACGGGCGGAATCGGCCAAGGCGGATCTGGACCGGCTGACCTTAGACGCCAACGAACAGCTGCGAAGGGCCCGGCTTTTGGAGGACCTGGAGAGGAACCTGGAGGGCTTTGCCCAGAGCGTGAAGGCTATCATGAAGGAATCGGAGCGGGGGATGCTCCGGGGGATCTGCGGGCCGGTGACAAGACTTTTGAAGGCGCCAAAGGAGTATGCCGTGGCCCTGGAAACCGCTTTGGGCGCCGCCATGCAGAACATTGTGGTGGAGACCGAGCCGGACGCCAAAGCGGCCATCAGCTTTCTAAAGCAGCGGGAAATTGGACGGGCCACTTTTTTGCCCTTGACCACCATTAAGGGCCATGTGCTGGATCCCCGGGAAATGCGGGGAATGCCGGGGTTTGTAGGGGTCGCCGCCGGGCTGTGTGGCTGTGACGAAAAGTATAACGGCATTCGCGACTCTCTCTTGGGCCGGGTGGCGGTGGCCGAGGACCTGGACAGCGCCGTGGCCATTGCCAAGCGCATGGGCTACCGGTTCCGGGTGGTGAGCCTGGACGGGCAGGTGGTCAATGCCGGCGGGTCCCTGACAGGCGGGGCCAGGGCTAAGAATTCCGGACTTTTAAGCCGGTCGGCGGAGATTGAGCGGGTGCGGGAAAAAGCGGCGGGCCTGCAGGCCCAGGCGGACCAGGCCGCGCGGAGCCATAAGGAGGCCCAGCAGGAGCTTTCCGCCTGCGAGGGGGAGCTGGACGCGGCCTTTGGAGAGCTTTCCGCCTGTCAGGAGGAAAAGGTGAAGATAGAGGCCCGCAGCGCCCAGGTTCAGCGGGAGCTGGAAAGCGCCCTGGAAAACGCGGGAGCCTTGGAAAAGGAGCGGGCCGGGGCCCAGGCGCGGCTGGAGGAATTGGCGGCGGTGGAGGCCCAGAGCCAGGAGAGGCTTCGGTCCTTGGAAGCCCAGGCCGCAGATTGGGAACAAAAGGGCCGGGAACTGACTGGCAGCCGCCAAGACCGGCTGGACCGCTGCGACGAGATCAACGAGACCGTGCAGGTCTTGCGGATGGAAGAGTTCTCCGCCCAGAAGGACCGGGACGCCCTAGCGGCCGCTTTAGAGGAATTGGAGGCCCGGCAGCGGGATTCTCAGGGGGTGCAGGCCCGGCTGCGGGAAGAGATTGCAGCGTTGCGGGAGCGCTCCAGGCAGCTGCAAAGGGACATTCTGGACAATCTGCGGAGGGCCGGGGATTTTCGGGCCCAGGCTGGGGAAAAGCGGCAGGGGATGGAAAAGGCCGCTTTGCGCCGGGAGGAGCTGGAAAAGGAATCCGGCGAGCTGCGGGGCAAGGAGCGGGAGGCTGTGTCCCGCCGGGAAAACGCCGGCCGGGAGCTGGCCAGGCTCCAGGAACGCTCGGACAATCTGCAAAAGGAGTATGACGGCGTCATTAGCCGGCTGTGGGAGGAATATGAGCTTACCCGCCGGGAGGCGGAAGAGGTGGGCAGGAAGATTGAAGACCTGCCCGCCGCCCAACGCCGCCTGCAGGAGCTGAAAAACAAGATCAAAGCCCTGGGGGCCGTGAACGTAGGGGCCGTGGTGGAGTATAAGGAGGTTTCACAGCGCTACGAGTTTCTGAACCGGCAGGTAGGGGACGCGGAGCAGTCTAAAGCGGAGCTCTTGGATTTGATTGGCCAGCTGACCACCCACATGAGAGAGCAGTTTACGGAGAAATTTGCCTTGATCAATGAAAACTTCGGCTCTATCTTCCGGGAGCTTTTCGGCGGCGGGGGGGCGGAGCTCTCCTTCACCAATCCGGAGGACCCGCTTTCCTCCGGCATTGATATCAAGGTCCACCCGCCGGGGAAGATCGTCACTCATATTGAGTCGCTGTCCGGTGGAGAGAAAGCCCTGGTGGCTATTTCCATCTACTTTGCCATTATGCGGGTGAATCCGCCGCCCTTCTGCGTGCTGGACGAGATCGAGGCGGCTCTGGACGATGTGAACGTAGCCCGTTTTGCCCAGTACTTACGCCGGATGACAGGGAAGAGCCAGTTTATTACCATTACCCACCGGCGCGGCACCATGGAGGGCAGCGATATGCTCTATGGCGTCACCATGCAGGACCAGGGGATTTCAAAGCTCTTGGCGCTGAAAACGGAGGAAGCGGCGGAATATTCGGCCTAGGGCCGCCGGCGGGGCTTCAGAAACTTCTTGAAAGAAGTTTCCTGAGGACCTTCAAGAACTTTTACCTTTGGGGGGCTTTTTGTGAACAGGGAGATTGTGCGTGTGAACAGGGAGTATTGGAATCAAAACGCGGACGCTTGGTTTGGGAAGACCGCTCTGCCGGTGTATGGGGAGATGTGCCCTACGGAAGACCAACTGGGCCTGTTTGGGGATGTTTCCGGGAAGAAGCTGCTGGAAATCTGCTGCGGCAGCGGGCATTCGCTGAAATATCACGGAGACCAGGGGGCCGGGGAACTGTGGGGAATAGACCTATCTGAAAAGCAGCTGCAAAACGCCCGCGGGCTTTTGGAGGAAAGCGGGTACAGGGCGAAGCTCCTCTGCGGGGCCATGGAAGAGGACTTGGGTCTGCCCCAAGGATATTTTGACTATGCCTACTCTATCTACGGCATTGGCTGGACCACGGATCTGCCGGGCACCTTCCAGCGGATTGCCTCTTATCTGAAACCGGGCGGGACTTTTATTTTCAGCTGGCACCACACCCTCAATTATTGCGCGGGCTGGACCCCGGAGGCCAGCCACGGATGGCAGGGGGAGCAGATTCCCCTGACCCGCAGCTATTTTGACGAGGAGCCCTTCCGGATGCCGGTAGACGGCATGGAAATCATTCTCCGCAACCGGAAGATATCCACCTATGTGAACGCCCTCAGCGCGGCGGGGCTCTGCCTGGAGCGGATGGTGGAGGAGACGGATTCAGCGGTGCTGGCGGCAAAGCCGGAGACCTTTAAGGAGAAAAAGGCCCATATGCTGCCCATTTCGGTGATTTTTAAGGCAAGGAAGCTGTAGGGCTTTCAGAAATCATTCCGGCGGGAACAGCCGGCTAGGGAGGGGTTCTCAGTGGTTTCCCAAAAAAGACAAATTTTAATAAATTGCTTGCTGTATAGCGTGTTGGCTTTCTATATTGTGCTCTTGATATGTATCTTATTCCGGCAAAGACATACGGCCAGGCCGGCAAACTTGATTCCCCTGCGTGGAATCATCAGCTTTTTGACGGGCAGCGATTTGGTATCCGGCACAACGGATCCCGCGTTTTTAAGAGGACTTGCCCCTAGTAACCTGCTGGGGAACATCGTTATTTTTGTGCCGATGGGTGTGTATGCCAATTTGCTGAGTAAGAAGAAAGCGGTATGGAGAAGCGTTCTGCTTGTGGTGATTATCAGCATGGCCGTAGAGGTTGTACAGTATGCTTTCATGCTGGGAATAGGAGATATAGACGATGTCATTCTGAATGGCATAGGCGGTTTGGCGGGCGTCCTTCTGTATCAGGGAGTTTACAGGCTATGTAAGGCAGATGACTGGAAGGCCCGCTGTATTACGGCGGCCGCAGCGCCCGTTGCGGGGGCTTTGAGCTTTTTGATATTGATTGGGATGAACTGACACAGGATAAAGGAGAATTCTTATGGGACTATTCGATAAAATACGCCAGGGGCTTCGAAAAACCCGGGAGAACATCAGCGGGCAGATCAGCCAGATGGTGAACTCCTTCACAAAGATTGATGAGGACCTGTTTGAAGAACTGACGGAGCTTTTGGTGATGGGCGACGTGGGTATGGATACGGCGGAGTATATCACTGGGGAGCTGCGCCGGGTGATTAAGGAGAAGGGAATTACGGACCCGTCCCTTATTATGGACGAGCTCAAGTCCATTGTGGTGGGAATTTTAGAGGGGGACTGCGCCCTGCACACCGGCACAAAGCCCTCTGTGGCGCTGGTTATCGGCGTCAACGGCGTGGGGAAAACCACGGCCATCGGCAAGCTTTCCGCTATGCTGAAAGCCCAGGGGAAGTCCGTCATTTTGGGCGCGGCGGACACCTTCCGGGCGGCGGCCATCGAACAGCTGGAGGTCTGGGCGGACCGGGCGGGCGTGCCTATGATTAAGCAGGGAGAGGGCGCGGACCCGGCGGCGGTGGTTTTCGACACCATCGCGGCGGCTAAGGCCAGGGGAGCGGACGTGATTATCTGCGACACGGCCGGACGGCTGCACAACAAGAAAAATCTCATGGACGAGCTGTCAAAAATTTCCCGTATTATTGACCGGGAGCTTCCTGGATGCGACCGGGAGAATATTTTGGTGCTGGACGCCGCCACCGGTCAGAATGCCGTGAACCAGGCCCGGGAGTTTATGGGCGCGGCGGGAATCACGGGCATTATCCTCACCAAGCTGGACGGCACCCCCAAGGGCGGCGTGGTGCTGCCCATCAAGCGGGAGCTGGGCCTGCCGGTGAAGTTTATCGGCGTGGGCGAGCAGATCGACGACCTGCAGCCCTTTGACCCGGAAGCCTTTGCCTCCGCGCTGTTTGACTTGGGTGCTCCCGCCCAGGCGGCGGAGCCCCAGCCGGTTCCCGCCCAGGAGCCGGCGGTGGAGCGCGCGTGTGTAGAGGAACCGGAGCCTCTGGAAGAGGAGGGCCCGGAGGACAAGCACAAGCGCTTCCGGCGTTTTGCCCAGGACGTGCTGGGGAGGCTGGACCGGGGCGAAAGCCTGCATGAGGCGGTCCCCGAGCTTATCCAGTGGCGGGACGACCGGGAGCTGGACCGGGACGACCAGCGCCTGGTGCGGAATCTTCTGCTGACGGCGGAAGGCCAGGAGAGGAAATAGTGAAGGAGGGCTTTTTATGAAAATAAAATTTGTAATCGCTACCCACAATAAAGGCAAGCTGGTGGAATTTCAGCGCCTGCTGGAGCCCATGGGCATCGAGGCCGTCACCATGGATATCTCTGAGCCGGAGGAAACCGGGACCAGCTTTGCGGAAAACGCCTATATCAAAGCGGAGGCCGCCTGTAAGGAGACGGGCCTGCCGGCTGTGGCGGACGATTCCGGCCTGTGCGTAGACTATCTGGACGGCGCGCCGGGGATCTATTCCGCCCGGTTCGCGGAACCCGGCAAGCGGCGGCTGACGGTGCTGGAAAAGCTCCAGGGCGTACCGGAGGAACAGCGGGGGGCCCACTTTGTCAGCGCGGTGTGCTGCGTGTTCCCCAACGGAGACCGGGTGGAGGCCCAGGGCAAGTGCTTTGGGACCATCGCCTTTGAAAGCAGGGGGGAAAACGGCTTTGGCTATGACTCCATCTTCCAGCAGGGAGACGTGACCTTCGGAGAGCTCACCGCCGCCCAGAAGGACGAGAGAAGCCACCGGGGCCACGCCTTTGCGGCGTTTGAAACGAAGCTGAGGGAATATTTGGCGATGCATGAAAGCGAGCTGGGCGGATGAATCTGATGAATGAGATGAATACGCCCCCTTTGCAGACGGAAAGACTGGTTCTGCGGCGGTTTACAGAAGAAGATATTCCGGCAGTATTTGCCATTTACAGCGATGAAGAGGCCAATACCTACCTGCCCATGTTCCCGCTGAAGACTATGGAGGAAGCGGCGGAGCATTACCAGAGAAAGTATGCGCGGCTATACAGCCAGCCAATGGGCTGCGCCTACGCCGTGTGCTTGAAAGAAGGCGGCGGGCCCATTGGCTATGTGCATAGCGATATGGAAGCGCCCTATGACTTTAGCTACGGCTTTATGAAAGCGTACTGGGGCAGGGGATATGCCAGCGAGGCGGCCAGAGCGGCGGCGGTTTGGCTGAAACAGGCGGGGCTGCCGTATATCACGGCTACCCATGATGTGAATAATCCTGGCAGCGGCAGGGTCATGCGGGCTCTGGGCATGGACTACAAATATAGCTACAAGGAGCAGTGGCAGCCCAAAAATTTCCCGGTCATATTCCGTATGTATCAGCTGAATCTAAACGGCTTTCATGATACGTATATGGGCTACTGGGAGAAGTATCCGGAACACTTTATTGAGGCAATCAATTGATATGGAATGAGGGGAAACTATGACCAGTAAACAGCGGGCGTATCTTCGGGGCCTGGCAGTGAATTTGGAGACGATTTTATATGTTGGCAAGGCGGGCCTGGGCCCCGAGGTGGTGAAGGAGGCGGACCAGGCCCTGGCAAAGCGGGAGCTGATTAAAGGCCGGGTGCTGCCGGACACCTGCCCGGAATCTCCCCGGGAAGCGGCGGAGAGCCTTGCCGCCGCCACACAAAGCCAGGTGGTTCAGGTAATCGGTTCCCGGTTTGTGCTCTACAGGCGCAACCCCAAGGAGCCGAAGATCACCCTGCCCAGGTAGCGCCATGCGGACCGGCGTATACGGCGGCACCTTTAACCCCATTCACCTGGGGCATGTGCATATTTTAAAAGAGTTTATCGCCCGTCTTTCTCTGGACAGGGCTTTGCTGATCCCCGCAGGCGTGCCCCCCCACAAGCGGGCCCCACAGCTGGCGGAGGCGGCGGACCGGGCGGCCATGTGCCGGCTGGCGGCGGAAGAGGTAGGCGGCTTGGTGGAGATTAGCTCCATCGAACTGGAACGGCCGGGGAAAAGCTTTACTTCGGACACTCTGAGAGAATTAAAGGCCCTGCATCCCAGGGACGAATTTTTCCTGCTGATGGGAGAGGACATGTTCCTGACAGTGGACCGCTGGCATGAGGCCGGGGAGATCATGAGGCTGGCGAACCTGTGCGCTTCCCCCCGCAGCCCGGACGGCCTTGTGAAGCTTCTTACTAAAGAGGCGGAGCTGAAAGCCCAAGGGGCCCGGTGCTTTGTAGAGGATATCCCGTTTTTGGACGTGTCCTCCACCGAGATTCGCCAACTGGCGGCACGGGGGGAAGACATCGGCGGATTGGTTCCCCAAAAAGTAGCGGAATATATAGCGGCCCACCCCATCTACCAACAAAAAGTCTAACCCCCCCCGCCCCACCCCCTGCTCCGCACCGCAAGCCAACGGCACGAAACCGGCAAAACCCGAGGAAAAAGTTTTCGTCCACCTTTTTCAAAAGGTGGCGGGTTGTAGGGG
Organism: uncultured Clostridia bacterium; assembly: GCA_947567585.1. Lineage (GTDB taxonomy): Bacteria > Bacillota > Clostridia > Oscillospirales > Acutalibacteraceae > Acutalibacter. Next base: position 8,964 of record CANONE010000030.1, on the reverse strand, counting down.
TGAGCGTCTCCCAGTGGGAGACAAGCCGCGAACCGACCGAGTCGGCAGACGAGACTCAGAGCCCTACGACCTTAAAGGAGGCTACAATCAAAGATGACATATGAGGAATACGAGCGAGAGGTGCAGAAGCACTTGACGCAGCGGCGGTTTTACCACAGCCAGTGTGTGGCCGAGAGCGCGGCGCAGCTGGCGGAGAGGTATGGAGCCGATGTGGAGAAGGCCCGGCTGTGCGGGATTCTTCATGATATTATGAAGGACACCCCGCCGGAAGAACAGTTGAAAATCATGGAGAAATTTGGTATAATGCTCACAGAGGCCGAGCGCCGGAACGTGAAGCTCTGGCACGCGGTGTCCGGGGCGGCGTACGCAGAGCATGTTTTAGGTGTGGCGGATCAGGAAATCATCGGCGCCATTGCCTGTCATACCGGGGGAAAGTCCGGCATGAGCCTGCTGGATAAGGTGCTGTTTGTGGCCGACTATATTTCCGCCGACCGGGACTATCCCGGGGTGGAAAAACTGCGGATACTCAGCGAAAGCAGTTTGGAAGAGGTGATGGTCGAGGGGATCGCCTTTACCATTCCAGAGCGTATGGAGGCCCGGCTGACCCTGGAACCCCGGTCTATCGACGCCTATAACGAGGCGCTGTGGACGCTAGAAGAAAAAAGGGAGTGAATCTATGAACGCTTACGATACCGCCCAAGCGGCGGCAAGACTTTTAGACGAGAAGAAGGCTGAAAATATCAGCGTGATTAAGATAGAGGAGATATCCAGCTTGGCAGACTACTTTGTGATTGCCACCGGCCGGGGGAGCACCCATGTGCGCTCCCTTTCAGACGAGCTGGAGGAGAAGCTGAAGGCCCAGGGGATTGTTCCCGCCCGGATAGAGGGCTACCGGTCTGACAGCTGGATTCTGCTGGACTATCAAAGCGTGGTGGTGCATGTCTTCACCCAGGAGGCCCGAGACTTTTACGACCTGGACCGGCTGTGGGCGGACGGCATCAAGATGAACTGGACGGAGGAGTGAAGCCCGATGAGGACCCAAAGGCAAAAGGAGCTGATAGAGGCTTATCTAGCCAAGCTGGACCCAGAGCTGGCGGAGGTCTATCGGGAGCTAATTCTCCATCTCTCCGGGCTGGGGTATGACCCCAAGAAGCAGAGGGCGGCGATTGTGTTCAACTGCCCCTGGCACGGAAAGCAGATTGCCAAAATTGGCTAAGAAAAAAATGGCGCGGCTTTTTTCGCCCTGCGTTTCTCCGCCTGCCAAGGGTACTCCCAGCGGTTTGAGGAGATTGTGCGGGACTGGGTTACCGGCGGCAAATACCGGCAGGCCCCCTGCACCAAGCAGGCATGCTCCTTTTGCCGGGGCGAGCCGGATGAGCGGACCTACCGCTATACCATGCCAGACGGAGAAGTCCGGCGGCACTGCGGCTCGGTGGCCTTAGCCATTCCCGGCCTGGGCCCCACTGACGTACCGGAGATCAAGTCCCTGATGGAAGAGGAACACCGCTACCTAATGTCACACGAAGCAGACTCCCCACCCAAAGAGCCAGCCAACTAAAGCCCCCAAAACGGTAACAGAAAGCTATCTGCTGCGCCCCGCAAGCTACCGGTGCGGAATCGAAAAACGTCGGAGTAAAAGTTTTGTCCACTTTTACAAAAGTGGCAGGGGTTTGGGGGCAGCGCCCCCAAGGTCTTAAGGCTGCAAGTCTCCCAGCCAACTTGCGGCTTGACAAACAGGGGTGAATCGTGTATAATCGTAAAAAGTGAAAGACTGTGACGGGAAGAAGGCCCTGGGGCTGCTTTGCAGAGAGCCTGCGGTTGGTGCAAGCAGGCAGGCGGCGCGGTGCGTATACTGGTCCCTGAGTCTCCCTGCCCAAAGGCGCTGGCCGCAGGCGGTTAGTAGGTTCGGGACGCGTGGCGGCGTTACAGGCCAAGCCTTGCTGGAGGCTGTGAGGGAATGCGCGCGAGCGTGTTCTGAAATCACGGGTGGTACCGCGTAAATCTATGGATTTTCGCCCCGGATGCTTGATAGGTAGCGCAGCGCGTTCCTATAAGCGTCCGGGGTTTTCTTCGCCCGGTTTTCCTCTGTGGAGCTGAATTCGATGAGAAAGGATGATATAAAATGAAATACGACCACAAAGCCGTGGAGCCCAAATGGCAGGAAAAATGGGAAGCGGCGGGGGGTTTCCATGCGGAGAACGCCTCTGAAAAGCCCAAGTATTACGCGCTGATCGAGTTCCCCTACCCCTCCGGCCAGGGGCTGCATGTGGGCCACCCTAGGCCCTACACCGCCCTGGACGTGGTGGCCAGAAAGCGCCGGATGCAGGGCTATAATGTGCTGTATCCCATTGGCTGGGACGCCTTTGGCCTGCCTGCTGAGAACTATGCCATTAAGAACCATGTACACCCCGAGGGCATTACCCGGGACAATATCGCCCGGTTTACCAAGCAGATCAAATCCCTGGGCATCTCCTTTGACTGGAGCCGGGAGGTGAGCACCATTGAGCCGGACTACTATAAGTGGACCCAGTGGATTTTCCTCCAGCTCTATAAGAATCGTCTGGCCTACAAAAAGGAAATGAACGTCAACTGGTGTACCGGCTGCAAATGCGTGCTGGCCAACGAGGAAGTGGTCAACGGCGTGTGCGAGCGCTGCGGCAGCGAGGTGGTGCATAAGGTAAAGAGCCAGTGGATGCTGAAGATCACCGAGTATGCCCAGCGGCTCATTGCCGACCTGGATTTAGTAGACTACCCCGAGCGGGTAAAGGCCCAGCAGAAAAACTGGATCGGCCGCTCTACCGGCGCGGAGGTGGACTTTCAGACCTCCGCCGGAGATGTGCTGACGGTATATACCACCCGGCCGGACACACTGTATGGCGCTACGTATATGGTTATCTCTCCGGAGCACCCGTATATTGAGAAGTGGGCGGATAAGCTGGGCAACCTGGAGGCCGTGCGGGAGTACCAGGCCCAGGCGGCCAGAAAGTCCGATTTCGAGCGCACCGAGGTGGCCAAGGACAAGACCGGCGTGCGGCTGGAGGGCGTTACCGCCGTGAACCCGGTAAACGGGACGGAAATTCCCATTTTTATTTCCGACTATGTACTGGTCAGCTATGGTACCGGCGCTATAATGGCCGTGCCCGCCCACGATGACCGGGACTGGGACTTTGCCAAGAAGTTCGGACTGCCCATTATCGAGGTGGTGAAGGGGGGGAATGTCCAAGAGGCCGCCTTTACCGACTGCGGTACCGGTATCATGGTGAACTCCGGCATTCTCGACGGGCTCAGCGTGGAAGAGGCCAAGGTGAAGATTACAAAATACCTGGAAGAGAAAGGCATTGGCCACGCCAAGGTAAACTATAAATTGAGGGACTGGGTCTTCTCCCGGCAGCGGTATTGGGGCGAGCCCATTCCCATGGTATACTGCGAGAAATGCGGCTGGCAGCCCATCTCCGAAAGTGAACTGCCCCTGCGCCTGCCCAATGTGGAGAGCTATGAGCCCACCGATACCGGAGAATCCCCCTTGGCCAAGATGACGGACTGGGTGAACACCACCTGCCCCCACTGCGGCGGCCCCGCCACCCGGGAGACCGACACCATGCCCCAGTGGGCGGGCTCCTCCTGGTATTTCCTGCGGTATATGGACCCCCACAATCCCGACGCCCTGGCTTCCAAGGAAGCGCTGGAATACTGGTCCCCCATTGACTGGTACAACGGCGGCATGGAGCATACCACCTTGCATCTGCTTTACAGCCGCTTCTGGCACAAGTTCTTGTATGATTTAAAGATTGTTCCCACCGCCGAGCCCTATGCCAAGCGCACCAGCCACGGCATGATTCTGGGAGAGGACGGCCAGAAGATGAGCAAGTCCCGGGGGAATGTGGTAAACCCGGACGATATCGTCGGCGAGTTCGGCGCGGACACCATGCGGCTTTACGAGATGTTTATCGGCGACTTTGAGAAGTCCGCCCCCTGGAGCACCAATGGAGTCAAAGGCTGCCGCCGTCTGGCGGACCGCTACTGGAACCTACAGGAAAATCTGATTGACAGCGAGGAGCTGCGGCCGGAATTGGAAAGCTCTTTCCACAAGACCATAAAGAAGGTCAGCGAGGATACAGAGGTTTTGAAGTTTAACACGGCCATTGCCGCTTTGATGGCGCTGATGAACGAGATCACCGCCGCGGGGGGGGTCACCCGGGGCGAGCTGCGGATTTTCACGCTGCTGCTGAACCCTTTTGCGCCGCACATTACAGAGGAAGTCTGGGAAGCCTGCCGGTTGGGAGAGGGCATGGTTTGCCAGCAGCTTTGGCCTCAGTACGACGAAGAGAAGTGCAGGGAGAGCCTTATCGAAATCGTGGTGCAGGTAAAAGGCAAGGTCCGGGCGCACTTGAAGGTAGCGGCGGACATCTCCCAAGAGGACGCCATCGCCGCCGCGAAGGCGGACCCCAAAGTGGCGGAGGAAATCGCCGGGAAAACCGTGGTAAAGGAAATCTACGTCCCCGGCAAGCTGGTAAATCTGGTGATAAAATAACGCTGGCTCTTTTAAGGCCGTAGGGGCTTTGCCCCTACAACCCCACCACCTTTGAAAAGGTGGACGAAACTTTTAGTGTTTCGGATTTTTGTCGATTTTGTACCGGCAGCACTTTAGGACGCCGCAAGCCCCAACGAAAGGTTACACGCCTACCTATAGTAAGCGATAACCTGTCGCCAACGCTGCCCCCAAAAAACCAACCGCGCCGCCCCACAAACTAAGGGTACAGCCCCGGCAAAATTCGGCATAAATAGTTTTTGATCAAACTTTTTCCAAAAAGTTTGCGGAGCGCGAGGCCGCGCCTCGTGACCTCAAGGAACCCATAAGGAGGCCCCACATGCTACAATTCGAAGAGCTGAAGCATCAGTTAGAGGAAAAGAGAGAAGCGCTGGCGGCGTTGGAGACGGCGCTGGGGCTGGCGCGGCTGCGGGAAGAGGTGGAGATGTTGGAGCACAAGTCGGCGGAGCCTGGCTTTTGGGACAACATGCAGCAAGCGCAGAAGATTACCCAGCGGATGGCTGGGCTGAAGGCAAAGGACGAAAGCTATCAGAAGCTTTGCGCCCGGTGCGAGGACACGTTGGCGCTGATTGAGCTGGGCGATGAGGCGGAGGATTTGAGCCTGATTGCCGAGATCCAGGAGGAAATTGACGCGGTGGGGGCAGAGGTGGAGGCCATGCGGCTTTCCACCCTGCTTACCGGGGAGTATGACGGGCACAACGCCATTCTCACCTTTCACGCCGGGTCTGGCGGCACAGAGGCCCAGGACTGGGCGGAGATGCTGTTTCGCATGTACAACCGCTGGGCCGAGCGCCGGGGCTTTAAGGTAAGCACCTTAGATTATCTGGACGGGGACGAGGCGGGGCTTAAGTCCGCATCCATTCTGGTGGAGGGGGAGAACGCCTACGGATATTTGAAGTCCGAGGCCGGGGTACACCGGCTGGTGCGGGTATCCCCCTTTGACGCGGCCGGGCGGCGGCACACCTCCTTCTCTTCGCTGGAGGTTATGCCGGAGATTGAAGAGGACAACAGCGTGGAGATTAACCCTGACGACATCAAGATGGAGGTCTATCGGGCCTCCGGCGCGGGCGGGCAGAAGGTTAACAAGACGTCTTCCGCCGTGCGGCTGATTCACATTCCTACAGGCATTGTGGTTTCCTGCCAGGTGGAGCGCAGCCAGACCCAGAACCGTGAAGTGGCCATGAGGATGCTGATTTCCAAGCTGGTGGAGATTAAAGAGCGGGAGAATTTGGAGAAGATTTCCGACATTAAGGGCGAACAGAAGGAGATTACCTGGGGCAGTCAGATCCGCTCCTATGTCTTCATGCCCTACACCATGGTGAAGGACCACCGCACCGGCTTTGAAACCGGCAACGTCAACGGGGTGATGGACGGCGACCTGGACGGCTTTATCAACGCCTATCTTACCGCCCAGAGTCAGGGGACGCTGGGGGAGGATGTTGAATAATGGCCTTTGACATCCGCCCCTTTACCCAGGAACGGCTGGAGGATGTTTTAGACTTTGAACGCCGCCTGCGCCAGGAAGAGCCGGACTGGGGCTGGGAAATCGGCGAAGCCTACCAAAGGCGGGTGCGAAAGAGCTTTTCCGATCCCCGCTTTGCCAACGCCCTGACCCTGCTGGCCTACGCGGACGGGCGGGTGGCGGGCCGGATTGACGCCGCCCTGATTGCCAGCCGTTTTGAAGGGGTGGTCAACGCCTATCTGGACTGGATCTGCGTGGTGAAAAGCTACCGCCACCAGGGCGCGGCCCAGGCGCTGATGGCGGAGCTCCGCCGCCGGCTGAAAGAACAAGGGGCGGTCACGCTGGTGGGGCTTATCGCCAGCAACGAAGAGGCCCAGCGCTTTTACCGGTCCATGGAAGGCGCGGTGATACGGGATGAGGGCATCTGGATTGATCTATAGTTAAAAGGAGAAAAGCCATGAATTTTGAGATAGTCCCTGTGCGCGAGGATGAAAAGGAGATCCTGCGCAATCTGCTGGAAAAATATCTATATGAATTTTCCCAATACGAGCTGGAAGACGTGAACCCCCTGGGCCTTTACGGCTACAGCCATCTGGACTGTTACTGGACGGAGAAAGGCCGCTGGGCTTTCTTCCTAAAGGCGGACGGCAAGCTGGCGGGCTTGGCCATGGTCAACGATTACCCGGAGGCGGGGAAAACGGACTACTGCATGTCGGAATTTTTTGTGATGCACAAATACCGGCGCTGCGGGCTGGGCAAATGGGCGGTCTGGCAGCTCTTTGACCGCTTTAAGGGGACCTGGCAGCTAAAGCGCCATCCTAAAAACCTGCCCTCGGTGGCTTTTTGGGACAAGGCGGTGGGCGAATATACTCACGGGGGCTACCGCGTAGAAAGCCGCGCCGACGTAGCCTACCCGGACGGCACGCCAGGAGACGTATTCTTTTTCTCCACGTAACAGTAAAATCTAGGAAAGCCCTTTGTAAATTTTTTTCAGAGGGCTTTCCTTTTTTTACCCTTTGTGGTAGAATAATTCCTAGGCCAAAATAAATTATGTCAATTGGCCCTTGCCGCTGGCTTTTTCACCCGAAAAAGCGAACAGCCCCGGCTGGGCTCCCTAAGGCCGTAGGGGCTTTGCCCCTACAACCCCACCACTTTTGAAAAAGTGGACAAAACTTTTCCTTCCGATTTTGTCGATTCCGTTGCCTCGGTGCCAAGGCGACGCCGCAAGCTACCCCGGAAACCAACGGTGAGCTAAGGGCGAAGGGCAGCTCCACCAAACTGTCAGCTAGGTGTCCGCTCCTTAAAGGACGGTGACCGCTGAAACCTTCGGCCCCGTGGCAGCAGCCAACGTTTCAAATCAGCAAAACGTCGGAGTAAAAGTTTTTGAAGATTGTCAAGAAACTTTTTTCAAAAAGTGTCTTGACCGGGGTACGGGGCGGCGCCCCGCAGCCTTCCCAGCCGTTGATCGCTGAATCACGGGCAGCTCCCGTGGTAGAAAGGATGGTAAACCCTATGAGTTCCAATGTCAAAGCTTTCGAAAATTATGAATCGGAGGTGCGTTCTTATTGCCGCAACTTCCCGGCGGTTTTTACCACTGCCAAAGGTCCGTTTCTGTATGACGAGCAGGGCCGGGAGTACATTGATTTCTTCTGCGGCGCGGGGGCGCTGAATTACGGGCACAATCCGGACTTGATCCGGGACAGGCTGGTGGAGTACCTGCAAAAGGACGGCGTAATGCATGCTTTGGACATGTACACCGCGCCGAAGCGGGCGTTTATTGAGTTTTACGAAGAGAAGATTCTGAAACCCCGAGGGCTTGACTATAAGATACAGTTCCCCGGCCCTACGGGCACCAATGCGGTGGAGGCGGCTTTGAAGCTGGCCCGGAAGGTGAAGAAGCGCACCGGCATTTTTGCCATGATGGGAGCTTTCCATGGCATGACCTTGGGTTCCATAGCCCTGACCACAGACGCCGCCAGCCGGGCGGGGGCTGGAGTCCCCTTGGAAAACGTCACCCATGTGCCGGCTCCCTATATGTTCCCGGAGCTGGACACGCTGAAATATATAGAGACCCTTCTCACCGACGACCACTCCGGCGTGGAGAAACCCGCCGCCATTGTTTTGGAAACAGTGCAGGCGGACGGGGGCATCTACCCCTTCCCGGTAGAGTGGCTGCAGGGCCTGCGGCAGCTGTGCGACCGGCATGACATTTTGATGATCGTGGACGATGTGCAGGTGGGCTGTGCCCGCACAGGCTGGTTCTTCTCCTTTGAGCGGGCGGGGATTGTGCCGGATATTGTCACCCAGTCCAAGTCCATTGGGGGCTATGGCATGCCCTTTGCCCTGGTGCTCATCAAGCCGGAGCTGGACATCTGGGAGCCCGGCGAGCACAACGGCACTTTCCGGGGCTACCAGCTTTCCATGGTGGCCGCCCAGGCGGGCTTAGAGATGATGCTGGAGGAGCGGGTGGAAGAAAAGGTCCGGGAGAAGGAGAAAATCATTGCCAGGTATATGGAAGAAATCGGCGCTTTGGCCCCAGGAAAGATTGAGACCAGGGGAATCGGCTTTGTCTGGGGCGTGGACTTGGCTGGGTGCGACCAGGGTCTTGCCCCTGGAACCGCCAGCAAGCGGGTGCTGGATGAAAGCTTTCGAAACGGGCTGATTGTAGAGCGGGTAGGCCGGGGCAACGCGGTGGTCAAGGTGATGCCAGAGCTTCTAATCGACGAAGCCGCACTGCGCAGAGGCTTGGAGATACTGAAAAATGCAGTGAAAACGGTAGCCGCTTCCTAAGAACCTGTGCCAATAGGAGTTTGCACCCACCTTTTCGGCAAATCTTTGCCGTTGGCTGCGTTGCAAAACCTTGAAAATCACAAGATTTCCTTCGGCTTTGCGCCTTGCCACCGACAAAATTTGCTGGAAAATCTGGGCACAAATCCTATCGGTACAGGTTCTA
>CANONE010000029.1 GCA_947567585.1 uncultured Clostridia bacterium | reverse complement strand
GTTGTTGCCCACTAAGATGGTGGAGAGCAGTTCATCGTAGTTTTCAGAGAGGGCATACGTCAGCTGGGCCCTCCTATTTCCCGCGGAAGCCAGATTTTTTAGGCGAATGCGGTTGAGAGACGAGAACGCCGTCTCTGTAGCGGAAAAATAGGCGGAAAAAGCGACCAACAAAATCAAAACCAAAATCAAGGCCGTACTGTGACTGTCCATAAGAGGAAAAACCAACACCTTTTCATAAAAAATTTTGCGCGGAACCCCGCACGGGTAAAGGAATACGCAAAAAGTATAGCATAGATTTTAGAAAAATGCAAGCATGAAGGCCATGGCGCCACCGGGCCCAAGGCGGAAATGGGAATTGACATTTTTGGCGGTTTCAGGTACAATAGGCATATTACATAAAAAACCACTTCTGAAAGGAGCTTCTTTTCTCATGCCTGCTGACCCTGACGGTACATTTATATTTTTTTTGGCGCTGTCAATATTACTGGCTTTGCTGGCGGGGCTTTATGCCGCGGGGGAATCCGCCATAAGCTGCCTGCCGGCTTCCCAGGTGAAAAAGGACGCGGAATCCGGAGACAAGCGGGCCAGGCTTCTGCTGCAAGCCCTGGAAGCCCAGGCCAGTATGGTTTCTCCCCTGCAGTCCGGGCTGTTGTTCTGCGGGCTGCTGGGCTTGGCCTTCTGGCTGGCGGCTTTCTGGGGGAGGACCTTGGCCGCCTTTGCTTTTGTAGAGGACCCTGGCCTGCGCCGGGGCATCTGCTGCCTGCTGGCCGCATTGGGCTACATCATCCTGTTTTTCATTTTTTGCGACTTATTGCCAAAGAAAACCGCCCGCCATGAGGCCCAGTCCTTTGCCTACCGCCGGGCCCGGCTGATCGCCGGACTTTCCCAGGCGGCCAGGCCCTTTTTAGGGCTTACCAATTTTTTCGTGAACTGTCTTTTACGGCTGTTTCGGATTGACCCTTATAGCCTGGACAACGCCGTCACCGAGGAGGAGATCCTCCAGATGGTGGGAGAGGGGGAGGAGAAGGGAGTCATTGAGGAGACAGAAAAGGACATGATCGCCAATATCCTGGATTTTAACGACACCACCGCCGGAGAAACCATGACCCACCGCAAGGACATTGCGGCCGTGGCGGACGACGAACCCGTAAGCCAGGTGGTGGCCGTGGCCATGGAACACGGATGCTCCCGGGTGCCGGTGTATCACGAGGATATTGATTCCGTGGTGGGCATCTGTTACGTCAAGGACCTTTTGCCCTATGTGGGCCGGGGGATTCCCCAGGACGCCTCTGTCACCAGATTGATGCGCCCAGCCTATTTTATTCCGGAAAGCAAGAAATGCAGCCAGCTTTTTACGGAGCTTACCGAGCGTAAGGTGCAGATTGCCATTGTAGTGGACGAATACGGCGGCACGGCGGGCTTGATCACCCTGGAGGATCTGGTGGAGTCCATTGTGGGAAACATTCAGGACGAGTATGACAATGAGGAAGAGGAGATCCACCGGATGAGCGAGACGGAATTTACCGTGGATGGGAGCGCTTCCATTGATGAAATCTCCGGCCTAACCGGCGTGGAGCTGCCCGAGGGCGGCTACGACACCGTTGCGGGCCTGGTTACCGAGATTTTGGGCCGCATCCCAAAGGAGGGGGAACGCCCTCAGGTGGAGGTGGCGGGCTTGACCATTACTGTCTTGGAAATTGAAGACAAGCGGCTTTCCAGACTGTTGATTGTCAAAAAACCGCCGGAAATGGCGGACAAAGAGGAGAAAGAGGACTGATTGTACGCAGAGCGCGGCGTAGGGGGCCGTGCCGGCGTCCGGGATAAAAACTGTCAAAAATCTTACGATTGAATGAGGACCCTTGCATGGGGGTCCTCATTGCTTTATAATATTTTCGTGAAGCGGCGACTGCAAATGCTGACAAGGGCCCCTTGCCGCGGCCAGTGAAGCAGGCCCTTGACAAGATTGTAAAATGATATTATAATAATATCAGACAGGCGAGCGAGACTGAAAATGTGGAAGGGAGAATGATGGGATGCTTTCGATTAGCGGGGTTACAAAAAAGTATGGGAAAACCATTGCCAACGACAATATCAGCTTTGCCGTTGGCGATGGGCAGATAGGGATTTTGCTGGGGCCCAACGGGGCGGGGAAGTCCACCATTATAAAATGTATCACCGGTCTTTTGCGTTTTACCGGGCGCATTGAGATCAACGGCGCGGAGAATATCAGCACCGAAGCCAAGCGCCAGCTGGGGTACATACCAGAGATGCCGGCCGTCTATGATTTGCTGACGGTTTCGGAGCATTTGGAGTTTATCCGCAGGGCCTATAGGCAGTATGACGAGGCATATTCCCAGCGGCTTTTGGAGCGCCTGGAGCTGTGGGATAAAAAGGATAAGCTGGGCAAGGAGCTTTCAAAAGGTATGCAGCAGAAGCTCTCGATTTGCTGCGCTCTGTGCCATAAGCCCCGGGTAGTGGTGTTTGACGAGCCTCTGGTGGGGCTGGACCCCCACGCCATCAAGGAGCTGAAGAATATCTTTCGGGAGCTGAAAGCGGAGGGCGCCTCCGTGCTAATCAGCACCCACATGATTGACAGCGTGGAGGACTATTGGGATGTGGCGAATATTATGATGAACGGCCGCTTTGCCGCCACCAAGCTCAACGACGGCGGCCAAGGCCAAGACCTGGAGGAGCTGTTTTTCCAGATTACCGAGGGCGGGGCGCAGCCCGCGCCTGCGAAAGAAGGCGGTGCGGCGCAATGAAAAGCCCATTGGTTTACCTAACTGTTGTCAAGCTTAAAAACCAGCTGAAGGAGGCTGTGAAGCACCCAGCCAAGCTGATTTACGTGATTGTTTTAGCGGCGGCTTTGGTGCTTTCCACCATTGGCGGCCAGGTGAACAGCGAACATATAGAGGCGCGCCCCCTGTACGAGCTGACAGCCATTATGGTGCTTTTTTATAGCTTTATGTTTCTGATGACCTTTCTCAATGGCGTCAATGGCGGCGCGGGCAACTATCCCATGTTTACGCTTTCAGATGTGAGCATGCTGTTCCCCTCGCCCCTGCGGCCCAACAAAGTACTGTTTTACGGGCTGTTCCGGCAGCTGGGGCTTTCGCTGCTGCTGGGTTTCTTTCTGCTTTTCCAGTACAATTGGCTGCACGGGCTGTATGGGCTGGAATACACCCATCTTTTGCTGATCGTGGTGGGGTACGGATTGTGCCTGTTTTTAGGGCAGGTCTGCGCCATGGCGGTGTATACCCGTACCAGCGGCAATGAAGGGGCCCGGCGTATTTCCAAATTTTGCGTTTACGGGCTGGCCCTTGCCTTTGCGGCGGGCTTGCTGATACGCTGCGTCCCCACTCTGGCGGCCTCGGCGGAGGCGTCTGGGGGAGAGCTGGAGTTTTCGCTTTCCGGCGGATTGGAGGCCGGGGCCGGGTTCCTGGCCGGCGTGGGGATTTTCTTCCCGGTGTCCGGCTGGGCGGCGGGCGTCATTGGCGGCCTGTTTACGGGGGAGTATCTTATCACCGGCCTTTGCGCCTTTTTGATGCTGGCGGCTTTTGGGCTGGCCCTGGGCCTGGTGGTAAAGAACAAAAACAACTACTATGAGGACGTTTTGCAGACGGCCGAGGTGGCCCAGTCCGCCATCACCGCCAAAAGGGAGGGCCAGCCTGCCGAAGTCACTCCCAAGAAGGTCCGTGTGGGAAAGACCGGGCTGCACAAAGGGGCGGGGGCCAGCGCCCTCTTTCACAAGCACATGCTGGAAAACCGGCGGTCCGGGGCGTTTCTGTTTTCGAAAACATCCTTAATCTTCATGCTGGTGGTGATCGGCTGCACGGTTCTCTATAGCTTCATTTTTTCGGATGAAGAGGACAAGACGCCGGCCTTTGTGGCCATGTTTACCATGAGCACCTACATGCAGATTTTTTCCGAGGGCACGGGGCGCTTTAACTGGGAACTGACCAAGCCCTATATTTACCTGCTGCCGGAGCCGCCTTTGAAAAAACTGCTGTGGGCCATTGGAGAAAACCTTCTGGCGGACTGCTGCGAGGCGGTGGCGATTTTTATCCCCATCTCGCTTATTTTGGGCGTGGGGCCCATAGATACCGTGATGTGCATGGTGGCGCGGGTCTCCTTCTCCCTGCTGTTTATTTCCGGGAACATGCTGATAGAGCGGGTGTTCGGTTCGGTGCGTTCCAAGGGACTGGTGCTGTTTTTCTACATAGTCGCCATGATGCTGCTGGCGGTTCCCGGCATTATCCTAGGGGCTGCTTTGTTGGGGCTGCTGCCCGGGTTTGCGGGCATGCTGCTGGGCCTGACGCTGGCCAATGTGCCGGTGGCGGTGCTGGTTATGTTTCTATGCAGGAACCTGCTGCAATATGCTGATTTCAACGGCCGCTGACAGGCTTCTAAACACGCCCGGAACGCGGGTGTAAAATTGTATTCCCTCCCAGGCGGCGGAAAGCCCTTTTACCACCTGGGAGGGAATTTTTATGATTTCCTGCTGAAAGCGTCCAGACGCACTGGCGGCTTAACAGTACGCGGATCCCTCAAAAAAGCGCGCGGCTTTTGTACAGGACGGACCCGTGACAAAAACCGCGCGTTCTATTTAGTATGCTCTGTATTCAGGATGCTATTTATTGGGGCGGCTGATTCTCTTCCGAATCGGAATCTTGATCAAGAGCCTCCTGAACGTCCCCGGCAGGGGGCATGGGGGCATCCGGCTGGGGGATCCCGTAAATCTGCGGGGGAACCGGAGGCGCTACCGGCGGGAAGATCACCAATTCCATGGCTTTGCGGTAGCGGGAGAGCAGTACGGCAGCAAGGATTCTGTCTGCCGCCGCAACCAAGCTGGCAATGGCGGAAAGCGGGGCCAGCGCCAGGGAGGTCAGCGCGAAAATAACGCTGATAACCGCCAGCACATAGTTCATACCGATCAAATATCCGGAAACCCGGGCGTCCGCCAGACCGGTAGCGGCAATGATCTTGGCGCGGTTGATGGTGCGGATGATACTGGCCTGGTAGGCGATAGCCAAAGCCATAAAGAAAGCGAAGAAGGCGGCAAAGATGCCGAAGATCAGGATGAGAGAGAGCCTGACTTCCTGGCCGCTGGCCGCGTAGGCGCTGGCGCCAAACAGGGAATCTACCGGGAAGCTGCTGCCGGCTACCATGATAATCACAATGACGGCGATAGCCACCACAAAAAAAGTAGCCAGGCACAGGCCAATTAGGTTTATGTAGGCGAGAACCTTATAGATGGTCAGGCCGGCGGTGGAAATATTCCCGCTTTGGATATTGCGGCAGGTTCCGTAATGAATCCAGGCCGCTACGGCGGTAAGAATAGCTGGGATTGAACTGATCACCGCGTTGACAATGGTGGTGGAGTGCATCATGTCCATCATATAGTTGATGCTGTTCATGTCCACGCCCATGGAATAGGCGTAGTAGAGGATGTTGGAAAGGCTGTCGTTTATACCGGCGGAGGAGAATACGGCCAGCAGCGCCGAGGCGGAAAAAAGAATGGCAAGAGCCAGGAACAGGCCGGAGGAGCCCACAGTCTTCATGGCGTTTACCGCCGGATTGTCAGAAAGGGGCGGCGGAGCCTCCAGAGTGCAGGGACATATGGTGCCGTCCGGGATTTCCCGGCCGCAGTTTGGACAAATCATAGAATACCCTCCAAAATTAAAGTTTTCGGTGCCAAATAGCCGGATAAGAATCCAACCATTCCTATATTACATGAATTCGCCGGAAAAATCAAACCTTTTTTATAAGAGCCCCATCTCGATCAAAAGACGCGGCTTTGGCTCTGCATTCTTGGCGCCATCTTGTCCATAACTCCTATAAACAGGCGGCCGGCTGCGTGGATGCCCGCTACTTGCCCGTTGCGCACGGGGCGCATATGTGGTATAATGTACGCAAAGCGTACATCCGGAAAACTCCAAGCAGATTTATGGTGTAATGTACGCAAAGGTACATCCGGAGAACCCTTGAAGTGCGGAGAACTTCTCTTTTCCTTTGGAAAAGCGCCGGCTTTTTCCTAATTTGACCGGCGGCCGGATCGGGCAACTCTATTTCTCACATGAATGAAGGAGTGGGCGATATGCCAAATATCATCAAAAAGAATCCTTGGGCTCGGGATGAGTCCTCTGTTTTGGAGCTTTACCACATCGATACCGGCCGCAGGGAGGTTTTGGCGGAGTTCTCAGAGGTTATTGAGGCGCCCAACTGGTCTAAGGACGGCGGGTACCTCGTGTATAACTGCGGAGGCAGGCTGTACCGTTTTGATCTGGCCTCCCGGAAGAGCGCGGTGATTCCCACAGGCTCCGCCCAGCGCTGCAACAACGATCATGTTCTCTCGCCGGACGGCTCTGCCATTGCCATCAGCCATATGACGGAGGCGGACGGCCTTTCCCGGGTATATACCATGCCCATTTCCGGCGGGGAGCCCCGCCTGGTCACGCCCGAGGGCCCCAGCTATCTCCACGGCTGGTCTCCGGATGGGAAGACCTTAATCTACTGCGCCCAGCGCGCCGGAGAGTTTGATATCTATTCCATTCCGGCCGGGGGCGGGCAGGAGCGGCGGCTGACAGACGCTCCCGGCCTGAACGACGGTCCGGAATTTGACAATACAGGCGAGTATATCTGGTTTAATTCCGTGCGCACCGGATTGATGCAGGCGTGGCGTATGCGGGCCGACGGCTCAGGCCAGACGCAGATGACCTTCTGCCAGGACCGGAACACCTGGTTTCCCCATGTGTCTCCCAACGGCCAGCTGGTGGTGATGCTGGCCTACCGCAAGGGGGACTTGGCTCCCCATGAGCACCTGCCGGGGAAAGAGGTGGAACTGCGGCTGATGGACGCCGCCGGGGGCCCTGTGCGGACCATTGCCCAGCTGTACGGCGGGCAGGGCACCATCAACGTAAATTCCTGGTCTCCGGACAGCCGGAGCTTTGCCTTTGTCAGCTACCGCCCGCGATAAGCAGGCGGGATTGAAACGAAAAGGAGCGAGTGTAATGCCTGAGGTACGATATGGCGCCAGCTTTTCCGGCGGCCGGGTGCGGATGCCCGCCAGCAAATCTGCCGCTATCCGGGCTATACTGTGCGCGGCCCTCTCCGAAGGGGACTGCACGCTGCGAAACATGGAGGGCGGCGGGGACGTTGAGGCTGCTGTGCGGGGAGCCCAGGCTCTGGGCGCGGCTGTGGAATATGAACCTGGGGGGCGCGGGATGCTGATCCACAAAAAGAACACGCCTCCAAACGGCGGGGAGCTGGACTGCGGGGAATCTGGGGCGCTGCTGCGGTTTATCATCCCTGTGGCGGCGGCGCTGGGCGGACGCTGGCGGTTTACCGGACAGGGGCGGCTGCCCCAGCGGCCTTTGGGAGTATACAGCCGGCTGCTGCCCGGTCACGGGGTGGATTTCCGCACCCAGGGCGGCCTTCCCTTGGAAATTGAGGGCCGCTTGCAGCCGGGGCGGTATGAGCTGCCGGGGAATGTCAGCTCCCAGTTTGTAACAGGGCTTTTGCTGGCCCTGCCCCTGCTGCCGGGCGCCAGCGAGATCCTGCTCACCTCTCCTCTGGAATCCCAAGGCTATGTGGACATGACCCTTGCCATGCTGGCGGACTTCGGCATAAGGGTTCGTCCTGTTGCGGGAGGCTGGCAGGTGGAGGGGAACCAACGCTATGCCTCCCAGGAATATGCCGTGGAGGGCGACTGGTCCCATGCGGCCTTTTTCTTAAATCTGGCGGCGCTTTCCCCCAGCGGAGCCCAGGTCCGTATCGCCGGACTTCGACCGGACTCTCTACAGGGCGACCGGGCCTGCGTGGAGGTTTTCGGGGGCTTTGGACTGGATATTTCCTGGGAAAACGGGGAGCTGGTGGCGGAAAACCGGCGCTGCCATGCGCCCTTTGGCGGCCTGCGGGGGCAGACAGTGGATGTGTCTCAGATCACAGACATGGTTCCCGCTGCGGCTGTGTGCGCGGCTCTCAGCGAGGGGGAGACCCGGTTTACAGGGGCCGCCCGGCTGCGCCTGAAAGAAAGCGACCGGATCGAGTCCATGCGGGAGGCCATTAACGCTCTGGGGGGCAGGGCCTGGTCCACGGAGGACCAGCTGATCGTACAGGGGGTAGAGCGCTTAAGCGGCGGGCTGGCCCAAGGCTGCAACGACCACCGGGTGCTGATGTCTTTGGCGGGGGCTGGACTGCGCAGCGAAGAGCCGGTCCGGGTGACGGACGCCTGGAGCGTCAACAAAACCTACCCGGCCTTTTATGAGGACTTGAGAAAACTAGGAGGTGCGGCGGATGTCGTCTAGCTGGGGCCAGCGCATACGGATTTCTATTTTTGGGGGCAGCCACACAGCGGCCATTGGCGTGAATATTGACGGCCTTCCCGCGGGGGAGGCCATTGATTGGGAAAAAATATTGGCCCAGATGGCCCGCCGGGCCCCTGGCCAGGACCCTACCGCCACCACCCGCAGGGAGGCGGACGAGCCCAAGGTCCTTTGCGGGCTGCTGGAGGGGGTTACCACCGGCGCGCCCCTATGCGCCATTATCGAAAATACCAACCAGCGTTCGAAAGACTATAGCCAGTTAAAGTTCCTGCCCCGGCCGGGACACGCGGATTACACCGCCTTTGTCAAGTACAAGGGCTGCAACGACGTCCGGGGCGGCGGACATTTTTCCGGGCGGCTGACCGCCCCGCTGGTGTTTGCGGGGGCGGTAGCCCGGCAGCTTTTAGAGCGCCGGGGAATTCTGGCGGCGGCGCATGTATCCAGCGTAGCGGGGGTGAAGGACCAGGCTTTTCACCCGGAGGGGCCCGCGCCGGAGCTTATGAGGCGGCTGAGCCAGACATATTTTCCCGTTATCGACCCTGCCGCCCAGGATGCTATGCGGGGAGAGATCGAAAGGGCCCGCATGGCCCGGGACAGTGTAGGCGGTACGGTGGAATGCGCTTTGACAGGGATGCCGGTGGGGGTGGGGAACCCCATGTTCGGCGGGGTGGAGAACCTGATCGCCTCTTTGGTTTTTGGGATCCCCGCGGTAAAGGGCATTGAGTTTGGCGCGGGCTTTGGGGCGGCGGAGCTTCGGGGCAGCGAGAACAACGACCCCATGTATGTGGACGCGGCAGGTAAAGTCCAAGCAAGGAATAACCGGGCCGGGGGCGTTTTGGGGGGCATCTCCAACGGTATGCCGGTGATTTTCCGGGTAGCTTTTAAGCCTACTCCCTCCATCAGCCAGGAGCAGGACACAGTAGACCTGCGTACTCACGCCAATGGAAAGCTGACGGTCACCGGGCGGCATGACCCTTGCATTGTGCCCAGGGCGGCGGCAGTGGTGGAAGCGGCGGCCTGCGTGGCCGCGCTGGAGCTGCTGGCCCAGAGCGGGATGCTGTAGAGAGGTAGGAAAGGAGTGAGTCCTGTGGAAAACCCGCTGACCCAAAAGAGTATAGACTTTTTGTGGGAATTGTCCCTAAACAATGAGCGCCCCTGGTTTCAGGCCCACAAAGAGGAGTTTGTGAAAGTACTGGACAAACCATTTAAGGCCCTGGCCCAGGAAACCTTGGAATTCATGCGAAACCACCTGCCCCAAAGGGACCTGAGCCTGCATGTTTCCCGCATTTACCGGGACGCCCGGCGGCTGTTCGGCCGGGGGCCCTACCAGGACAACCTGTGGTTTTCCCTACAGGAGGGGGACGCGGCCCGGCAGGGACCCATGTTCTGGTTTGAACTGAACCGGGAGGGCACTTCGCATGGTTTGGGATACTGGGACAGGTCCGCCCGGCAAGGGGCCGTCTTTCGGCGGATGATCGATAAGGACCCGGCGGGCTTTGTCCAGCTGGCGGAAGGTCTGCCCTGCCGGGAGACGGCCCGGCTGTGGGGCGACGAGTATAAACGGCCCAAGGGCTCCTTTGGCCCGGTGATCGACCCCTGGTACAACCGCAAGCAGGCCAGCGTAGGTTGGGAGAATTTCTTTCGGGAGGCGCTGTTCACTCCGGAGCTTCCCCGGCTTCTGACAGACTCCTTTATGGGCCTGCTGCCCATGTATGATTTTTTCCTGGAAGCCTACCGGATTGGACGGATGGAGGAGCTGGAGGAAGAGCAAAATTCCCTATGGGGGATAGCGGGAGGAGAACATGGAGAATAAGGAATATCAGGAAAGGATGGCGGCGGAGCGGGAAAAGATCGACCGGATCGACGCCCAGCTGCTGCCCCTTTTTGTAGAGCGTATGGGCTGCTCGGAGCGGGTGGCGCGGATTAAACGGCAGGCTGGCGCCCCGGTGCTGAACGCCCAGCGGGAGAGGGAGATACTCGAGAGGGTCAGCCGGGAGGCCGGGGCGTATGGCGGCAGCGCGGCGGCGCTGTATCAGTCGATTATGGCCATTAGCCGGGCCCGCCAGCACCAGATGCTGGACCAGGACGTCCCTCTCCGGGAATGGGAGCGCACGGCCAAAAGACAGCTGCCCATGCCGGTAGGACGAGTGGTCTGCCAGGGAGTGCGGGGCTCCTATTCCCACATTGCGGCCCGGCGTCTGCTGGGAAAAGAGGATGTAGCGTTTGTCCCGGAATTCCAGGAGGTTTTTCAAGAGGTGGACCAGGGGGCACTGGGGGTTGTGCCGGTGGAGAATTCCGCGGCGGGGTCCGTGGCGGCGGTTTATGATCTGATTTTGCGCTACCGCTTCTTTATCGTAGGCGCGGTGGACGTAGGGGTAGAACACTGTCTGGCCGCGGCGGAGGGCGTGGGAACCATTACCCGGGTACTGTCCCATCCCCAGGCTTTGGCCCAGTGCTCGGACTATATCAGCGCGCATCATATGGAGGCGGAGGCGTTCTCCAACACGGCCGCCGCCGCCGCTTTCATAGCCCGGGAGCGGCCCGCGGGGACAGCGGCTATCTGTTCCCAGGAAGCCGCCCAACGGTATGGCCTATGCGTTCTCCGAGAAGGGGTGCAGAATGTAAAAAACAATACCACCCGGTTTGTGGCTGTTTCCAAAGAGCCTGTTTTGCCGGCGGAGGCCAATAAAATCAGCCTATGCTTTTCGCTGCCGCATACCACGGGGTCTCTCTATAATGTTCTGCAGCGCTTTGCGGTGGAGGGGCTGAATCTGACTAAAATTGAGTCCCGTCCTATCCCAGGCAAGCGGTTTGAATACGACTTCTATCTGGACTTTACTGGCAATATCCACAACCCCGGCACACTGGACCTCATCTGCGCGCTGCATGGGGAGCTGCCCCGGTTCTCCTTTTTAGGCAACTATAATGAGCAGTAGGGTCAAAATAAGCAACCAGGAAAGAGGAACAACATGGACTTTATGTTAAAAAAAGTGGAAACAGCGGAAGAAATTGCCGCCTTGTGCCAGGTGGCAAAGGAGGTCTGGCATCTTACATACGACCCCTTGCTTCCCCCCGGGCAGGTGGATTACATGGTGGAAAAGTTTCAGTCTCCCCCGGCGGTGCGGGAGCAGATGGAACAAGAGAATTACCAGTATTACCTGCTGTGGGAAGGCGGCGTCCCCGGCGGGTTTGTGGGGTTTTCGCCCCGCTATCAGGGGCGGGAGGAAATGTTTCTCAGCAAGGTATACCTTCTGCCGGCGTTTCGCGGGCAGGGAGCGGTGAAGCGGGTTCTGAGCCTGGTAGAGGAAGAGGCCCGGGGGCAGGGGCTGGCCAGCATCCGGCTGACGGTGAATAAAGAGAACCATCACGCGGCGGAAGTTTACCGGCATTACGGTTTTGAAACAGTGGAAAGCGTGGTTACGGACATCGGGCATGGTTATGTGATGGACGACTATATCATGGTAAAAAAGATATAGATCCTTTTCTGGGCGGCTCATGGGGAAGAGAGGTTTTGGCATGGCGGATAAAATACTGAATTTGGGGATTGTCGCCCATGCGGATGCGGGAAAGACAACCCTGACAGAGCAGATTCTCTACCAGACCGGGGCCATTCGGGCTTTGGGCAGCGTAGACCAGGGCACTGCGGCCACCGACGGCATGGAGGTCGAACGGCGCCGGGGCATTTCCGTGCGCACGGCCTGCGCCTCTGTGACCTGGAGGGACTGCCGGCTGAATCTCATAGACGCTCCCGGCCACGCGGACTTTCTCAGCGAGGTGGAGCGCAGTTTGGCGGTGCTGGACGCGGCTGTGCTGGTGGTTTCGGCGGTAGAGGGCGTGCAGCCCCAGACCCGGATGCTGCTGGAGGCCATTGGCCGGGCGAAACTGCCCTGCTTTATTTTCCTCAATAAGCTGGACCGGGCCGGCAGCGGCTGGGAAAGGACCTTGGCCCAGCTGGAAAGGGAAGGGGCCCGCTGCCTGCCTTTATCCAGGGTGGAGGAAGAAGGCGAGGGAAAGGCTGTTGCCGGGCTTACCGACTTTTCTTCTCCGGCCTGGCAGGAGAGCGCGGTTCTGGCAACAGGAGACGAGGCTCTTTTGGAGCGGCTTTTAGAAGAGGGGCTTCTGCCGGAAGAGGCCCTGTGGCCCCGTCTGTCTGAGAAGGCCGGCAGGGGCGAGCTGTACCCGGCGGTATGCGGGGCCTCTAAATTCGGCCTGGGAGTAGGGGACCTGCTGGACGCCGTATGCCGCCTGCTGCCCCAGCCCGTCCCGTTAGGGGGGCCTGGAGAGGAACGGCTTTGCGCCCGGGTCTATAAAGTGGAGCATGACCCCGTCCTGGGAAAGGCGGCGTATCTGCGCTTGTTTGCCGGGGAGATTCGCAACCGCCAGGCCGTAGAGGCGGTGGGGCGAAACGGGCGGACCGAAGAGAAAATCACCCGGGTGCGAAGCGTGGAGGGCCGCAGGCTGGAGGACGCCCAGGCTGTAAGCGCCAACGAGATTGCCGTGGTGTATGGATTGGAGTCCGTGCGGGCCGGGGACCTGGTAGGCTGTGCGCTTCCGGGACTGCGGGCCTACCGGCTGGCGGAGCCTTTGCTGCTGTCTCGGGTGACGCCGGAGCACCCGGAGGATTTGCCAGCGCTTACCCAAGCGTTAAAGCAGCTGGAGGATGAAGATCCCGCTTTGGACTGCGAATGGAACCGGGAAAAGCAGGAGCTCTGGGCCAGGCTTACCGGAAAGCTGCAAATCGAGGTGCTGGAGGCCCTGCTGGCAGAGCGCTGGGGCATTCAGGCACACTTTGCGGAGCCCTCTGTGATTTACCGGGAGACGCCTGCCGCCGCCGCAGAGGGGTATGAATCCTACACTTGGCCGAAGCCTTGCTGGGCGGAGGTGCGCTTTTTGGTGGAGCCTCTGCCCCGGGAGAGCGGTTTTCAGTATGAGTGCCGGGTTTCCCCCGGCCGGCTGCCCTACCGGTATCAGACCCATGTGGAGACGGCGGTTCCCCGGGCGCTGCGCCAAGGGCTGCTGGGCTGGCAGGTAACAGACCTGAAGGTTACGCTGGTAGACGGTACCTGGCACCATGTCCACACGCATCCCCTGGACTTCTTTGTGGCCACACCCATGGGCCTCATGGACGGCCTTCGCAAGGCTGGGTCCCAGCTTTTGGAGCCGGTGCTCAAAGCGGAGATGTCAGGACCCCTGGACTATCTGGGAAAGGCCATGGGGCTGCTTTCCACCTGCCGGGCCGTGTTTGAGCCTGCCAGCATGGAAGAAGGGCGCTTTCGGCTGGAAGCCTTTATTCCCGCTGCGGAGGCCATGGAGCTGCCGGTGGATTTCGCCGCCGCTACAGGGGGAGAGGGCATTTACAGCGCCTGCTTTTCCCATTACCAGGACTGCCCTCCTGGCCTGGGGACCAGCCGGGAGCGTATAGGAACAGACCCCCTGGACCGCGCCAAGTTTATTTTGGCCGCCCGGTCGGCCATTGCGGGAGAGATCCCATAGCACGGGCCCTGCCCATATTCACCCAAGTGAGCAAATGAGGCCGGCAAACGGCGGAGATGGCAGGGAATTCACGGATTGGGCGATAGGCAGTCCGGGAGAAGCCGTATTGAAAACAAAAAGGCCGCCGGAACGGTTAAAGGCTCCGGCGGCTTTGCCGTTTTTGCATGAGACCGCAGAGCTTATCGCGCTGTCTTTCTTACAGTTTTTCGTGCCTAAATTGCGGGCTCTGTCAGCTGTTCTAGGTCCTGGGCCGCTTGGGCTTGCGGATTGGGCTCGAGCTCCGGCGTCATAAGGCGGAAGAGGCGGATGATAGACACCAAAATGCTTACCGCCCCCAGCTTAACGTCCATTTCATCCGGTATGCCCCCTGCCTGGGCTGTTCGGTCTGCCAAGCGTTCCGCCTGCCCTTGAAAGCCAAAAAGCGCCCCCAGGGTTATCAGGGAAGCCGCCTGCTGCATATTGCGGGGCTCGATGTCCACGCACCCCTGTCCCAGCAGTTTTTGCCGCTCCAGATCCAGCGATTTATATTGCAGCGCCACCCCCGCCAAAATGTACAGCAGAAACCTTTGAGATTCTTCCAGCAACCGCAAAGCGTCCTCCTGCTCCCTTCCCGCCAGCGAGGGCATATGCGCCCACAAACCTCCTTGCCCCTTCATAATCTTGTCCCCCTGTCTTGTCAACTTATTTCATTCTATGCTCCGCCCGAGGTTCCTGACAGCGGCAAGTCCCTAAAAATCATCCGCGCTTAAATTTTGCGCATTCTTGTGTTGACAAAGCTCCAGGATCGTGATAAAATAAATGAAAACAGAATAAATCCTTATCTAGAGCGGCGGAGGGACAGGCCCTGTGATGCCCGGCAACCTGTAGGTTTTTCTGCAAGGTGCTAATTCCTGCGGATTATTTAGCTGTCTGGTGGCGGCTGAACCCGAAAGATGAGGCGGAATAGGGACCCTCGTTTTTCGAGAGTCCCGTTTTTTATGGAATGGATTTATTTTGCTTACTGAGAACCTGATTGATGAAAGGGGATTTTTTATGAAGCTTTTTACATCCGAATCTGTCACCGAGGGCCATCCAGATAAACTCTGCGACCAGATTTCCGACGCGGTGCTGGACGCCATTTTGGCCCAGGACCCCCAAGCCCATGTAGCCTGCGAGACCACCGCTACCACCGGCGTCATCCATGTAATGGGAGAGATTTCCACCAGCTGCTATGTGGATATTGCCGGGGTGGCCCGGCAGGTGGTAAAGGACATCGGGTACGATGACCCGGCCTGCGGCTTTGACGGCAATACCTGCGGTGTGCTCACTTCCATTGACTCCCAGTCTCCGGACATCGCCATGGGGGTCAACGAGTCCCAGGAGGCCAAAAACGGCGAGACCGATGAGAACAGCCTGATTGGCGCGGGGGACCAGGGCATGATGTTCGGCTTTGCCTGCGATGAGACCCCGGAGTATATGCCCATGGCCATTTCTTTTTCCCACAAGTTGGCCAAGCGGCTGGCCCAGGTCCGCAAGGACGGTACGTTGAAGTACCTGCGGCCCGACGGAAAAACCCAGGTCACTGTGGAATACGACGGCGACACGGTAAAGCGCATTGACGCCATTGTTATTTCCACGCAGCATGATGAGGACGTCAAGCTGGAAAAGCTGAAAAAAGATATGATCAAGCATGTCATTAAGCCGGTGATTCCCTCCGGGCTTGTGGACCACAATACCCGCATTTACATCAATCCCACCGGCCGTTTTGTGATTGGCGGGCCTGTGGGCGACAGCGGCCTTACTGGCCGGAAGATCATTGTAGATACCTACGGCGGCTATGGCCGCCATGGAGGCGGCGCTTTCTCTGGCAAGGATCCCACCAAGGTGGACCGTTCCGCCGCCTATGCCGCCCGCTGGGTAGCTAAAAATATCGTAGCCGCCGGTCTTGCCCGGAAAGCAGAGGTGGAGCTGGCTTATGCCATTGGCGTGGCCCGCCCGGTTTCCATCATGGTGGACTCCTTCGGCACTGGTACAGTCAGCGACGAATGCTTGGCGGAAGCCGTGAAGAAGGTTTTTGACCTGCGCCCCACCGCTATTATTAAAGAGCTGGATCTTCGCCGCCCCATCTACCGCCAGCTGGCCGCTTACGGCCACATGGGCCGGGAGGACCTGGGCGTAACCTGGGAGCAGACAAACCGTACCGAGGCCCTGCGCGAAGCAGTGGAAAACATGTGCTAAATAAAAGAGATCTCCCGAGTAATCGGGAGATCTCTTTTGCATGCCGGACGCTTTTGTGGTATAATGTACGCAAAGCGTACATCCGGAGTTTCCCTGGTCCGCGCGGCGGCCGTCTTTCGCTTTGCGAAAGCACCGGAAAACTCCCATCAGATTTATTGTAAAAGGAATGCGGACGTATATCAAGCAGTTACACGGAAAGAGGGAAGGATAGATGAAAGCGAAACAGGTGGATTTCTCCTCTGGCGGGGTGGTGCGGAATATTATCAGGGTGGCCGCGCCTATGTTGGCGGCGCAGATTCTGAATCTCATGTATAATATTGTGGATAGGGTCTATATTGGCAAAATTCCCGGCGAGGGCTTGGAGGCGCTGGGAGCTGTGGGTTTATGCTTTCCCGTGATCTCCCTGGTGGCCGCCTTTACCAATCTATACGGAGCGGGGGGCGCTCCGCTGTGTTCCATTGCCCGGGGCCGGGGAGACAGGAAGGAAGCCGGGGAAATTATGAATACCGCTTTCTATCTCTTGGTGCTCACCGGCGTCGCCATCACGGTGCTGGGGCTTCTGTTCTGCCGCCCTATCCTCTACCTGTTCGGCGCTTCCGAGGCTTCCCTTACATACGCCCAGCCCTACATGACAATCTATCTTTTTGGCACTGTCTTTTCCATGATCGCCTTAGGCATGAACCCTTTCATCAACGCCCAGGGCTTTGCCAACGTGGGTATGGGAACGGTCTTCTTAGGGGCGGCCGCCAACATCGTCTTGGATCCTATCTTCATCTTTGTCCTCCATATGGGCGTGCGGGGCGCGGCCTGGGCCACGATACTTTCTCAGCTCCTTTCAGCGGTTTTTGTTATGCGCTTTTTGCTGGGCGGCCGGGGGGAGCTGCGTCTCCGTCTCGCCTGGAAGCCTTCTCTGCAAAAGAAACGGGTTTTAGACATCATGGGCCTTGGCACAGCCAGTTTTGTAATGCAGTGTACCAACAGCCTGGTACAGATTGCCTGTAACAATATGCTGGGAGCCTTTGGCGGGGACATCGCGATTTCCACCATGACCATTATCAACTCGATCCGGCAGATTCTGGACACCCCGGTACTGGCCATTACAGACGGAGCCTCTCCTGTGCTCAGTTTTAATTACGGAGCGAAAAATTA
>CANONE010000028.1 GCA_947567585.1 uncultured Clostridia bacterium | reverse complement strand
TTGCGTCCGAAGTATGCTATAATGTACGCAAAGCGTACATCCGGAAAACTCCAATCAGATTTATGTTATAAATATGCGCAAAGCGTACATTTGAGAGTTTTCCTCTCCGCTGAGGGGCTTATCTTTCGCCTTGCGGAAGGTCCGGAAGACTCCTATCAGACTTAGAACCTGTATTCTTAGGCGGAGGTTTTCTATGATCAAACTGGGTATATGCACGGCGTATATGCACGGCTTTGGGCCATGCGCCTGTTTTGGCCCAAGCTGGATTTGACTACATCGAAACCGCATTGAACGCTATAGCGGCCATGCCCCCGGCAGAGTTCATGCAGGCAAAGGCCGCGCTGGCAGAGTCCGGGCTGCCCTGCGAGGCCATGAACTGTATGCTCCCCGGCAGTCTTCGCTTGAAAGGTCACTTATACAGCCGGATCCCGGCTTTGTCCACGCTCTCATAAGCGCTGCGGAAGTCCAGGCCCAGAGCCGTGTAGTCGTGAAAAATGTCGGACAGCGGAACCATGACAAAAGCCCGCTCCCGTATACCAGGGTGAGGCACCCGAAGCTTGGGGGCGTCGCTTTGAAACCCCTCGTAGAGCAGCAGGTCGATATCCATGGTTCTGGCCCCGTGGTATTCCAGCCGGACCCGCCCCAGCTTTGCCTCCGCTTCCAGGCATCGGTCCAGCAGGTCCTCCGGCGGCAGCTGGGTGTCAAGAAGCACGCAGCAGTTCAGATAGTCGTCTTGAGGCGAACCCACGTCAAAGGGGGCGGTCTCATAGATGTTGGAGAGCGCCAGCAGGCGGGTATCCGGCAGCTTTTCTAAAAGGCTCAGCGCCCCGGCGATATTCTCTTCCCGGTTCCCCAAATTGCTTCCCAGGCCCAGCACCGCTTTCATTGTCCAGCCCCCCTCTCTGCGGAGATCTCCACTGCCACATAGTCAAACAGGGCGTTCATAGGGGCCTCTGGTTTTTTCAGCAGCAAATCCACCCGGCTTACCAGGGGGTGCTCCTCCAGAATCCCGCTGCAAACCGCCTGTGCGGCCCGCTCAATGAGGTCATACTTTGTTTCGGTAAAGACCCTCTGCACCGTCTTGCGGACAGCGGCATAGTTGACAGTGTCCTCCAAACGGTCGCTGTGCCGGGCCCTGTCCAGGCTGGCATGCAGCGTGATGTCCAGCAGAAAAGGCTGGCCGTTTTCCTTTTCTTCCGGGTTCACGCCATGATAGGCGAAGATTTCCAGCCCCTTAATATATATTTTATCCATCATAAACTCTCTCCCATTTTATTTAGGCCGTGTCCGGCAGAAAATCCCGCGGCTCTATTTCCGGCTTTTCTTAAGCGCGTCGGCCATCCTTGCCGCCTGCACGCCCTCTTTTACATCGTGTACCCGTATCATATCAGCGCCCCCCAAAATAGCCGCCGTGTGGGCCGCCACTGTGGCCGGCAGACGCTCATCAAAGGGCGGGTCCCCGCAGGGCGCGCCGGTAACGCGCTTTCGGGAAGCGGCCATCAAATACGCGGCCCCAGGTATCCGGGTCTTTTCCACCTGGGCGATGAGCCGCAGGTTTTCCTGGAGGCTTTTGCCAAAACCGACGCCTGGGTCCAAGCAGAGGCTTTCCATCCGTATGCCCAGCTGGGCGGCCTCCTCCAGACGCCGCTGGAAAAAATTTCGAACCTCATCCAAAATGTCTCCTCCCTGGGAGCCGCAGGGGTGCATGACCACGCAGCCGCACCCAGAGCCCGCCGCTGCTTCCAGCATTTCCCGGGGAAAGCCCGCAACGTCGTTGATGATGTGCGCCCCGGCTTCCAGGGCTTTTTGGGCCACTTGGGGGTAGAAGGTGTCCACCGACACCAAGAGCCCCGTGCCCTTTACCACGGCGGAAACCGTTTCCTGAATCCGCTCCCACTCCTCCCTGGGAGAAACAGCGGTGTACCCCGGCCGGGTAGACTGCCCTCCAATATCGATGATGTCCGCGCCCTGCTCCTTCATCTCCAGGGCCCGGGCCAGGGCCTTTTCCGGCTGGAAATATTTGCCGCCGTCAGAAAAGGAGTCCGGGGTCACGTTTAAAATCCCCATTACATAGGTGCGGGTTAAGGGCAGCTCCCGGCCCATAGCCCGAAAGACAGGGCCATGCCCCGCCGCCATTATGCCCGCCCTCCCAGCAGGGACATGACCTCGGCCCGGGTTTTCGCGTCGGTACGCATACAGCCCCGCAGAGCGGAGGTACGGGTAAGGGCCCCGGCGGCCCGGGCGCCCCGCATGGTCATGCACAGATGCTCGGCCTCCATGAACACCGCTACGCCCAAGGGCTCCAGACTGTCATAGAGAAAGTCCGCCACCTGCCCGGTGAGCCGCTCCTGCACCTGGGGCCGGCGGGCGAAACAGTCCACGATCCGGGAGAATTTCGAAAGCCCGATGATCCGCCCGTTTTTTGGGATATAGGCAATGTGCGCCCGCCCGGTAAAGGGCAGCAGGTGATGCTCGCATACGGAATAAAGAGGAATGTCCCGCACCAGCACCAGCTCGTCATGCCGGCCCTCATCCTGGAATATTTTCAAGTGCTCTCTGGGGTCGGCGGCAAGGCCCGAGAAAATTTCCCCATACATTCTGGCCACCCGCTGGGGCGTTTCCTGCAGGCCCTCCCTCCGAGGGTCCTCCCCAACCGCCTCCAAAATTTCCCGAACGGCTTTCTGTATTTTCTCCATGTCCATTGGTATCTTCCCCTTCCTACAATTCCTTTAAGCCTTAGACAGCCCCGCAAAACCGCCGGAAAGCGTCGCGGCCTTGGGGGGTGTCTTTGTAAACGCCGGCGTTGCCGAGAATTTTACCAAAAATTTCGCCAATGCCCACCTGAATGGCTCTTTGGGCCTCTTCGGGCTTTCTGTTTCGGGACTTCAGCTCCTGGTACCAGCTTTGGTGCTTTTCCATTTCCGGGCGCGCCATAATTTCTCCGGCCCGTTCCGGGGCGCTAAGGGCTTCGGCCAGCAGGGCCGTCTCCTCCAGCAGGCGGGGGGGCAGAATGGCCAGACCCATTACCTCGATAAGGCCGATGTTTTCTTTCTTAATGTGGTGGTACTCGGCATGGGGATGGAACAGCCCCAGCGGGTGCTCTTGGGTGGTGCGGTTGTTCCGAAGAACCAGGTCCAGCTCATACTCGTCTCCCCGGCGGCGGGCGATGGGGGTGATGGTATTGTGAGGGGTGTCCCCGGTGTGGGAGAGAATCTCCGCGCTTTCGTCGGAATAGCCCCGCCAAACCGTGAGGATTCTATCCGCCAGATCCACCAGCCTTTCCTTTTCTCGCCCCCGCAGGCGGATGACGGACATGGGCCAATTGACAATCCCCGCCTTTACGTCTTCAAAGCCGGAGAATACCACTTCTTCCCGCAGAGGGGCCTTCGCCATGGGAAACTCATAGCGGCCCCCCTGGAAGTGGTCGTGGGTAAGGATGGAGCCGCCTACAATGGGCAGGTCCGCGTTGGAACCCAAAAAGTAGTGGGGCAAAAGAGTGACAAATTCTAAAAGCCGCCGGAAGCTTTCCCGGCTGACCTTCATGGGCCGGTGTTCTTCGCTGAGGACGATGCAGTGCTCGTTATAGTACACATAGGGGGAATACTGCAAAAACCAGTTTTCCCCGCACAGCGGAAGGGGAATGAGACGGTGGTTGCCCCGGGCCGCTTGGTTGGCGCTGCCCAAAAAGCCCTCGTTTTCCCGGCACAGGGCGCAGGCCGGGTAGCCGGACTGGGGTGCGTTTTTGGCGGCGGCAATGGCCTTGGGGTCCTTTTCCGGCTTGGAGAGGTTGATGGTGATTACCAAGTCGCCATAGGGGGTGGGGGCGATCCAAAGCCGGTCCTTTTCAATACGGTCCACCCGAATGTAATTGCTGGCGCGGCTTAGATCATAGTAGTAATCCGTAGCGGCCTTGGGGTCTTCCCGATAGAGGGCCCAAAACCTTTTTACCACCTCTGAGGGCCGGGGGGTCAGGCAGGCCATCAGCTCCGTGTCAAACCGCTCCCAGGCGTTTTGGTTGTCCGCCAGCTTCCCGCTGGCAGCGGCCCACTGGCAGAGCTCCTCCAGGGGCTCTGCCGGAAACCGCAGCTCATCCTCCACCTTTACCGGGGCGAATTCTCCCACTCCTAGTACGGCTAAAATCCGGTTGGCCGCATAGGCCGCGTCTTCCGGCTCAATCAGGCCCCTCTGCAGCCCGTAATTTACCAGGCGGCTGACAGCCCGGTTTACATTTGCATTCATAGCAACCCCTCCTGTTTCTAGAACGCGCCGCCTAAGAGCCGCCCCAGCGCGGGGCTTTGCGGGCGGAGCCGGAGGCGCGTTCCGGATTGTAGGTTCATTTTACTACAAACAGGGGATGCGGTCAAGGTGGCGAGGGGGATTTTGGGGCAGATGGTTTTGGAGGGATTTCTCTTATTTTCGTGTAGTAAAATCCCGGCGGCTATGTTATAATACATAGAAACACCCATTCTTTAACGAAAAAGCGGGCCGGGGCGGCAGGCGAGACAGGGGCGGCGTCCCGCGGCCTTATAAGGAAGGCAGGTTGTGGCCGTGACAGCGTTTTTAAAAAAGCATATAGCCTGGTTTGCGGGGCGCATTCGCCTGGACCGGGTGGACTCATCCGCCGCGCATGGGGCCTTTTTCCTCATTACCTCCTTTCTGCCCTTCTTGGCTTTTTTGCTTACATTGATGCAGCGCATCCATTTTTCTTCCGGGCTCAGCATGATTGAGACCGCTCTGGAGCTGCTGCCGGCCACTTTCTCCACGGCCCTGTCCGAAATTATTCCCAGCCCGCTGGAATCCCACGGCGTGCTGCCGGTGGCGGTTATCACCTCGGTGTGGTCCTCCTCCATGGGCATGGTGGCCATTATCAAGGGACTGGACCAGATCTATGGCGCGAAAAAGGCCCGAAACATAGTGGCGCTTCGGGCTATGGCGGTGGTCTATGTGCTGATGCTGGCGGTGGTCCTCATCGCGGCGGCGCTGCTGCTGGTTTTCGGCTCCACCATCTATAAGTTTCTTCTGGACCGCTGGCCCCTGGCCGCCGCCCTGCTCATTCATTTTAAGTCCCTGGCGGGCTTTGTCATGCTCTTTATCTTCTTTATCCTTCTCTATAGCTTTGTACCCAAGCGCCGGGCGCGGTTTCGCTATAATCTGGCCGGGGCCGCCTTCGGCGCGGGGGGATGGGTGCTGTTCTCGTACTTCTTTTCCTTATTTGTAGAGAATTTTTCAAACTTTTCTATTTACGGAAGCCTGGCTACCCTGGTTATTCTCATGTTCTGGCTGTTTTTTTGCATGTATATTCTGTTTTTGGGCGGAGAGGTCAGCGTTTGGCTGGAAACCAGCGGCGTGGCTGCGGACCTGCGAAACCTTTTTAAGGCGCGCGGGGGAAGCCGCCCCAGCGCCACGAAGTCCACAAAAGACAAGGGGGAGTGAGACCATGGAAATTCTGGATATTTACGATTCCAACGGAAATCCCACCGGCCGTACCCACCAGCGGTATACGCCTTTGGGGCCGGGGGAATTTTGCCTGGCGGCCGCCGTCATTATCTACAACAGCGCCGGAGAGATCCTCTGCACCCTGCGGAGCCCTGACAAAAAGCTGGCCCCCAATCAGTGGGAGAGCCCCGGCGGCAGCGTGCTGGCCGGGGAGACAAGCCGGGAGGGCGCGGTCCGGGAGCTGTGGGAGGAAACGGGGATTCCCGCCTCTGCGGACGAGCTGCGCTTGCTGGGGCGCAGCAAACTGCGGGACGTCTTTTTGGACGTGTACGCTCTACATAAGGATTTCCCCCTGAACCAGATTCGTCTTCAACCGGGGGAGACAGCAAAAGCCCGATGGTTTACAATAGAGCAATGGGAGGGCATGGCCAGGGATGGGAAAATGCTGGCTTTGGCCTACACGGCGGATACATTTGCGGCTGTGCGGAAGCTGGTGGCGCCAGGGTCCCGCACAGCGGAGGGAAGGGAGGCATGAAAATGGAGCTTTGGGATATGTACGACGCCCAGGGAAACCTGACGGGCCGCGTCATAGAGCGGGGCCATCCCCAGGAGCCTGGGGAATACCACTTAGCGGTGACCATCGTAGTGGTGAGCTCGAAAGGAGAGGTGCTCTGCACCTTACGAAGCATGGAGAAAAGCCAGATGCCCGGAGTGTGGGAAAATCCCGGCGGGGGCGTGCTGGCGGGAGAGAAAAGCCCAGCGGCGGCTGTCCGGGAGCTGCTGGAGGAGGCTGGCCTTATTGCCGCCCCGGAAGAGCTGGCCTTCCTTACCCGCCGCCGGTCGGAGGGCATGGGCGGCGAGCCGTTTCTTATGGATGTATACGGCCTGCGCCGGGACGTGGACCCCGCCGCGCTTGCCCTCCAGCCCGGAGAGGTGGACGGGGCCCGATGGTTTCCCATAGACGAATGGGAGCAAAAGGCCCGGGCCGGTGAAATTTTGGCCGGAGCCTACAGCGACGTATTTTTCGCGGCGGTGCGAAAGCTGGCGGGCCGCCCATTGCCAGCGGAGCAGCGCAAGGAAGATAAAGCGGATGGATACGGACCATGCGCCACCGACGAATAAAGGCGGCGGGGCCCAACTGGGCAGTCTGTTATCCATGCAAAAGGAGCGCCGGGAAAACCCCCAGCGCTCCTTTTTTGCGTCTCGATTCAGGATGTGATCCCCATCTTTCCGGCAAACCGCCTTGTGAAGCCTTGAAAACCCTAAAATTCCCTGGATTTCCACACTTTGCTCCCAACTAAATTTGCTGGGAAATCTGAGTAGAAATCCCGCCGGTACGGGTTCTTAGTCCAGAATCATTAAATCCCGAATATACTTGATAGTATACTTCACGCCCTTGTCTCCCTTTTCGCCCATCCAAGTAGCGGAATGGGGCTCGATAGCAAGATAGCCGTCATAGCCATACTTGTAGAGAATGGCAAAGAACGCCCGCCAATTGATGACGTCAATGCCGGCCGGGGGGTTGTCGTAGTCCGGGTCGCCGCCCATGCCATGGGGCATCAGCTCATCCTTGAGCTCGGGATGCTTCCCAATCAGCTCCCGCATGGCCCAATGCTCGGCCTCGTGGGAATCGCCCCGCTGGATGACGCCCTTTACATGGCAATACTTGAACCGGGAGCCCCACTGCATACCTTCCTCCAAATAAGCGCCCTTCTGTCCGCCATGGACAAAGCTGTGAGAGGGGTCGTACTTAATGCCCAGGCCGGGCACTTCGTCCAGCACCAGCTTCCACTGTTCGGGGGTCCGGATATAGTTGTCGCCCATCATGCAGTTGACAATGGCGGTTTCCATGCCCCTCTCCTGGGCATAGGCCACAATGTCGTTGAGGACTTTGATGGCGGCGGTGATGTTTTTGTAGTAGGAAAGGCTCTTCACATAGTTACAGCTGCACAGGTAATACTTGGCCCCCAGAAAAGCGCCCAAGTCAATGACAGCTTTCACGTCCTCCCACTCGGCGGGGACTACCTGGCCGTTCTCGTCCAAAATGTGGCTGGCCCAGCGGCCCACGGCGCCTACCTCTACGCCGGTACTCTCGCTGGCGGCCTTCAGTTCTTCCTTTGCGGCCAGCAGTCCGGCGGTGGGAACGCCGAAAAAGTCGGTGGGGTTGCAGTCGAACTCCACAAAATCCAGTCCCAGAGCCTTGGCCTTTTCAAAGCTTTCCGGCTTTGGGGGCATGATAATACCAAGTTTCATCGCGCTTCCTCCTCAGTTTTCGTTTTTGGCAGGATCCCAGAGCTTCCCGTCTCCGGCCATCAGCTCCGTCATTTCCTCCATGCGCTCTAAAGGGAACGGCGGCTGGGCCAATGGCCGCATGGCGATAGACATCAGCTTCATGGGGTTGTCGTCCGCCGCCACCCGGTTGGAGCTTAAATGCCCGCAGCGCCGGCAACGGTGGATAATGGCCCATTCCCCATTCTTGCGCACCCAGACCCCTACCGGGTCCATCAGCCCGCCGCAGTCCGCCCCCCGGTCTCCGGGCTCGTTGTCTACGTGAAGGCTCACAAGGCAGTTGGGGCAGTGGTTGCGGTGCTGGCTTCCGGCGGCTTCCGGGGTCACCAGCCGCCCGCAGGCTTTGCAGGTGAAGCTGTCGTTGCAGGGATGGTTCTGGTAATAACCCTTCTCATATTTCTTGCGCTTGTTCTCTCTGTTCAAGTGGTATTCCTCCATAGGCTCTTTCCTATGGGAGGCGTTTGCCACCTCTTCATTTTATTTGCGGCAAACCTCCCCGGCTATACCACAGTCTCCCTCTTACTTGTCATACAAACATTCTCCTTTCTAATGCCTAAGGCTTTGCGCTGCCCTAAGGCCGTGAGACGCTGTCCCGCACCCTGGTCAAGAAACTTTTTGAAAAAAGTTTCTTGACAATCTTCAAAAACTTTCTACCCGGATTTTCCGGTTTGTTAACCGGAAGCCGCTGCCACGCGGCCGCAGGCTCCAGCTGCCACCAGCCTTTAGGGATTCCCGTTTACAGTAGCGGCTAACGGACCGCGTCCGCAAAGCCAGCAGGTTCCCAGCCCCGAGGGCGAAGCTTTGCCCGACCCCGCGAAATGGATGCAACGTCACGTTGCATTATACCATAGGCGCCCGCTATTTGCAAGAGGGGGCGAGGGCGAAGTCAAAGGTGAATTCGGTTTCGTTTAGTTGGAATTTTTCCAGGAGCTGGGGGCCGCAGCTGCCGGAGCCTACGCCGCTCATCTTGTAGTCTACGCAGAACACAGTCTCGCCGGACTCCTCCAGCTCGTAATCATGCTTTTTCTTGGCCAGCTCTTCCTGGGTGTAGGGGGAGGCGTTCATGGAGAAGCCCTGGGGGGCCTGGACCTTCAGGGTGAAGGCGCCGTCGGAAAGGCCGGCCCAGCGGCAGCCGAAGTGGGAGCCGTTTTCCTGGGGCTTCAGATAGTGCTCTACCATCCGGTCCACGGTCTCTTGGTAGACGCCCAGCCGGGAGGCCAGGTGCTTGTCGTTGTAGCTTTCATAGGGGCCATAGCCGAAATACTCCGCCTGCCGGAAGTCTTTCGGCAGGAACATCCGCAGCCCGAACCGGGGCAGAAAGGGGAACCGGCTGTCCCGCTTTCCTTCCAGGGCGCACTGAATGCGGCCTTCCCCGTCAATGGTCCACCGGGCGGTAATGCGCAGGAAGGGCGTAACCGTTAAAGCGCCGATCCCCAGGCTGCATGTAATGACCGCGGGCCCTTCCGCCGTCTTCTCCACCTGGACGCTGTAGACCTTCACAGTGGGCCGGTGATAGCCAGCCTCGGTCCACTTGGGGTTGACATACATATCATTGTCCAGAGGGGCCCGGTAGGTGTTCCACTCCATGGGCCGGGTGAGAAGGCCCTTGTTTTGATAGGAGAGCTCGGTAAAGAGCCCTGTGGTTTTGCAAAAAGCATACCGGAAGCCAGGGCCTGATACGATGACGGCCCTGCGTGTCTCGGCGGCCTCCACCTGCCCTGCCGCTGGAGCGGGAATAGGCTGAGGCTGGCCGCTGAGAATGATCTGGTCAAATCCCAGCTCATGGCCCGCCGGGAAAAACTCTCCGTCCTCCTTGGCGGTGTAGAGGAAGGTAACGGCAGAGAGGCCCTCCCGGGGCAGGCCCTCTACTGTAATCTCCGCCTCCTGGTGAGGGGGAATGGAGGGCAGCTCCAGCCGCCCAGAGGCCATAACCTCCCCGTCCTTTGTAGCTTCATAGCTGAGGCAGGCGAAGTCCTGGGCGTTGGTGAAGTCCCGGTAATTGTGGAAAATGAAGGTGTCTGGCTTCCCCTCCGCCCGGCGGGCCCGGATGGGCCGGATGCAGTTCTTAAATTCCAAAAGGCCGGTATGGGGGGTCCTGTCGGGATAGACCAGGCCGTCCATACAGAAGTTCCCATCGTGGGGGAACTCGCCGAAATCCCCGCCGTAGCGGTAGATGGGCCGGTTGTCCGGAGTCTGCCCGCCGTAGACGGCGTGGTCGCACCACTCCCACACAAAGCCGCCCACAAAGCCGTCGTGCTTCATGATCAGCTGCTGGTATTCCTCCGGGTCTCCGGGGCCGTTGCCCATGGCGTGGATGTATTCGCACAGCACAAAGGGCATCCGCCGGCCGTTTAAATGCTGGTCCAGCTCCGCGCCGTCAAAGTAGCCGGCAATGCTCATGTCCTTATCCGGCCAGGGCAGCTCCCGGGGCTCGGTGGGGGTATACATCCGGCTGTAGAGGTCCAGCATGGAGTAGTCGGGGTGGTAGTCCTTGTGGTAGATGTAGAAGTTCTCATAATGCAGCAGCCGGGAGGGGTCATATTCCTTAACCCAGCGCCCGGCGGCCTCGGTGTTGGGGCCCCAGCCGCTTTCGTTGCCCAGGGACCAGATCACCGCGGCGGCGTTGTTCTTATCCCGGATCACATTGCGCTGGGTCCGGTCCACAATGGCCTCCATAAACTGGGGGTCTGCGGCGGCGTCTGAATAATTCTCCATGCTGTAGGCCCCCAGCCTGGTGGCAAAGCCGTGGCTTTCCAGGTCCGCCTCGCCGATAACGTAGAAGCCCATCTCGCTGCAAAGCTGCATGAACCAGGGGGCGTTGGGATAATGGCTGGTGCGGATGGCGTTGACATTGTGCTGCTTCATCAGCAGCAGGTCCCGAAGAGCCTGCTCCCGGCTGATGGTATAGCCGGTGACAGGGTCGCTGTCGTGGCGGTTAACCCCCCGGAACTTAATGGCCACGCCGTTTAGCAGCACCACGCCGTTTTTAACTTCAATCTTCCTTAGGCCCACCTTCTGCCGGATCACCTCCTCTTTGGTAGAGAGGGTCAGCGTATACTGATGGGGGTGCTCGGCGTTCCACAATAGGGGCTGGTCCAGCTGGAATTCCAGCGCGCCGCTCTCCCCTGAAAACGCAGCTTCGCCTGCCATCTGCCCGTCCGGGGTATATAGGGCGGCCTTTAGCTCAATGGAGCCCTCCGCCTCCAGCTCCACCCTGACCGTGGCCTGGGAGAAGTCCTGACTGAAGCTCTCCTTTACAAAGAAGTCCCGAAGGAAAGCGGCGGGGCGCTCAAGAATATAGACGTCCCGGAAAATGCCGCTCATACGCAGCTTGTCCTGGTCTTCCAAATAGCTGCCGTCGCACCACTGGAGCACCAAAACGGTGAACTCGTTGGCCCCGTCCCGCAGCAGCTCTGTAATCTCGAACTCCGAGGTGCTGTGGGATACCTGGCTGTATCCGGCAAACTCTCCGTTTACCCACAGATAAAAGCAGGAGTCCACCCCTTCAAAGTTCAGAAAATACCGGTGCCCTGGCTCCTTATGGATTTCCGCCCCCCGGCGGTACAGGCCGCAGGGGTTTTCGTCCGGGACATAGGGCGGGTCCACCGGAAAGGGGAAGCGAATATTGGTGTACATATGCCGGCCATAGCCGTAGTTCTGCCAGCAGGAGGGCACTTGAATGGGTTCCGTCTTTTCGGGAGACAGGTCTACCCGGCCCTCTTCGTCCACCGCGTCTAAAAAGGAGGAAAAGTAGCGGAAGGCCCAGTCTCCGTTGAGCAGCCGGACCCGGCCCTCTCCCTCCGGCCCCTGGGGCAGGTAATAGCTCCTGTTGGGAGCGGCGCCAATGTGCAGCGAGCCGGGGTCTTCGTGATATGTTTTCTTGAGAACGCACATAAATCTGTTTCCTTTCTTTGCAGCCATTTTTTGCCTTGCGGCGGCGGGATATTGCCCGCTCCCCGCCGCGGTTGGAAAAGAGATGCGGTCCGGCGCGGGCCGTCTGGCGTAAAAATTTGACTTTCCGGTCAAAAAGAACTATACTATAAACCAGTATGATTGGGCCGTCTGCGCGCCCATCTTTAGATTACACGGAATCTTGTAAATAGTCAACAGGTTTCGCAGCGAGTTTTGAAAAAATTTTACCGCGAAAGGGGAAATACCATGACGGCGACGATTATCCTGGGGGCGGCCTTTTGCGGCGGCGTGTTGCTGCTGTCTCTTCGAAAGCTGGAGGACCGGAAATACCAGCGCTTTGTCCTGTGGGCGGGGCTGCTGTTTTTGGCGGCGCTGGCTTTGCGCCTGATTCTGGCCTATACCTCGGAGGGCTTTAGTCTGGATTTAGGCACCTTCAAAGCTTGGGGCGTCTCGGTGGACAAGCTGGGGTTCCATCAAATCTATGAGGAATCCAGCTTCCTGGACTACCCGCCGGGTTATCTATATGTGCTTCGGCTGACAGAGAAGCTCCGCAAGCTTTTCGGCTGGACTGTTGAGGGACAGATCTATACCACGGTCATCAAACTGCCCTCCATTCTGACGGACCTGGCCTGCGGCTGGGTTCTGCTGTGGCTGGGCAGAAAGAAGCTGGGGGATTTGCCGGGGCTGCTGCTTTCGGCGGCCTATCTTTTCTGTCCGGCGGTGTTTGTCAATTCCGCCCAGTGGGGCCAGGTGGACTCTTTCTGCACCGCCATCCTTCTGGCCTCGGTGCTGCTGCTGTACGCGGAAAAATACGTGCCCTCCGGGCTTTTGTACGGCCTTTCCATTATCTGCAAGCCTCAAATGCTGGTGTTCGCCCCCCTCTATATCTTCTTCACCGTTAAGCGAAAGAAATGGCTGGGCCTGGGGCTGGGCGTAGGCTGCGCGCTTTTGGCCATTCTGGCGGTGGCGGCCCCCTTTACCAAGAACCTGGACTTTACCTGGCTCATTGGCAAATACCGGGACACCATGGACTATTACAACTATTATACGGTAAACGCCTGCAACTTCTGGGCCTTTTTGGGGTGGAACTGGCGGGGCCTTCCGGAAGGGGCCGCCTCCACGCTGCTTACGGCGCTGGCTCCTGTGCTGGCCACGGGTCTGTGCGGGGCGCTGATGTTTTGCTCTAAGCGCAAGGACGCTGTGCTGGCAGCACCCCCGGTGCTGATGGGCGTCATGTACATTCTGGGGGTCAAAATGCATGAGCGCTACCTGTTCCCGGCGTTTTTGTTCCTTCTTTTGGCCTATGCTTTCACCCGGGACCGGCGGCAGCTGCGGGCCTTTGCGTTTATCACGGGGGCCAATTATATCAATGTCAGCTATGTGCTCTGGCTTTTTAGGGAGAAGGGAAACTCCTACGACCCCAACGCCGCCGCCAGCCGGTGGATCGCCCTTTTGCAGATGGCCGCCCTGTGCTACCTTTTGTGGGTGAACTACTCTGTCTATATCCGGGGGGACATCCGCCAGCCCGGCGGCAACCCCCCCGCAAAAGCCAAAGCTTCGGCTGGAAAGTCCAAAAAGAGGAAGCAGGCGGCAGCGGAAACGCCCCTGGCCGCCTCGCCCAGCGGTTCCGGCAGGGTCATGGCGCGGGTGGACTGGATTGTCATGGGGGCTGTCACCCTGCTGTACGGGGCGGTGGGCTTTTGGCATCTGGGGGGAACCCAAATGCCTCTGACAGCCTGGACGCCTCAGGAAGGGGAAAGCGTGGTCTTAATGGCGGACAAAACCTGCCACACCCTCTATTACCTGCCGGGCCTTACCCCGGACGCCAACCACTACGCCGCCCGCACCGGCTCCTCCATGCGGGTGGAAACCAGCGAGGACGGAATCAACTGGACTGATTGCGGAGACACCAACAATGGCTATGTCTTCGCCTGGCAGGCCAAGTGGCTGGAAACCCCTGG
Organism: uncultured Clostridia bacterium; assembly: GCA_947567585.1. Classification (GTDB taxonomy): domain Bacteria; phylum Bacillota; class Clostridia; order Oscillospirales; family Acutalibacteraceae; genus Acutalibacter. Next base: position 3,797 of record CANONE010000028.1, on the reverse strand, counting down.
CCGGTATGTGCGTCTGACGGCCCTGGACGGCTCGGTAACCGTCAACGAGGCCGCGCTTCTCCCGGCGGGCGCGACGGCTTTCCCGGCCCTGACCTTAGAGGGGGCGGACGCCGGGGCGCTTACCGACGAGCAGGAGAAGGTCCCGGTGTACAAGAGCTACGAGGTTTCCAGCTATTTTGATGAAATCTATCACGCCCGCACAGCCTATGAGCATATTCTGGGGCTGGAGCCCTATGAAAATACTCACCCGCCCCTGGGCAAGCAGATCATTGCTTTAGGCATCCGCATCTTTGGCATGAATCCCTTTGGCTGGCGGTTTATGGGCACGCTTTTCGGGGTGCTGATGCTGCCGGTGCTCTACCATCTGTGCAAGCAGCTTTTCGGCAAAACCTGGCTGTGCGCCGGGGCGGTCTATCTCTTTGCCTTTGACTTCATGCACTTCACCCAAACCCGCATCGCCACCATTGACACCTACGCGGTTTTCTTCATTCTTCTCATGTACGACGCCATGGTATGGTTTATGCGCCAGGACATCCTGAAGACCGACATCAAAAAGCTGTTGATCCCCCTGGGACTCAGCGGCGTCTTCATGGGTCTGGGCGTGGCCTCCAAATGGACCGCCGCCTATGGCGCTGTGGGGCTGGCGGTGCTGTTCTTTGCAAAGCTTGCCGGCGCCTGTGTTTATGAAAGCCGGGGCCGCCGGTCTTTGGGGCCTGTGCTGCGCCGGTGCGGCGTGCTGTGCGCCTGGTGCTGCCTGCTTTTCATCGCTATTCCCTTTGGCATCTACTTCTGCGCGTTTCTGCCCATGACCACTCTGCCCCACAATGTCCAGGACATTTTCGGCAAATTCATCAACTACCAGACTACCATGTTTAACTACCACTCCACCTTGGTAGCCGAGCACAGCTACGCCTCCCCCTGGTACGAGTGGCCCATCGACATGCGGCCGATTTGGTTCTTCGGCGGGGATGACGTCAACGCCCAGGGGCAGTACAGCACCATTTCCTCCATGGGAAATCCTCTTTTGTGGTGGGCCTGCATCCCGGCCATTCTCTATGCCGCCTACCGCTGGCTCAAAGACCGCAACCGGACCTGCGGGGTAGCGCTGGCAGGCTTTTTAGCGGTCTACATGCCCTGGGTGCTGGTGCCGCGCCTTACCTTTATCTACCACTACTTTACGGCGGTGCCTTTTTTGGTCATCGCGCTAATGGCGGCTTTCCAGCGGCTGTCGGAGGACAGTCCCTGGGCTGGCCGGGTGCTTTGGCGGCGGGAGATTTCCCCCGCCCTTACCCTCCGTATAGAGCTGGCCCCAGCCCTTCTGGCCGTTTTCGCTGTGCTCTGCACCATCCTTTTTATCATCTACTTCCCCGTTATCTCTGGGCTGCCCACCACCCGCGAACACGTCCAATCCCTAGCTTTCATTGAATCCTGGTTTTTCGGCTGAGGCGGCGCTGCGGGGAAGACCCCGGCAGGCGAGAAGCGGGGCGCGGGCAGAGCCCTGCGGCCTTAGGAACACACCCACAAGGAGGAACACGCCATGGATGCGCGGATAATAGATGGGCGGGAAAGAGCGGAGTTTTTTCTGGATCTTTACAAGCAGCTGGAGGACGAGCTGGAAGACAAGTACCGGAATGCCCGGAGGCACTACTCCAGCGTGGTGTTCGAGTTTGCAAAGGATCGGGAAAGCGAGCCCGTCCGGGATAAGCTGGATATTTGCCGGCAGATACGAAACCTTTTGGCTCATTCCGCCAATTTAGGGGGCCAGCCGGTGGCCGAGCCCTCCTGGCCTGTGGTGGAAGCTATGCAGGAGGTGCTGGATTTTGTGCGCCGCCCGCCGCTGGCCATTGAGTACGCAACCCGGGGGGACCGGGTGCTGAAGGTAGTCCCCAGCCAGAAGGTGCTGCGGGTCATGGAGGTTATGGATAAAAACGGCTACTCCCATGTGCCTGTTTTGAAGGAAAACCATTTTATCGGCGTGTTCAGCGTGGGCTCCGTGTTTCGCTACGTGCTGAAAAACGGGGGCAGGGGACTGACCCCCGACACCACCATCCGGGACCTGCGGGGGTATCTGGCGGTAGAGGAGCACATAGAAAACTACGAGTTTGTGCCCTATGACGCTACCTATATTACGGTAAAAAATAAATTTGAGCAGGTGCGCGCCAAAAACAAGCGGGTCTCCGTAATTTTTATCACGCAGGACGGCAAAACCGACCAGCCGCTGCTGGGGATGCTGACCCCCTGGGATGTGCTGGGCGAGGAGTGAGGAATCAAAGATAAACAAGGCATCGCGGACAGCCGCGATGCCTTGTTGTTTACCGCCTGCCGGAGCTATAGCCTGGGTTAGGCAGTAGATTATAGTTGTGGCGGGGGCGTTGGTTCGGCATAAAGAAATAGACGAACTTTACCGAGAAGATGTCGCAGACAATGAAGTTGTTTGCGGGTTCATCATATAAGGTGACAAAGCTGCGGCCCACCAGATAGAGCATTCCCTGCTTGCGCACAATCTCCCCTGTGCCGATGAGGAATTCAATCACCACAAAGTTCCCGATATTCTGGGACAATATGGCCTGCATCGACCCCCGCATTTCCTCCGAATCGAAGTCCTCCTGGGGCAGATGCTCAAAATTGTCCATCTGCGCCGCCCCGTCCGCCTCGGCGATGTAGTCCGCCCGGCCGTGAAGACGCCGCATCACCGCCGAGTTCCTGCCGCATTCTCTCTGATTATTGTTCATGTCTCTCCTCCGTTTCTCCATGGTCCGCCTGTTTATAGAGCCTGGCAAACCGCCTCCGCGGGACATAGGCGGCGCTTCCCGGCCTTATGTGTCGGCATAGCTTTCAGTAGGGTTGTAAAAGCAGTGGTCGCCTATTCGAATGACGAAGCGGCCTACCTGGGATGGAAAGTTCTCCCGGCAGCTGGGCTTGTAAGGGTTAAAATACCAGAGAGCGAAGCCCAGGTTGGTCAGCCTGTTTCCGGCGATGGCCCAGTCGGCAATATCATAATGCACGTCGGTAGGGCGCATATTATAGATATTTTGCATATTATACTGCCCGCCTACCACCTCCATCACGCAGGTAAATTGTCTGGGCTGGTAGACCACCTGCCGGATAGTGAGAAGCCGGCCATACTCCCCATAGGTGACCTGCACCCGGTTCATCACCACGCAGGCTACCGCCTGCATCCCGGTATCGCCCTCTCCCCCTGCTTCACATTCGATAATGCGGGCCAATATCTCCCGATCAGAAAACGCCATGCGTGGAATCCCCTCCCTTGTGCGTTCTACCGTTAGTAAACGCATTTCAAAACCTGTGAATACCGGTTTTGAAGCTGGACGGCCTTGCTCCTGGTTCAAAAGGGATGCGCCCCTTTTGAACCGCGTTAACTATATATGCAGGGAGATTGGGGAATTATACCAGCAAAAGCTAAAAAGCACCTCTCAGGGGCGGGCCAGTAAAACGGCATATGATAGCCGGCGCGGAGGGCAAGGTGACGGCGGCATGCCCAACAACGGCAGCCTCACCGGCTCCATCGATGGTCTGACCACCACAAGTCTGGCCCTTCCGGCCGGATACACCACCGGCGGAACCATCAGCCTATTGAGGTGGAATAGGACTAGTCCGAAAAGGGAGTAAAAGAATTGACAAAATTTCCCCAAATAGTATAATGAAAACGGCCTCCCTGTGATAGGAAGGCCGGAGGACGTTATTGCATAATCTAAAGCGGTTAGCCACAAGAGTTGTACATACAACTCTCCCCGAAAGGGGGTGGTTCATTTCCCTGAGATTACTCGAAGGGAGAT
>CANONE010000027.1 GCA_947567585.1 uncultured Clostridia bacterium | reverse complement strand
TGCCCTTGTCGCCATTGCGGACCCACTCCAGCTCAGTAAGCTCCATCTTGTCCAGAGCCAGCAGCTTATCGCGAACAGGAGCCACGTTGGCGTCGTAAGGAACCAGTTCATCATGCTTGGCAACAATGTACCACATGTTGATCCCGGCGTCCTCTACCTTCTTCAGGTCTTCGTCAGTGGGCACATAGGCGGGAGCCATCAGCATGGTGGCAGCCACGTCTTCCGTGTGGTCCAATGTATAACGCCAGCCCAGATAGCCGCCCATGGAGGTTCCGGCGATTACCAGCTTGCCGTTGTAGTGGTCTTTATTTTCCTCAATAAAGCCGTCCATCAGCTGCTTGAGCACGCCGGAGTACGCGCTGGTCTCTTCGCCCTTCACAGTGGCGCCCCAGTTCATACGAACCTGATAGCTGCCTTCCTCATAGAACTCGTTGGCCAAGGGGCAGACAATGTACGCGCCGCCAATCTTCTCCTGATACGCCTCTGTAGCATACTGTTCCGCGCCGCCATAGGCTACCGCCAGCTTGCCGGCGTCCGCCGCGTTGCCGGAGCCATGGAACCAGTAGATAACAGGGTATGTTTTATTGGGGTCCGCGCCATGAGCAATGGGATCGTAGACATAATACTTAATATCGCCTACAGGCTGAGTCAGCTCAATGTTGCCCCAGCAAACCAGCTCTTTCTCTTCCGTATCTGGGTTGACAAAGGTCTTTTCCTCAAAGAGGTTGATATTGGAACCGGCCGCGTAGGAGGACCGGTAGCTTACGTAGTCCTCTGGGTCCAGATACTCGCCCCAGGCGGTGAACTGGCCCATGTCCAGATATTTCACCTGCGTCTTGGGAGGAAGATAGAAATAATCTGTAAAGCCCGCCGCCAGCAAAATCGCAATGTTGCCCCGCAGAGCATCTTTGGTGGGCTCCGGGTAGGTAGGAATCTTGGTGCCGAACTTCTTATTGTAGCGAATGATAATCAGGTTAGCCTGCTCTTCCGTTACCGGCGCATACTGGTGGAACAGTCCCTCGCCGTCGCCCTGCACCAGTTCGTTTTCCACGCCCCAAGTAATGTAGCCGGTAGACCAGCCATCCTTACGCACGTCGCTAAAGCTGCTGTCAGCGTTGTGATCCACCTCCGCACCAGCGCAGCGGCCCAGCAGGGTCATAAACTCCGCCCGGGTCAAGCCGCCCTCAGGATTGAAGGTATCATAGCTGGTTCCTTTGACGATCCCCTTGGCATACAGCCGGGCAACTGCGTCCGCAACGTCCTCGTATGCAATATCCACGAAGGGGTTGATCACATTGCCGCCGGTAAGGCCCCAGGCGATCACCTTGGCCTTGTTGACGGTGATAATGGCTGTGCCAAAGGACACATTGGTGTCAAGGCCCATGGAGCCATAGGCATAGTTTTCCAGCTTGAATTCTCCGCCGGTCTTGATGTTACCCACAAGAGTACTCATGTCCTTTACATAGGTCTCGTTCATATCTATGAACTCGCCTGTGCCAGTCTGCTGCCAGGTATGGCCGCCATAGAGAGAAATCTCGCCGCCCAGTTCCTCCTGGACAACCTTCGAAAGGGCCGCCAGGCCAGTCTCATACTGATCCAGACCCCCGAACATCCACACGCCGTTGCCGGAACCTACCGCGTCGCCGGAGAAGCCCACCTTGGTGGCCGTCTCATAGAGCACATTGGAGCCGTCGGTGTGCCCGGGCACCAACACGCACTTAAAGGTGCGCCCGCCCAGGTCAATGGTATCCTCCGCCGCGTCAAAGGGGGTAACCCGGGCCTGCATGGCCTCGCTGAGAGACGGAACGTCTTCCTTGGTGATGTAGATGGGCATGTCCGTCTTTTCAAAAGCGCCGAATTGTCCGGTATGGTCTCCATGCCAATGGGTAACCCAGATCAATTGCTCCCTGTCCCCCGCCAGCTCATTGAAAATTTCCTGGAGATCCTTCCAGTTGTCCGGGAATGGGTTAGAGAGGTCCACCAGCATGGCTTTCTCTTCGCCCAGCACCACATACATATCCGAGCAATTGTTCATTCCGATAAAGTTCCCGTCCGCGTCGATCTGCATGCCCCGGGGATTTTCCGCCGTGTAGTCTTCCACATGCCAGATGTTGTTTTCTTCCCGCTGCACGGTGTACATACCATGTTCAGCCTTCTCCCCCACAGCCAAATCCGCCAGCTTCTTGCCGGCAGCCTCCGCCGCATAGGACGTCATGCAGAGCCCTGACATCATGGAAAGCGCCAAGGTGCATGCGAGAAGCTTTTTTAGCAGCCGCATTTTCATTCAACCTCTCTTTTTTGCCGCCAAAGGGGCGGCAGATTTTTACCTCTGAAACAGTTATGAGGAAAACAGCCAATTTTTCTCATTTATTCCAGAAATAACGTTAAAATGTTACCATGAACGAAGAGGGAAATCAAGCGGATTTGGGGAAAGAAAATATATTCGTCTGACTGCACAAGAAGCTTTTATGTTCATAAGTCATAATGCTTTCTCCGTCGGTCCCCCACAGCGGGCTAAGGCGGAAAATAGGCGCTGCCATGTCCGGCAACGCCCGTCATCCGCTCAGTGTGCGAACTGGCTATTATACAGTTCCCAGTAGAATCCGCCCTTTTCCAAGAGCTCCTTATGATTTCCCTGCTCAATGATATGCCCATCCCGCATAACCAGAATCACGTCCGCGTCCCGAATGGTAGAGAGCCGGTGGGCTACAATGAAGCTGGTACGGCCTTTCATCATCTTGGCAAAGGCGCGCTGAATACGAATCTCCGTCCGGGTGTCGATGGAGGAGGTGGCCTCGTCCAGAATCAGCATAGACGGCAAAGAGAGCATAACCCGGGCAATACACAAAAGCTGCTTTTGCCCTTGGCTAAGGCCCCCGGCCTCTTCGCCGATGACCGTGTCATACCCTTGGGGAAGGCGTTTGATAAAACTGTGGGCATGGGCGGCCTTAGCGGCCTCCATGACTTCCTCCAAAGGGGCGTCCGGGCGGCCGTAAGCAATATTTTCCCGGACAGTCCCGTTTTTCAGCCAGGTGTCCTGCAAAACCATGCCGAAGTTCCGCCGCAGGCTCCTGCGGGTAAGACTGCGGACGTCCTCTCCATCCACTTGAATACATCCCGCGTCCACATCGTAAAAGCGCATCAACAGGTTGATCACCGTGGTCTTGCCGCAGCCTGTGGGGCCTACCAGGGCCACCCGCTGGCCGGGGCGCACGCTTAAGTTAAAGTCCTTAATCAGCCGCTGGCCGGGGCGGTAGGCAAAATCTACCTGATGAATTTCCACCTGGCCCTGGGCCGTACCCAGTTCGATAGCTCCGGGAGCGTCGGGTACCTGCGGCTCCTCCTCTATCAGCTCAAAAACCCGGGCCGCGCAGGCCAAAGCGTTTTGCAGCTCGGTGACCACGCCTGAAATCTCGTTAAAGGGCTTGGTGTACTGGTTGGCGTAGCTTAAAAAGCAGGAAAGCTGTCCCACCGAAAGCCCGCCGCCGATTACCGAAAGCGCCCCGACAATCCCTACGCCCGTATACACCAGGGAATTGACAAACCGGGTGGAAGGGTTGGTAATGGAGGAAAAGAAGATGGCCCGCAGGGAGCACTGCCGCAGCCGCTCGTTGATCTCGCCGAACCGGGCCTGGGCCCGCCTTTCCTGGCCAAACGCCTGGACCACCTTCTGGTTTCCCACCATCTCGTCTACAAAGCCCGTCTGCTCTCCCCGTACCTGAGATTGCAGCCGGAACATGCTGTAGGTGCTCTTGGCGATAAACGCTGCCACTACCAGGGATACCGGCGTGACCAGCAGCACCACCAAAGTGATGGTCACGTTCACGGAGAACATAAAGCCCAGGGTACCCAGAATGGTAATGACGCCGGTAAAAAGCTGGGTAAAGCCCATCAAAAGGCCGTCGGCAAACTGGTCCACATCGGCGATGACCCGGCTGACAATCTCGCCGGCAGGGTGGGCGTCCATATATTTGAGGGGCAGCTTCTGCAAATGCCGGAACGCCTCGTTACGGATATCCCGAACCACCCGGTAGGTAATCCGGTTATTGATAACGCTCATCAGCCACTGGGCCAAAGCGGCCATGCCCGTGATTGCCCCTACCCGCAGAAGAATCTCCCACACCGCTGGAAAATCCACCCGGCCAGGGCCTAAAATCAAGTCCACCGCGTCGCCGGTGAGAATGGGGATGTAGAGGCTTGCCGCCACAGAAGCCCCTGCCAGCGCTATGGAAAGCCCCACAAAAAACCAGTACCGCCGGATATAGCGCAGCACCTTTTTCAGCGTACCCTTTCCCGCTTTCGCCTTCATGCCCCTTCCCCCCCTTTCTCAAACTGGGATTCGTAAATTTCCCGGTACACCTGGCAGCTTTCCAATAGCTCCTTATGGGTTCCCACGCCTACCGGCTGGCCGTCGTCCAACACCACAATCTGATCCGCGTGCTGGATGGACGAGGCCCGCTGAGACACAATGAAGACCGTAGGGCGATAGTCCAGCTTTCGGATGGCCTCCCGCAGCCGGGCGTCCGTGGCAAAATCCAGCGCGCTGGCGCTGTCGTCTAAAATGAGGATCTCCGGGCGGCGTACCAGGGCCCGGGCAATGGTCAGCCGCTGCCGCTGGCCGCCGGAAAAATTCCGGCCCCCCTGTTCCACCGGTTCGTCCAGGCCCTGAGGCTTCTCCTCTACAAAATCCTTGGCCTGGGCCGCCTCCAGGGCCTGCCATAGCTCCTGGCCGCCGGCGTTCTCCTTGCCCCAGGAAATATTTTCCCGGATGCTGCCCTTAAAGAGCACCGCCTTTTGGGGAACCACGCCGATTTTGCTTCGAAGCGCCTCCAGGGGCCAGTTCCGCACGTCCACGCCGCCAACGAGCACCCGGCCGCCGGTGGCCTCATAAAACCGGGGGATCAGGTTCACAAGAGAGCTTTTGCCGCTGCCCGTGCCCCCTATAATGCCAATGGTCTCCCCCGCTTTGGCCCGAAAGCTGATTCCAGCCAAGGAGGGCGCCCCCGCCCCGGGATAGGTAAGGGAAACATTGTCAAACTCCACCGCTCCGCCGCTGCCTGTCTCGCCCGCCGCCGGAGAGGGCATGCTGGGCTCCAAATCCAGAACGTCCGCCACCCGGTTGGCGCAGGCCAGGGCTTTTGTGATATTGATAATCAGATTGGCAAGCTTTACAAGCTCTACCAGTATCTGGGACATGTAGTTGAGCAGAGCTACCACCGCCCCCTGGGTGATAATCCCGGCGTCCACCCGGAGGGCTCCTGCCCAGATCAATACCACGGCCCCCAGATTGACGATCATGTAGGTCACGGGATTCATCAGGGCGGATACCTTCCCTACAAAGACCTGCAAATGGGTCAGCGCGTTGTTCTGCATCTCAAAGCTCTCTATTTCTCCGGCTTCCCGGCCAAAGGCCCGCACCACCCGGACGCCGGTGAGGTTTTCCCGGGTAGCCCCCAGCACCTGGTCCAGCCTTCCCTGCACCTGCTTATACCGGGGCATGGTCCAGAGCATCACGCCGAAAACCACCACGGACAGCAGGGGAATCACCGCCACAAACACCAGCGCGGCTTTCCAGTCAATGGTAAAAGCCATCGCCATAGCCCCAAATACCACAAAGGGGGAGCGCAGCAAAAGCCGCAGGGTCAGGTTCATGCCGTTTTGCACCTGGTTCACATCGCTGGTCATCCGGGTGATCATGGTGGAGGTTCCCACCCGGTCCATATCGGCGTAGCCGAGGCTCTGAATACGGCCAAACAGCGCCGCCCGAAGCTTTGCCGCAAAGCCCACCGAAGCTTTTGCCGCGAAAAACTGGGCGGTCAGCGAGCAGCAGAGCCCCACCGCCCCCAGCGCCACCAGCACCAGGCACATGCGGATTACATAGTCCCGGTCCCCCTGGGCAATGCCCACGTCAATTACCGAGGCCATCACCAAGGGTACCAGCAGCTCAAAGCTGGCCTCCAGCAGCTTGAACAGAGGGCCCAGCACGCACTCCTTCCGGTATTCTTTCAGGTAGATCAGCAGCCTTTTCATGTCATTTCACATCCATTATATAAATCTGGCAGGGATTCGCCTCGTCCCATAGCTCTGGAATACACTCCAGCTCCATAAAGCCTAGAGCCTGGTAGAAACGGTTGGTTTGGTCATAGTCGGGGTAGCGGCCCATTTCTACAGTTTTCACCGTCAGGAAGCGAAACCCGTTTTCCTTCGCGTACTGGTACAGCTCCTGGAAAAGCGCCCGGCCCAAGCCCTGCCTGTGGCATTCCCGCTTTACGCCCATCACATAGATCTCCCCGGCATACCGGCTGGTGGGCCGAAAAGCGATAAAGCCCTGGGCCCCTCCCTGTCCGAGCTCCGCCCAAAGGGGCAGCCTGCCGCAGTTTTCTACGTATTCCTCCAGAGAATCCCGGTTGCCAAACCAGTCCGGCAAAGCCTCCAGCACCTCCCGGCAGGCCCACTTTTTCCGGCTCTCCGACTCTATTAGTCTAACCACATTTTTTCTCCCCTTTCACTTTGCCAGCTTTTCAAAAAGCTCCGGCCGGCGGTCCGGGAAATACCCGATGGCCTTTTGCGGGCGCAGATCCATCTCAAGATAAAAGCCGCCATGCCGGTTCTCCACTTCCAAAAGGCTCTCTCCGGCGCTGCTAAAGGCAAAGGCCAGGGGAATCTCCCCGCAAAAGTGGCAGCATCCCACCACTGGCGCCTCGTTTTCAATGGCCCGGGCCCTGGCCAGCGCCCGCCACTGGTTGTATTGCAGTCTATGGTACATCCCGGTACCGATAGGATTGATCATCAGTACCGGGCTTTCCAGGGCCATAATCCGGCAGACTTCTGGGAAATGCAGTTCGTAGCAGATGGGCACGGCCAGTTTTCCAAGACGGCTTTTCAGGCAGTGAATCTCTCCGCCCGCCCGCTTTCCCTTAGCCCGCTCGCCGCCGGTCAAAATGCACTTTGTATATTGGCTGGTAATCCCGCCGCTTTCTATAACCAAGGCCCTCTCGTAATCCCCGTCCCGGTATCCCGCCACCACAGTGGCGGAAAGCTCCTTTGTCAGCTCCAGAGCCAGCTCCAGGTCCTCTGGCGAGCGGAGAAAGCCCTCCGGCAGCACGTAGAGCCCCACAGGCTCCCGCGTCCCGCCGGCTTCCCCCTTCAAAACAGCGGGCAGTTCCTTCTGGGCGGCGAACCGCTCCGGAACAGTCAAACATATCCGCATCATATGGCTCCTTTCAGCATTTTCTGGTAGATAGTCTGCCCCTCTATGATCTTAATGGCTCGATACCCGCAGCTCTCGTAAAATCCATCCGCTTTTGAGCCCAAGGTAATATACTGAAACCCCCGCGCTCTGGCTTCCGTCTCCAAAGCCATCATCAGCCGTTTGCTAATTCCCTTCCCCCGGTACCTCTCTTCGCAGGCCACAAAGCCGCAGATCAAGCTGGCCGTGCTCTCCCGGCGGGCCAGCACAGCGGCAAGGATCTCTTCCCCGCGGTGCGCATATAACAGCAGGCGCGGCTCTTGTTTCATCCACTCTGCCCAAGCTTCATATGTATACGGCCCCTGTTCGCGCAGATTCTCTCCTAAGATCCGGTAGCACATGTCTAGCGCCGGTTTCAGCAGCGCCTCGCTATCAACAAAGGAAATTGCAATCATACGGTTACTCCAATTTTGTCAGCCGGGCAAAATTGGCCATCAGCTTCTTGGTGCCCACCTTGTCAAAGGCGATTTCCAAAAGGGTGTCGTTGGCCATCGGCTTGGCGGTAATAATCAGCCCTGTACCAAAGGCTTTGTGCTGCACGGTATCCCCCGGCTGATAGGTCCCCGCCGGCGTAGGCTTGTGGGGGGCGGGGCGGTAGCTGGGCAGGCCGCCGGGCTTTCGCTCGGGTTCCTGCTTACCGGCGGAAAAGCGCAGGCTTTCGGGACGGTAGCCATAGTCCCGGGAACGGCTGCGCTCTATCAGCTCCTCCGGGATTTCATCGGCAAAGCGGGAGATGCGGTTGTGGCTGGTGGATCCGAAAATAAGCCGGCTTTCCGCGTTGTAAATATACAGCTCCTCCCGGGCCCGGGTAATGGCCACATAGGCCAGCCGCCGTTCCTCCTCTACTTCGGAAGGGTCGTAAAGCACCGCGTTGCCGGGAAACACGCCTTCCTCCCAGCCGGGAAGAAACACCACCGGAAATTCCAGGCCCTTGGCGGAGTGAATGGTCATCAGCACAGTGGAATCCGCCCCTGCGTCGTAGTTGTCGATATCGGTAAACAGGGCCACCTCTTCCAAGAATCCGGACAGGCTGGCCTCTTCGCCGCTTTCCTCCTCATAGCGCTGCAGCATAGAGGAAAGTTCCTGTACGTTTTCTATGCGTTCCTCCGCCTTCTCAGGCTCGTCCGTCTTTAAAAAATCCTGATAGCCTGTGGCCGTCAGCAGTTCTCCGTACAGCTCGCTGGGAGCCATGCCGTCTTCATTCTTCTCAATGAGCCGGTTGATCATATCCACAAAGGGCAGCAGCTTATTGGCCGCCCGGGCAATCGCCGGAAAATCACCAGGATGGGAGATCACCTGAAACATGCTCTCCCCCACCTGCTGGCCAATCTGCGCGGCGGTATCCGCCGTCTTCTCACCAATGCTGCGCCGGGGCACATTGATAATCCGCCTCAGGCGTATCTCGTCTCCAGGATTGTTGATGACGCTGAGGTAAGCGATCATGTCCCGAACCTCCCGGCGGTCAAAGAAGCGGGTGCCGCCAATGATCCTGTGGGGCACGCCGGATTTGGCGAAATTCCGTTCGAAGGTCAGGGATTGGGAATTCATCCGGTACAAAATGGCATAGTCCGAGAACTTTCTCCCCTTCGCTACCCCGTCCAAAATGGTCCGGGCAATGCGGTCGGCCTCGTCCTGCTCGTTTTCGGCGGTGTGCAGGCGCAGCTTTTCTCCGGCTCCGGCGGCGGTCCAAAGGGTTTTGCCCTTGCGTTCCAGGTTATTGGCGATCACCGCGTTGGCGGCGTCCAGGATATTTTGGGTAGAGCGGTAGTTCTGCTCCAGGCGCACCACCTGGGCGCTGGGGAACTCGCTTTCAAAGTTCATGATATTCTCAATGGTAGCGCCCCGGAACTTATAGATGCTCTGGTCGTCGTCGCCCACCACACAGAGGTTGTTGTGCTTTTTAGCCAGCAGGCTTACAAATTCATACTGGGCATGGTTGGTGTCCTGATACTCGTCCACCATGATATAGCGGAACCGGTCCTGATAATATTCCAGCACATCCGGGCATTCCCGAAAGAGCCGGACGGTATTTACCAGCAGGTCGTCAAAATCCATGGCGTCCGCGTCCTGAAGGCGGCGCTGGTAGGCCCGATAGGCTCTGGCTACCACCTTCATGCGAAAGTCCGCCCCTGCCTGGGCCTCGTATTCCTCCGGAGAAATCAGGCTGTCCTTGGCGTGGGAGACGGCGTTGAGGATAGACTTATGGGACAGGGCCTTCTCGTTGATATCCAGGTCCCGCATCACATCCTTCATCAGGCGGCGGGAGTCGTCGGTGTCATAGATGGTAAAATGGCTGCTAAAGCCCAGCCGGTCCCCGTCCCGCCGGAGCATCCGGGCGCAGCTGGAATGAAAGGTCATGGCCCAGATGTCCTGTCCCGCTTCCCCCAGCATCGCGCAGAGCCTCTCCTTAAGCTCTCCCGCCGCTTTATTGGTAAAGGTAATGGCCATAATCTTCCAGGGCTGGCAGGCGGACACCGAAAGCCGGGCCTGGGTTATGGGGGAAAGCGCCCCGCCCTCTATATACGCCTGGCAGCCGGCCGCGTCCTCCTCTGTAAATTCCGGCTGCAAAAAGCCGCTGTGGTAGGCTTTCCCGTAGCGCACCAGATTGGCGATGCGGTTTACCAGCACAGTGGTCTTGCCGCTGCCGGCCCCGGCTAAAATCAACAGAGGGCCGTCGCTGTGAAAGACGGCCTCCTGTTGGCGCTGGTTCATCCGGGAAAACTCCTTTTCCAGCACCTTGCGGCGCAAATCCAATATCTCCTCTTTGCTATATGCCATATCACAAATTCCTCTCCGTTTTCTAATCCCTTAGATTTTATCATATCGGACCGCCAAACGCAACCGGCCGCAGAAAAATTTGACAAACGGCCGGACATGGTTTACAATACCAGAAAACGCAAAGGAGATGGCCGCATGGCAAAGCTACGCAATATCAAAGGAATTTTCCTGGACCTGGGAGGCACGCTGCTGTACCCGCCTTCCGGCAGTTTTATGTTCTCGGACCTGGCAAAGCGGTACTTCGCCCCGGAAAAGCTGCGGGCCCTGCCCCTGGAGCAGGTGAAGGCCGCAAAAGAGCGGGCTGAGAGGGAACGGTCCGCCCAGCGCGGCAGACCCGTACTTGCCATAGAAGAAGAGCACGCTATCTTTCTGCGGTATTACACGGTGCTTTCATCTGAGCTGGGTCTCGGGCTGACAGACGCGGAGCTAAAGGCTGTGGCGGACGACAAGGTTTACAACGATAACTACCGCCTGTTCGACGACACCCTCGAGACGCTGAAAGCGCTGCATGGCAAATACCGGCTGGGCCTCATCTCCGACACCTGGCCCTCTATTGTGCCTCAGCTGGAACATTTCGACGTTCTGAAATACTTTGACTGCGCCACTTTCAGCTATGAGCTGGGCGCTTTGAAGCCTGATCCCCGTATGTACCGGGACGCCCTTGACAAAATGGGCCTCGCCCCCCAGGAGACGGTTTTTGTGGACGACAATCTCCATAACCTTTTGGGCGCGGCGGAGCTAGGCATGCATACAGTGCGGATTTCCGCGGAAGGCTGGTCCCCCAGCCTGGACAGGATTTTCGGCATCGACTCTCTGCAGGCCGCCGGGCAGACCGCCAGCCCCCCACCCAACGGCAAAGAGCCCCCGCGCATTGGGCGGATCTCCCAGCTGCTGGAATTGCTGGATTAGGAGGACGCCATGGACGCTGCCGGAAAAATTTTGGATTGGGCCCGGGAAGGCATGGAGCTCTCCCCGCCGGACTGGGACCAGCTGCCCACCATTCCTCTTTATGTGGACCAGGTCCTGCTCTATCTCCGGGATAGCCTGCGCTTTTTCGAGCGGGACGAGGAGGATGTGCTCTTGACCAACTCTATGATCAATAATTACGTGAAAAAAGGGGTCCTCCCCCACCCTGACAAGAAAAAGTACAGCCGCCAGCACCTGGCCGCGCTGATGGCCGTATGTATGCTTAAGCAGGTGCTGGCCATTCCGGACATTGCCACCCTGTTGGACGGCCAGGAGATGGACCCCGAGCTTTACGAGGCATTCCTCTCCGCCCACAGCGGCGCCGTGCGGGAAACTTGCCGGAACCTGGAGGAAAGCTGCCTGCAGCATAAGGATCTGCGCCGGGAGGCCCTGCGTCTGGCCGCCCAAGCCAACGCCCAGCGGGCCGCCGCCGAACGCATCCTGTGTGAACTGGCGGCGGAAGCCCCTGCAAGCAAGCAGTAAAAACCGGAGGGGGAATACCCCCTCCGGTTCTCTCTTTTTTAACCCTGCACCAGTCGGCCCACCGGGATCCAAAGCTCCAGGGCTTTAGCGCGCCAGCAAACCGTCCACAAACTGTCTGGCCGCCCGGGCGGAACGGCTGCTGCGGTTCAGGGCGAAAACCTCGGCTTGGGCGCACAGCTCCTCTTCAGGCAGTTCCAGCTCAGCGTCCTGGGCCAAACGCTTGACAATATTCAAATACGTGGCCTTATCCGGCCGCTGGAAGGTTACCCGCAGGCCAAAGCGCTCGGCCAGAGAGGCCGCCTCCTGCATAGCCTCCCGCCGGTGGACCTCGTCTCCCTCCCGGTCGGAGAAATTCTCCCGGACCAGATGCCGCCGGTTGCTGGTGGCATAAATCGCCACGTTTTTGGACTTGGCCGAAACAGATCCCTCCAGCATGGCTTTTAAAGCGCTGAACCCCGCGTCCTCTTTCTGGAAGGAGAGGTCGTCAATAAAGAGGATGAACTTTAAAGGGTTCCCTGTCAGTTCCTCCAACACGTTAGGGAGCAGATACAACTGGTCCTTGCGCAGCTCCACAATCCGCAGGCCCTGGTCCTGATACTCGTTGGCCACGGCTTTCACTGTGGAGGATTTGCCTGTTCCCGCGTCGCCTGTCAGCAGCATGTTGGCGGCGGGCTTTCCCTCCAGCAGAGCTAAGGTATTGCCAATAATAATGTCCTTTTCCCGCTGATAGTCCACCAAATCGCCAAGCCGGACCGGGTCTGGATTCTTTACCGGGACGATCTTTCCTCCATCCAGGCAGAAAGCCCTGTAGCGGGCATAGATGCCGTAGCCGTACCGGCTGATCTCTTTGGCCCGCTCCCCATATTCGTTGGTGAGGTTGACCTTCTTCCCCTCAAACCGGGCCAGAGGCAGACTGCATCCCGCCTCCCCCAGCAGCCTGTCCGCGTCCAGGGCGCCCGCGTCGCTGAGAGTTTCTAAGTCCAGCACCGCCCCGTCGATCAGCAGCTTATCCGGCAGCGTGCCCGCGCCCTGTAGGCGGATGTAAACATTGTCGCTGTCAAAAACCAGGTCCCGGATGTAATTTGTAATACTGACATAGCCCGCCTGATAGAGCCGGGAGACAAACTCCCCGTAGGCCGGAACAAAGCGGTCGCCGCCGGAAGTCCTTTCCAGGCAGCGCACCAGCGCCGCCAGCACCGGGTCGTCCAGCAGGTCCCGGAAAACGGTAAGGCTCCGAAGGCGCAGAGCCAGTTTGGATAATTTCTTCGCCATTAATTCAACACCGCGCCCTTCGCGCCGCTGGACACCAAAGCCGCATAGCGCTTAAGATAGCCGGTAAGCTCCTTCTTCGCGGGAGTAAAGCTTGTCATCCGGCTTTGAAACTCTTCGTTGCTAATTTTCAGCTCAATCTTATTGGCGGGAATGTCTATGCTGACGATATCCCCCTCCCGCACAATGCCAATAGGCCCGCCGCTGGCCGCCTCGGGAGACACATGCCCCACGCAGGCGCCCCGGGTGGCCCCGGAGAACCGGCCGTCGGTAATGAGGGCCACGGAGTTGCCCAGGCCCATGCCCATAATGGCGGAGGTGGGATTCAGCATCTCCCGCATGCCGGGGCCGCCCTTGGGGCCCTCGTAGCGGATGACCACCACGTCGCCGGGATGGATCCGCCCCGCGTTAATGGCGGCTTGGGCGTCCTCCTCGCACTCGAAGACCCGGGCCGGGCCCTCATGGACCAGCATCTCCGGCAGCACCGCCGAGCGCTTCACCACGCTGCCCTCCGGGGCCAGGTTGCCCTTGAGTACGGCAATGCCGCCGGTCTCACTGTAGGGGTTCTCAATGGGCCGGATCACCTCTGGGTTCAGGTTGGGGGTATGGGCGATGTTCTCCCCCACCGTTTTGCCGGTAACCGTCATGCAGCCCGTATCCAGCAGGCCCTTCTTGTTGAGCTCGTGCATAATGGCGTACACGCCGCCGGCCTCGTCCAGGTCCTCCACATAGGTGCGTCCAGCGGGGGCCAGGTGGCATAGGTTGGGGGTCTTTTCGCTGATGGCGTTGGCAATGTCCAGGTCTATTTCAATGCTGCACTCGTGGGCGATGGCCGGAAGATGCAGCATGGAGTTGGTGGAGCAGCCCAGGGCCATATCTACAGTAAGGGCGTTCTGGAATGCCGCCTGGGTCATGATGTCCCGGGGCCGGATGTTTTTCTTTACCATGTCCATCACCGCCATGCCCGCGTGCTTTGCAAGCTCGATGCGGGCGGAGTACACGGCGGGAATGGTGCCGTTGCCTCTAAGGCCCATGCCCAGCGCCTCGGTGAGGCAGTTCATGGAATTGGCGGTATACATGCCCGAACAGGAGCCGCAGCTGGGGCAGGTTTTGCACTCGTATTCTCTGAGCTTCTCCTCAGTGATCTTCCCCGCGTTAAACTCGCCTACCGCCTCGGAGATAGAGGAAAAGCTAGTCTTTTGGCCGTCTACATGGCCCGCCAGCATGGGCCCGCCGCTGACAAATACCGTGGGCAGATTGAGCCTGGCGGCGGCCATCAAAAGACCGGGGACGTTCTTGTCGCAGTTGGGTACCATCACCAGGGCGTCGAAACCGTGGGCCAGGGCCATGGCCTCCGTAGAGTCGGCGATGAGATCCCGGGTCACCAGGGAATATTTCATGCCCACATGGCCCATGGCGATGCCGTCGCACACGGCGATGGCGGGAAACACAATGGGGGTGCCCCCGGCCATGGCTACGCCCAGCTTTACCGCGTCCACGATTTTGTCAATATTCATGTGCCCGGGCACGATCTCGTTATAGGAGCTGACAATCCCCACCAGTGGTCGGGCAATCTCCTCCTCGGTGAGGCCCAAGGCGTGATACAGCGCCCGGTGGGGGGCGTTCTGGGGCGTCAGCTTGATGTTGTCGCTTACCATTCTGATTTCTCCTTCGTAAAAAAGTACAGGGCAGGGCAGAGGCCCTACCCTGATTTGGTCAGTCTGTGTCAATATCCAGTTCTCTTATATCCATGCCGTCCAGGTCCAGATACTCGAACAAATCGGTTACAACGTCCAGTGTGTCTCCGTTTATGGGGTCGCCCGGCAACAGGGACGCGGTGCCGCTTATGGCACCCTCTTTGCCGGTGAAAGACACCATCACCGGGCAGGTATCGGGATAGACCAGCAGCAAATAGCAGCTTTCAGAAAGCGTTTTGCCCACCCAGGAGTCGGAAACAGTCAGGATGCTGGCCGCCGCCAGAATCTCAGCCCCCTGCCGGGAGTTAAGGATAGAGGGCAGGGAACTGAACGCCCGGCGCTCCACAAACTCCCGTAGGGAGTCTGAAAACCCGCTTATGTCCACCTCCGCCGCGCTCATCAGCGTGGACAGAGCGTCCTCGGGAAGGGTGATGATATAGGCGCCGCCAGGGCTTGAGAAGTCCGTTTGCATATAGGGCGTTATGACCCTGCTGATTGTCTCCGAGCCGCCCATCATTTGAAAATACTCCGGCGTTTTCAGCATTTCATCCAAGAGTTCCACTAACTCCATCCCATGCTCATAAAGCACGGCATCGTCTGCGGTATCCGCTCCTGCTTTTGTGATGACCTGGCACCCACAGAGTCCTAGGCAGAGCAGTAAAACGCTTATGACGCAAAGAAACCGTCTCATTTTCTCCATCTCCTATATATATCACTCATCCGGCAGAAACCAAGCCATCCGATGCCGGCAGCGAGGACCTTCGAGCGGCCACGCGACTAAAGTTCCAGCGCTGGTTAGTTGTTGATTAGCTTGTCCTCATCGCTCCAGCTGTACAGCTTGCGGATGTCTTCGCCCACCACCTCGGAGGGATGCTCGGAAGCGATCTTGCGCATAGCGTTAAAGTGGACCTGAGAGCCCGCGTCGGACATATCCAGCAGGAATTCCTTGGCAAAGCTGCCGTCCTGGATATCCTTGAGGATCTTTTTCATGGTCTTCTTGGTCTCTTCGGTGATGATCTTAGGTCCGGTGATGTAATCGCCATACTCGGCGGTGTTGGAGATGGAGTAGCGCATGCCGGCAAAGCCGCTCTGATAGATCAGGTCCACAATCAGCTTCATCTCGTGGATGCACTCAAAGTAGGCGTTGCGGGGGTCGTAGCCGGCTTCCACCAGGGTCTCAAAGCCCGCCTGCATCAGGGCGCACACGCCGCCGCACAGCACGGCCTGCTCGCCGAAGAGGTCGGTTTCGGTCTCTGTGCGGAAGGTGGTCTCCAGCACGCCGGCCCGGGCGCCGCCAATGCCCAGAGCGTAGGCAAGGCCGATGTCCCAGGCGTCGCCGGTGGCGTCCTGCTCCACGGCGATGAGGCAGGGCACGCCCTTGCCGGCCTGGTACTCGCTGCGTACCGTGTGGCCCGGGCCCTTGGGGGCGATCATGATCACGTTGACGTTCTTGGGGGGCTTGATGCAGCCAAAGTGGATGTTAAAGCCATGGGCAAAGGCCAGAGTCTTGCCCTCGGTGAGGTTGGGCTCGATGCTCTCCTTGTAAAGCTTCGCCTGCTTCTCATCGTTAATAAGGATCATGATGATATCCGCATTCTTGGCGGCCTCGGCAGAGGTCATCACCTTCAGGCCCTGGCTTTCGGCCTTGGCCCAGCTCTTGGAGCCCTCGTACAAGCCCACGATGACATTGACGCCGCTGTCCTTTAAGTTCAGGGCATGGGCATGGCCCTGGGAGCCATAGCCGATGATAGCCACCGTTTTGCCGCTAAGCTTTTGAAGGTCGCAGTCCTGCTGATAGAAAATTCTTGCCATGATAAAAACCTCTTTTACATTTTATTTTGATACCTTTCGGTATTTTGGCAAATCAGGATACCGTAAATAGTAGTAATCGTTTCCTTCCATGACCTGGGTCTTGCGAAACCCATGCCGCAGATAGAACCGCGCCGCGCCGGTGTTGTCCTTGTGGACGCCCAGCGCGATAGGCCGGGGGCCGAAGTCCCGGTAGCAGCGGTCCACCGCCATCTCCAGGACGACCCCGCCGATGCCCCGGCCCCGCCAGCGCCGGTCCAGCACAAAGCCCATCAGCCGGTAAAAAGGCTCCCGCCGCATTTCCTCCGGGTCCGTGTCCCAGGGCAGGGCCTCGCCTAAAAGGATTACGCCAATGTACTCTTCCCCCGCCTTTACCGCGAAGGTGCGGCCTATGCAGCCATGCTCGTTCCCATAACGGGTCAGCTCCATCAGGGTAGCGGCGGTGTCCACAAAGTCCTCGCTGACATCCTCCCGGTCAATCCCCTCCACATAGGGAAAATTGTCCTCTGTGAGAAGCTCCAAAGCAATGTCTCTTTCTTCCATTTCACTGGTAAGTAAGCACCGCCGTATGGGGTTCCATTTCCGGGGTAATCACAATCTCCGGCCCAGGATAGCGCCGCCATGGGCCGCAGATTTCCAAGTAGTCCTCCACCGGGCCGATGACGTCAAAGCCAAAGCTCTCGGACCGGTAGTGCATGGGGATCACCACCCGGGGTCCGATCTGCTGGACAATCTCCAAAGCCTCCTTTGGCCCCACCGTATAATGCCCGCCTACGGGAATCATGACCGCGTCCACACCCCGCAGCTTTTCCAGGATAGCCGGGGCAGGCATACAGCCAATGTCGCCCATGTGGGCTACCCGTACACCGCCGGCTTCCAGCAGGTGAATGAGGTTGGGCCCCCGCTGAGAGCCCTGGGTATCGTCATGGAAGGAGGCAAGCGGGGTTATCTTCATCCCGGCCCCTTTCCCCGTGAGTTCCACTCCCTCCCGGTAATTGTGGTCGTGATGCTCATGGCTGCAAAGCGCGCCGTCCGCTGTCTCTTGGATGTCTCTAAGCCCCGGCACACTGCCAAGGGCAAAGGGATCGATTACAACGGCGGACCCGCCATACTCCACTCGAAAGCAGGAGTGTCCCAGCCAGCGCAGCTTTATAGCGTTCCAATTTCCACTCCATGTCATTTCCATTTTCCAGCCGTCCTTTCAATAGATTTCCGTGCGTTTTTCCATGGTGGTGCTGCCCCGCTCCAGGGAGATCACCCCGGTGCGGCAGATCTCCAGAATGGTATAATCCTGCATCACCTCAATAAAGGCGTCAATGTTCCGGGAGCTGCCCACCATCTGCAGCACCACCGAGTCCCGGGTGTAGTCCACAATCTTTGC
>CANONE010000026.1 GCA_947567585.1 uncultured Clostridia bacterium | reverse complement strand
CCTTGAGAAGAATGTTATACTTGGGCTGGTGCTGCTTGATGAGGCTGCTCTCCAGCACGAAGGCCTCGAACTCGCTGTCCGTGAGGATATACTCGAACCAGTCCACGTTGGACACCATCTTGCGCACCTTGGCGTCGTGGTTTTTCTCCGACCCGAAATACTGGCTCACCCGGTTCTTCAGGGCCTTGGCCTTGCCGATGTAGATGATCTCCCCGGCCTGGTTGTGCATCAGGTACACGCCCGGGGTCAGGGGCAGCTGCATGGCCTTGCGGCGCAGCTCCCGCTTTTTTTCCTGGGGGTCCATCTCTCCCGCCTCCTTTCTGAAATCAAGAAAAAAGCACCGCCATTACGCGGTGCCTTTTTGGTGCAGTTTACTCTGCGAAGCCGGAATTCACCAGTGCTACCAGCGCGTCCACAGCTTCCTGTTCATCAGAGCCGTCTGCAATTATACGAATGGTTACGCCGCCTACGATGCCAAGGCTCAACACTCCAAGCAAGCTCTTGGCGTTCACCCGCCGCTCCTCTTTCTCTACCCAAATAGAGGATTTAAACTCGTTGGCCTTCTGAATAAAGAAGGTTGCCGGGCGGGCATGCAATCCGACCTGATTCTGGACCAAAACTTCCTTTGCGCACATGTACATTCACTCTCCTACAGAATTTTGAAATCGGGGCTTAAAGGTTTACGCAGAGCTTGTTTTCGAAGCCTTTCACCTCTGCTCCCCATCCGTCTTTCACAGGGATTGCCTTTGAAAAAATAATCCAAACAGCCTGTCAAACTCTGAACAGAAGTTTTAAATGCTCCAAAAACATTTTGAATTTAAGGTAATTATACCATATTTTTCGCGGTCGTCAACACGATTTTTCATTTTTGTTTTCCTGAACAGAGGTCAAAAAATATTCGGTTTTCGATTTGTGCATCTTACCCATGATGTTTAAAACTTTTTGACATAAATGTGGTATAAAGAAGAAGCAAGGGCTACGAAATGCGCAATCCATCTCTTTCCCGCCTACATATAGTCTCTGCTATTTCCCGCCATGCAAGAATATTTCATACAGATCGGGCCTATTCCTGGCGGTAATAGCCAGGGCCTCTTGCCGCCGCCAGTCCGCTATATTACCATGATGCCCTGAAAGCAGCACCTCCGGCACGGCCCGCCCCCGCCAAATTTCTGGGCGGGTATACTGAGGGTATTCCAGTAAGCCGGCAAAGTGACTTTCATCGGTAAAGCAGCTTTCGTCGGAAAGTACGCCCGGCAGCATACGGCTTACCGTATCCGCCAACACCATGGCCGGGAGCTCGCCGCCGGTGAGCACATAGTCGCCGATAGAGATTTCTTCCGCGCCGTACTCCTCCAGCAGCCGCTGGTCCACCCCTTCATAATGCCCGCAAAGGACCGCCAAAGCCGGCTCACCCGCCAGCTTTCTGGCTGCGGCTTGATTCAGCACCGGCCCTCTGGGGGACATATAGATGATATGCGGCCGTAGGCCCAGATGTTCTTCCAGAGCGTCCAGCCCCTGGGCAAAGGGCTCCGCCGCCAGCAGCATTCCCTTCCCGCCGCCGAAAACGGCGTCGTCTACCCGGCCCCGGCGGTCGGGAGAAAAGTCCCGCAGCTGGTGCAGGCAAATCTGCAAGTAACCCCTGCGCCGGGCCCGCCCTACAATGCTGGTATCCAGTACGGGCGGGAACATTTCTGGGAACAGGGTAAAGATATCCAGCCGCATCAGGCTTCCTCCCCATTCGAGTCAAAAATGCCGGGAATAGGCAGTAGCCAGATAACGCCGTTTTCAAAGTCCACAGATTGGATCATGTGGTCTACCGCAGGAAACAAGAACTCCCGCTTCCCCTTCACAATGCGGTACACATCGTTGGCTGGGGTGTTGAGCACCTCACGCAAAACGCCATACTCTTTCCCGGTGCGGCCGTCGGCCGCTTTCATGCCGATTAGGTCCTGAAGAAAGTACCGTCCCGGTTCCAGATGAATATCCTCCCGGTCCAGGTACAGGACCTTGCCCCGAAGGGCGTCCGCTTTTTCTACGGTATCTACCCCCCGCAGCCGTACCAGCAGCCGCCCCTTGTGGGGACGGGAGGCCAACAGCCCGGCTGGCCGGGTTCCAGCCTGATCAAAGTAAAAATCCTTTACCTGGCGCAGGAATTCCGCCGAATCCGCCCAAGGCTCCAGGCACAGCTCCCCCCGAACCCCATGGGCGCGGACAAGCTTCCCCGCCTCCAAAAAACGCTCTCTCACAGCCAATTCCAGGTTAGTCGATTTCTACCATGATCTTCATGTCGTTGCGGGTGGCGGCGGCGCGCATAACGACGCGGATAGCCTTAGCGATCCGGCCCTGCTTGCCGATTACCCGGCCCATGTCGTCCTCAGCTACATGGAGATGGTACACGGTCATGCCGTTTTCCCCCTCCTCGGTAGTGACGGAAACTTCTTCGGGCTTCTCCACCAGACCGGACGCAATTGCTTTGAGTAAATCCTGCATTGTATTCACCTCCAAATTATTGATGCCGCATTAGATAATGCCGTGCTTCTTGAAGAGATCGCGGACAGTGTCAGTGGGCTGCGCGCCGTTCTCAATCCACTTCTTGGCCTTTTCAGGGTCCAGCTTGACCACGCTGGGCTCTTCCATGGGATTATAATACCCAATTTCCTCGATGAAACGCCCGTCTCTGGGAAAACGGGAGTCCGCTACCACAATCCGATAAAAAGGATTCTTTTTTGCGCCCATGCGGCGCAGTCTGATTTTTACTGCCATGATTATTTCCTCCATTATGATTGAAATTTATATGATAAGAGCGGAAGTCCCGCCCTGGTCAACTGGTTTTGGGAAAGCTCCTAAAATACACCGCATTGCCGTCCGGGTCGCGAAAGCTCATGCTCACCGCGCCCCAGGGGCGTGCCGTAGGACGCTCAACAACCTCCGCGCCCAACCCTAGCACTTTTTCCAGGGCTGCATCCATGTCCCCTACCGTAAAGGCCAGCACAGCGCTTTGCCCCGCCTGGCGGCGGTCGTCCCGCATCACCGTCAGACTGGTTTCCTCTGTCAATACAAACTGATGGTTTAGATCTTCTCTGTCATCTCCGGCAGGGGCGTCCAGCAGCGCCCGGTAAAATCCCGCCAGCCGGGGGACGTCCCGAGTCAGAAGACAGACCTCGCCGATACGTATCATCTTTGCCATGGCGCGCCCTCCTAAAACGGCATTCCGCCGCCCATGTTTCCCATATTGCGCATCATCTTCTTGGCGTTTTTCCCGCCCAGCTGCTTCATCAGCTTCTGGGTCTGCCGGAACTGGTTTAACAGACGGTTCACATCCTCCACCTTCTGGCCACAGCCGGCGGCAATCCGCTTTTTGCGGGAAGCGTTCAGCGCGTCAGGATGCGCGCGTTCATAGGGGGTCATGGAAAGGATAATCGCCGCAGTGCGGTCCATGATCCTGTCGTCAATGTCCACGCCGTCCAACTTATTGCCCATCCCCGGCAGCTTTGAAAGAATCCCCTTGATAGGGCCCATCTTCTTTACCTGCTGGAACTGGTCCAGCATATCGTTTAAATCCAGTTTATTGTGCATCAAGCGTTCGGCGGTTTTGGCGGCGGCCTTCTCGTCCAGCCGCATCTGGGCGTCCTCAATCAAGGAAAGCACGTCCCCCATGCCTAGAATCCGCCCCGCCATCCGGTCCGGGTGGAAGACCTCCAGGCCGTCCAATTTCTCGCCGGTGCCCGCAAACTTAATGGGCTTGCCGGTTACCGCCTTAATGGAAAGGGCCGCGCCGCCCCGGGTATCGCCGTCCAGCTTGGTGAGGATAACGCCAGTGATATCCAGAAGCTCGTCAAAGGTCTTCGCCACATTCACCGATTCCTGGCCGATCATGGCGTCCACCACCAGCAGCACGTCCGTCGGGCTCACCGCTTCCTTCATCCGGCGCAGCTCATCCATCAGCTGTTCGTCTATCTGTAAGCGGCCCGCCGTGTCAATCAGCAAATAATCGTGACCGTAGTCCTTGGCATGTTTCACCGCCTCTTTGGCCGTTTCAACCGGGTCTTGCGTCCCCCGCTCAAAAACCGGGGCTCCCGCCTTCTCGCCCATCACCTGCAGCTGCTTGATGGCCGCTGGACGGTACACATCGCAAGCCGCCAGCAAAGGCCGGTGTCCTTGGCTTTTCAGCATATAGGCCAGCTTGGCCGCGTGGGTGGTCTTGCCAGCGCCCTGCAAGCCGCACATCATGATAATGGCCGGCGGATGAGGCGGGCTTTTCAGCCGTTCCTCGCTGCCGCCCATTAAGGACGTCAACTCCTCGTTGACGATCTTGAC
Organism: uncultured Clostridia bacterium; assembly: GCA_947567585.1. Classification (GTDB taxonomy): domain Bacteria; phylum Bacillota; class Clostridia; order Oscillospirales; family Acutalibacteraceae; genus Acutalibacter. Next base: position 14,207 of record CANONE010000026.1, on the reverse strand, counting down.
GACCATCTGGGCCGGCGTTAGGCTCTCCATCACCTGGGACCCCACCGCCCGCTCCGTGATTTTCGAGGTAAGCTCTTTTGCCACCTTGTAGTTTACATCCGCTTCCAGCAGCGCCAGCCGCACCTCGCGCATGGCTTCTTTAACGTCGCCCTCGCTGAGCTTGCCCTTGCCCCGCAGCTTTTTAAAAGAATTGCTAAGCTTTTCCGCCAATCCTTCAAACGCCATACCGCTCGCCTCTCTATAACAAAAACTTATATCTGGCCGCCAGTCCTACTCCCGGTCCGCAATTTCCTGAGCCAGGGTCAATATGCGCCCCGCATCCTCGTCGATCCCGGCCACTCCGCCGCTTTGGGCGTTAAGCTCTTGGATATCCAGGGCGCAGTCGCAAATGGCGGCCAGCGCTTTCTGCATTTCCTGAAACCGCTTGGCCAGCCCCAGGCGGTCCTCCATTTCCAAAAGCTGCTGCTCCGCCCGCTTTATGGCGTCCCGGGCCCCTTGACGGCTGATGTCCCGGTCCCCGGCGATCTCCGAAAGGGACAGGTCCTGGTTATAGTAGGCGTCCACCGCCTCCCGCTGGGTACCGGTAAGCATATCCCCGTAAAAATCCAATAAATAGGAAATCTTCAAATTCTTTGGCATATCGCACCTCTGTAAAGCTAAACTCTTTACACCATTGATGATTATACACTGCTCCTCCGCTTTTGTCAACAGGGAATTACAAAAAAATTCCGGCAATGGGCGGGTCTATCCCCCGTCCCGCCGCTTTCGACTGAAAAACTGGAAATCTGAATCTCTTGCCGCATATAATGAAGAAGCGTAAAATAACATACTTTTTGAGAGACAGCATGGCAGGCCGCTGTCTCTCAGATCGTATAAACAGTGGAAAGGGATTGGTTTTATGTGCGGTATCGCAGGATTTAGCGACTACGACAGCAACTTGTTAGACGAAAAGTACCTATGGATGGCCCTGGCCCGGCGTATGGCCCGGCGGGTTTCTCACCGGGGGCCGGACGGCCAGGGCGCCCACGTATCCGCCCACTGCGCCCTGGCCCACATGCGTCTGGCTGTCATCGACCCTCAAAACGGCCAGCAGCCCATGACGGTGCGCCGGGAGGGAAAAGAGTGTACCATCGCCTATAACGGCGAGCTCTATAACGCTTCGGAGCTCCGGGCGGATTTGGAAAGCCGGGGATATACATTCTATACGGACTGCGACACCGAGGTGGTGCTGAACGCGTATCTCTGCTACGGGACCGCCTGCCCGGAAAAGCTCAACGGCATCTTCGCCTTTGCCGTAGACGACGGGTTTCGCCACCGTACCTTTCTCTGCCGGGACCGTTTCGGCGTGAAGCCCCTTTTTTACACCATTCAGAACGACCGTTTGGCTTTCTGCTCGGAGATCAAGGGCCTGTTTGAGTTTCCCGGCGTAAACCCTGTCATTGGCAAAGAGGGGCTCTGCGAGATTTTCGGACTTGGGCCCGCCCGAAGCCCCGGCTGCGGCGTCTTTCAGGGAATCCGGGAGCTAAAGCCCGGGCATTTCGCCCTTTTCGATGAGGAGGGCTTCCGCGCCCAGCTCTATTTTGACTTACAGGCGGCGCCCCACACTGATAGCTACCAGGATACCGTGCGCATTGTCCGGGAGCTCTTATCAGATACTGTCCGCCGCCAGCTTATCTCCGACGTGCCCGTCTGCACCTTTCTGTCCGGGGGCTTGGATTCCAGCGTGGTCACCGCCTTGGCGGCCAAAGAGCTAAAGGAACGGGGGGAAACCCTCTCCACTTACTCCTTTGAATTCCAGGGAAACGAAGAGTTCTTCACGCCCTCCTCCTTCCAGCCGGACCGGGACCAGGCTTGGGCCGAAAAGGTAAGCGGGCTTTTGCAGACGGAACACACCACGCTGCTTTGCAGCAACGACCAGCTGGCGGATTCTCTATTTGACGGGGTCATCGCCAAAGACCTGCCCGGCATGGCGGACATAGACGGCTCCCTGCTGCACTTTTGCCGCCAGGTAAAAAAGAACCATGTGGTGGCCCTGTGCGGGGAATGCGCCGATGAAATTTTCGGCGGCTACCCATGGTTCCACCGGCAGGAGATGTATGACGGGGCCCATTTCCCCTGGAGCAATAACCTGGACCACCGCCAGTCCCTTTTAAAGCCCGAGCTGCGCGCGGAACTGGGGATGGAGGAATATGTAAGCGGGCGGCTTCAGGAATCTCTGAAAGCCGTGCCCCATCTTGCTCAGGAAACCCCGCAGCAGGCCCGGATGCGGGATATATCCTATCTCAATGTCAAGTGGTTTATGTCCACGCTTTTAGACAGAAAGGACCGGTGCAGCATGTGGAGCGGCTTAGAGGTCCGGGTCCCTTACTGCGACCACCGCATCGCCCAGTACGTTTTCAATATTCCCTGGGAATACAAATGCCCCGGCGGCGTTACCAAGGGCCTTTTGCGGGACGCCGCCCAGGGCCTGCTGCCGGAAGACGTCCTGTTCCGGAAAAAAAGCCCCTACCCCAAAACCCATAACCCCGGCTACGAGGCTATTTTGAAGCAGAGGCTCCGCTACATTCTGGGGGACAGCCTGCAGCCTATTCACAAGCTTCTCTCCCAGAAGGCGGCTCAGGCTCTGTTAACAGAATCCTTCGACTACGGCAAACCCTGGTTCGGCCAGCTGATGGCAGGCCCGCAGCTCTTGGCTTACCTAATCCAGATTAACTACTGGCTGATTCATTATAATATCTATATTGACCTCTAGCTCAACCTTTTCAGATTCTCCTGCTCCAGCCGCCGTACCTTTACCTCTACCTGTATTTCATACTGGCTCTGACTCATAAGCTGCCGCCAATTTCCCCCGTTTTCCCGCCAAAACTCCGGACGCTTGCGGTAAAGAAGATTCCCAAAGCCAAAAATATCGCAGCCATCCTCTGTTACGGCCTGCCGCAAAGCTGCCTCTGTCTGACCCCGCAGGCGCTCTTCGGCGGCCTGCTCCAAGGTTCTGTACAGTTCCTCCTGGCCTTTAGGCGCCTGGGAAACCGAGCTCAAGTCCGCCTCTAAAGAGATCCGCAGCAGAAACGCCGGCGTCTCTCTTTCCGGGCCCAGGCGGATTTCCCCCCGGGCCTTACGGATGCTGAGAGTCGCGCCGCCGGTTTCCGGGTTGGAGACGGCCAGTTCCCCCTGTTCCAGCTTTCCTACCGCCGCCAGATATCCCCGGGTTTGCTCCGGAGAGAGCAGCCCCCGAAGCCGGTACCCCTGGAAATAGGCGGCGCCCACAGCTTGGGCTCCCTCCTGTGTGGGGCGCAGCACCGGCAGCACCGGAGAGCCCCCCTCTTTCAACACGCCATTGACAAAGTCCAAGAGCTCTACATCCGCTACCAGGCCGTTAAGCCGCCCGCCGCTTCCCAAGGACTGTAGCTCGCTCATCTTCATCAGGCTTCCATCTTTCCCGGTGGAAAGCAGCTCTTCCGCCGTACCCTGGGCTAAAAACACCGATACCGCCGGGCGGGTGTTGTAGTAGCGGATAAAGAAGTCGAGGCAGTCCTCTAAGCCTTGGCGGGCGCAGTCCATCCCAAAAACTACCAGATAGTTGTGGGCATAAAAGGGCTCCCGGCCAGTGGAAAGAGACAGCTCCGAAAGCGCTTCCAGCACAGTGGGGCCTTCGGCGGTGAATAACTCTTCCCCGTCTTCTTCCACAGAGGACGACGCGCGCACCGTTACCCGGTAGCCATTCTCCGCCAGGTCCACCCCGATGCCGTGGATGAGAATGCGCTCGTAAAGCTCTGGGTATCCGCAGCCGGAAAGGCTGAGAAACACTATGACCGCCAGAAAAACGGCCAGTCTTTTTTTCATAGGTCCCATTTACTTGGCTCCTTTCCCGGGCCGCCCCGCCGCCAGCACCAGAAGCGGCAGGCCCGCGCCTGTAATCACCGTACACCAGAACAAAAACGCCGTATTCAGCACTGCGCCCCGCAGAGCGTCCCACCGGGCGGTACACAGAGCCAAAACCAGCACGGCCCCGGCCGTCACCCAGAGAGCCCACTTGGGCTCTTTCTTTTTGGTCATAGAAAAATAGCATACCCGGCAGGCATATAAATCGAACGAGAGCTTGACAATCAGCCCCATCATCCATACCCCGGTAAAAATCGCGTCCAACCGCTGTAGGGACCTCACCTCTGTCAGGGAGGCCAGCACATACACCGGAAAATTCTGCGTGTACGCGTAGCGGCCCAGGCATCCGGTTATCAGTAAAATCATCAAGATGATAAACCCAGCGGTACCCAGCATCCAGGAGGCCAGCCCCAGCTTTTTCCGGCCCTTCACCTGGGGCAGCAGCACCGCCATGTCCGCGAAAAGAGAGGTCCTGGCCAAAAACAGCAGCACGCCTTCCCCGGTCTGGGAGAGCCCGTTATAAAACAGCGGCTCCAGGTTCTCCGCCCGAAACCGGCCCGCCACTAGAAAGAACACCAGCCCGCAGCCCAGCAGCAGCACCGCGAACACACACACCGCGCAGCGTGCGGCGGTTTCAACGCCCCGCAGGGCCCCGTAAAGAGCCACCGCCAGCAAAGCCGCCACCACCAGGCCAGCGGAAAAATCCGGGTTCACAGTATCCAGCAAAAAGATCTCGAATAAGGCCAGAGAGGCTCCCCCCGAAATCACGAAATAGAGTCCGTACAGAACAGGAACCGCCCCTCCTATGGCGCCCATTCGGGCCATGGCCTGCTCCGGTACGCAGCCCCCGCCCCGGCGCAGCGCCAGCCACACAGGCAGCGCAATGAAAAGCCCCAGCAGCATGGCCAGCAGATAGGAGAAAATGTTGTCCAGAAGGTTCTCTCCCCCGGTATATTGGGCATTTAGGGTAATGGTAACCACCACCCGGGAGACAAACATGGCAATAAAGAATTGCGCCGCGCTGATATTCGTCCGCTCCATACTCTCCTCCTTATTCTCCGATCTCCCGGCTGCCGGGCATGTCCTGGACCTGGGCTTGACCCTTGGCCAAACGCCGCCAGCCCGCCCGGACAAACACATCCCGAAACGCCAGCCGCCCATTGTAGGGGGAAGCCGGACTTAGCAGGGGTACGCCGAAGCTGTCGGTACCGCAGAGGTCCATCAAAAGCAGCACCAGGCCGATCATTACACCCCACACGCCTAAAAAATTCCCCAAAAGCAGAAACGCCAGCCGCAAAAGCGCCAGGGGTTCATATAGCCTGGGTACGGCGTAGCCCGCGATAGCCGTCAGCGCCACCACCATCAGGGAAGGGGCGCTGACCAACCCCGCCGACACCGCTGTGTCCCCGATCACCAGGCCCCCCACTATGCTTACCGTGGCCGACAGGGACCGGGGCGCCCGAAGCCCCGCTTCCCGAAGCACCTCGTAGAGGAAATAGAGGATCAGGGTTTCCGCCATCACGGGAAAGGGCGTCTGAGACTCGGCCTCGGCAATTTTCAGGAGCAATGCCTCCGGCAGCATTTCCGGGTGATGGGTGGCAATGGCCACATAGAGCCCCGGCAGAAAGGCGCTGAGAAAGAAGGAGACATATTTGAGCCAACGGATAAAAGTCCCGTAAAAGGGGCGGGTCAGATAGTCGTCCAGAGTCTGGAAGTTTTCCACAAAAAGGAAAGGCACCAAAAGGGCGCTGGGGGTGCCCTCTACCAGAATAGCCACCCGGCCCTCTTCAATTTTTCCACACACCACGTCGGGGCGCTCGGTCATCCCCACGCCGCTGAATACGCCGCCCCGGTCCAGAAACCCTACCAGATACCCCGCCCCCAGGGCTGTGTCCAGATCATAGCTTTTCAGCCTTTGGCGGATCTTCTCCAAAATGATGGGGCTGGCCACCCCCTCCAGATAGCACAGCGCCAGGGGCGTATGGCTTTTACTGCCGGCTTCCGCTTTCTCAAATTTCAGGGCGGTGGTCTTCATCCTCCGGCGGATCATGGAGATATTGTTCTGGTAGCTTTCGGTAAAACCGTCCTTGGCCCCCCGCTGCATCACCTCGTTCTGAGGCTCGTCGGGGCCCCGGGTCTCAAATCCCTGGACGCCGAAGACCAACGCCTCCGGGCAGCCGTCCAGGCACAGCACCGCGAACCCGCTCATCAGCAGCAGGAGGATCTGCTCCATCTGGGCCTCGTGCTTTTGCTCCACCGCCCCTAAAACCGCCTTTTCTATATATGTCAGCTGGTCCGAGCCGCTGCCAGGGATCTTCCCCGCCTCCATCAGCGGATTTAAAATGCTTAGTGTGACCGTCTGCTTGCTGACCAGGCCGTCCAGGGCAAACAGCGCGGCCTCCGTGCCGGAAAGATCCAGCTTGCGCGCCATAAAGTCCATGGCGTTCTTAAATTCATTTTGCAGGTACTCCACATTCTCTGATAAAACCTTTGATACCTTCTCCACCGGCCGCGCCTCCATTTTCCGCGAATTCCTTTTGCCATAGTTTCACCGGCGGAAAAGAAAATATACGGGATAAACCCGCAAACCTCGTGGGATAATAACCAGTATATTGTTGTAAAGAGAAAGAGGGATTCGATGCTGATATCTCTAATACGCACTTTGATTATGTACGCGGCCATTCTCATCAGCGTCCGGCTTATGGGAAAAAGACAGATCAGCCAGCTGCAAACCTCCGAGCTGGTGGTTACGCTCCTCATTTCCGAGCTGGCGGTGATGCCCATCCAGCAGCACAACGAGCCCCTGTGGAACGGCCTGATCCCCATGGTGGTGCTGGTGGCCTGTGAAATCGTCGTGGCACTTTTTATGCTGAAAAGCGGGAAGTTCCGCCAAGCGGTATGCGGCAATCCCATTGTGGTTATTAAAGACGGCCAAGTCCTGCAGCGGCAAATGCGCCGCCTGCGGATGAGTACCGAGGACCTGTTCGAAGAGCTGCGCCAGGCCGGGGCTTTTGCCCTGGAGGATGTGGCCTATGCCATTATTGAAACCAACGGAAGAATGAGCGTGCTGAAAAAGTCCGCCGCCGACTCCCTCACACCCAAGCAGGCCGGGGTAAAAGCCCCGCCGGAGGCTTTGGAGGTGGTGGTCATCAGCGACGGACAAATCTCCCAGAATTCTTTAAAGCTCTGCGGCCACGACCCCGTCTGGCTGCGGGACCAGCTTAAACACCAGGGCGCGGAGCTCTCGGAGGTGTTTATTATGACCGCCCGCACAGACGGCAAGCAGATGATCATCAAGAAGCAGCAGGAAAAGCCGTAGGGCGCCGCCCTGCAGCCCGCCGCCTTTGAAAGGCCGGACAAAGCTTTCATGATCCGAATTTAGCTGGTCCCCACCGCTGTCTTGGCGGGCGGAGCCGTTGGCTTTGCCGTCCATGAGGCGCTGGGGGTTGCGTGAATCGCCGGATACGGATATAATAGGCGAGAGGTGATTCTTATGACGCAGGAGCAGCTGAACGCGCTTTTGGAGGAGACACGGCAGGCTTTACTGGGACTGGGGATTCCTGTGTCCAAAAAAATTGACCCGGTTCTCCGGGTCAACACCCGGGCCAAGCGGCGTCTGGGCTGCTGCTACTATGTTTCCGGCGGGCATGTGATTGAGGTGTCCGCCTCTTTGCTGGACCGCCCCCAGCTGCTGCGGGAAACTCTGGCCCACGAGCTGCTTCACACCTGCCCCGGGTGCCGGAACCACGGGGAGCGCTGGAAAACCTATGCGCGGCAGGCTGGAACCGCCCTGGGGTACGCCATTCAGCGCACTGTGCCTGTGGAGGGAGAAGCGGAACCTCTGCGGCATGAAGAAATAAAATATATATTGGAATGCCAAAGCTGCGGGGCCCGCATTGGGAGAATGCGCATGTCGAAAGCGGTGAAGTCCCCCTGGCGGTACCGGTGCTCCTGTGGGGGAAAACTTCGGCGGATTCAGTAGATTTCTTGACTTTTTTGTGGAAATCAGGTAAAATAATGGCAATTATTCGGATAAAGGAGACCGGCATGAGAAAATTATTTTGCGCCCTGCTGCTGGCGATTGTTTTAACAGGCTGTTCAGCCCCCAACTCCCTACAGCTGGATTTGTCCCAAGGCTGCGGCCTGCAAATCAAGCTGCTGCACTTAAATGCCAGCACGCAGGAAAACCGCCGGCGCATTGAGGACTTCGCCGCCATTCTGGACAACGCCCAGCCCCTGGACAAGGACATCTCCCTATTTGCCTATTATCCCGACTACCTTTTGGAGGTAACCCGCGAAGGCCAAAAAACCGCCGCCATTGTGGACATGAACGGGCATTTTCTTGACTTTCACTATCCGGATGACGCCACCATCTACCGCTCCCCCATGACGGTGGAGGAGTTTAAAAAAATGCTGCATGCGGTATATTGAGCTAAAAGTATCTACAAAATCCGCAAAAAGTAACATAGAAAATTTCGGTCGCTAGTATGGAAGCGATTGATGTTTGGGGGCAGTGTCCCTAAAAGGGGGGTTATCGCACTTGCCGGTTACGAAAAAATAAAATTTTGAAAGAAAATTTGCAAAAAGTACTTCCATTTTCCAAAAGACTGTGCTATACTTACTCTAGACCATAAAGGAAACCTAAGCAGAGAGAGAAAGGAACGTGGTTTTTATGCTAAAAAAAATGAGGTATATCCTCCCTGCGCTGCTGGCCGCCCTGCTGTTGGCCGGTTGTGCGCAGACCGAAGAAATCCCTTCATCAAACAGCACTGCCTCTGTGGCGGTGGACAGCGAGGCTTATGTGGACGTAACGCCTATGGATGAAGAGGTGGAGCTAAGCGACGAGGTGATCGCCCTGGCCGCCGGGCCGGCCGCCATCAGCAAGCACCTGATGCCCCAAGCCTCCGGTACGCTGGTGGAAAAGACCGACAAAGCGGTCATCGACTACTCCAATACCAAGGACGGCTATGTCATGGCTCAGTTTACCGCCCAGACATCCAAGCGCACCCGGGTTAAGGTTACCAACCCGGTAGACGAGTATATCTACGACATTACCCCGGGCGAGTGGTTTACGTTCCCCCTGGTAGGCGGCAATGGCGGCTACACCGTAAAGGTTTACGAAAACACTAGCGGCAAAAAATATGCTGTAGCCGCTTCCGTAGAGTTTCAGGTAACCTTGACAGATGAGTTCGCCCCCTTCCTGCGGCCCAATCAGTATGTGGACTACGAAAGCGCCCCCAACGCCGTGGCTTTGGCGGAAAAGCTGGCTGGCAACGAGGCGGACCCCATGAAGAAGGTAGAGAAGATCTACGAGTACGTTATTTCCAACCTGACCTATGACAAGCAGCGGGCCGCTACTGTGCAGACCGGTTATGTGCCGGATTTGGACGATGTGCTTAAGCAGAAAAAGGGCATTTGCTTTGACTATGCCTCTCTGATGGCCGGTATGCTCCGCAGCCAAGGCGTCCCCTGCAAGCTGATATTCGGCCATGCGGGCGAAGCCTATCACGCTTGGATCAGCGTATGGTCCGAGGGCTCCGGCTGGGTAAACGCGGCTGTCTACTTTGACGGGAAGGCTTGGCAGCGGATGGACCCCACCTTCGCCTCTACTTCTAACAGCAGCGATAAGATTATGAAATACATCGGAGACGGAAAGAATTATCACGAAGAAAACCTATTCTAATATATCTCCCCAATAGAAAAGGGCCAGGCTTTCAAGAAGGAAAGCTTGGCCCTTTTTCTTACTATTACTAACTCCGCAGTCCTATTTTCCAAATGGAAACCCGCTGCCCGCCTGGCGGCAATATCTGAGACGGGCGGAAAGCATGGCTTCCGGGAATTTACAGCCTGCGCCCCATCTGGTCCGGGTTTTCCGCATAGTTGAGGGCGGTTTCCTTAGAGATAGAACCGCTTTTATACAGCTTTAAGATGGACTGATCCATGGTAATCATTCCCTCTGCGCCGCCAGCGGCAATGGCGCTGTCAATTTGGTGGGTTTTACTGTCTCGGATCAGGCTGCGAATGGCGCTGTTCATGTGCATCACTTCAAAAGCCGGCGTCAGTTCGCCGTTGATACCCGGCAGCAGCTGCTGGGATACCACCGCCCGCAGCACCATGGAGAGCTGCACCCGTACCTGTCCCTGCTGTCCGCTGGGGAAGGAGTCCACAATGCGGTCAATGGTATTCACAGCCCCCTTGGTGTGCAAAGTGGCAATCAGCAGGTGCCCGGTCTCGGCGGCCGTCATAGCCGTGCGGATGGTTTCATGGTCCCGCATCTCCCCCACCAGCATCACGTCCGGAGCTTGCCGCAGACAGGCCCGCAACGCGGAAAGGTAGTCCTCTGTGTCAATGGCCACCTCCCGCTGGCTGACAATGCTCTTCTGGTTTCGGTGCAGGTATTCAATGGGATCCTCCAGGGTGATAATATGGGCCTCCCGCTCCTGGTTGATCCGATTGATAATACATGCCTGGGTGGTGGATTTTCCGCTGCCCGCCGTGCCGGTAACCAACACCATGCCGCTGTTCAGCTCCGCCAAATCCATTACCTGGGCGGGGATTCCCAGCGCCAGCCAATTGGGGATTTCAAATGCCACTACCCGCACCACCGCCGCCATGGAGCCCCGCTGCCGGTAGGTGTTTATACGGAAGCGGGCCAGCCCCCGCACAGCGCAGGAAAAGTCATCGTCGCCCCGCTGCTGAAAACGGTCCATGGGGCGCTTGGCCAGCTTATAGAGACCGTCTATCAGCCGCTGGGTGTCGTCGGGTAAAAGCATATTGTCGTCCATGCGTACCAGGCGCTTTTCCTTCTTCTCGCACACCGGGCTGCCGCTTACAATAAACAGGTCGGAGGCGCCGTCCTCTACCGCCCGCTTTAAGTAGTCTGTAATCTGTGTGTTCGCTTCCATGATTCCTCCTGGTGAGATTATAAAGGTCGCGGGACTTTGGCCTTGTCTGCCGGCTCGGCCGGTACACGGCTTGCTCTCACTGACAGACGCCCGCCCCGCGTCTACCGCTTTTAAGTGGTAAAAAACTTTTTTATTCCGCTTTCGCTTTTCTTGGAATTTCTGGCGGACTGGCCTGGCAGCCGGCATACTTTTCCATATTATTCACCGTCCCAGACGGTAAGGTGGCCGTCAGTTTCCCATTCTTCAGTGGGCGCGGCCTGCCAACGGAGGACGTTGTACCCGCCGCCCTCTACCCGCACCTGCACTTCCAGCTGCTGGGTTTCAGATATGGCGCAGGTAAATGCGTATATGCCGTTGTTTTCCTGCACGCCCTCCGGCATTGTGCCAGAGCGAAGCCGCGCTAAAATCTCCTGGGCTTCGGCGTCCGCCCGGTAATAAGCGGACACCGCCTCTGTGGCGGCCTCCGCCAGCCTGCCGTCCGCCCGGACAGTGGACAGCCCAAGCAGCGCAAACACCGTCAGGCACAGCACCGCAAACACCACCAGCAGGGAGCTGCCTCCCAATGCCGGCGGCGAAAACCTGCTCTTATCCCGCTTTTGCATATGTCCTGCCTCCCCTTACCGCTGCCATGCGAACTCTAAGTTAAACAGCTCTTTTCCGCTCTCTTCATCCAAAGCCCGCACCACGGCTTTCCCCAGATAGGGCGCTAAGCCTTCCTCAACCTCCACGGGTTCAACCTCCAGCCGGTATACGGCGGGGCCTTCTGTCCGCCGGCCTTTCCCGTCATAGTAATATAGGATAGGGTCGCTCTGAGAGGCTCCGTCCGCCGCTAGGGCGGCATATTCCTTTTGCATACTGCCGGCGCTGTTCTTGACATCCTCGGCCAGATTCTCGCACAACAAAACAGCCCGGTCCCGGCGTTCGCTCTCCTTGGACATGCTGTCCGAAAGCACAAAGGCCCGCAGACACAAGGCCGCGGCCAGCGCGAACACCAAAATCATCACCATCTGCTCCATCATCACCAGCGGCGCTTTGCTCTTCATAGCAACTTCCTTTCCAGCTTTTTAAAAACATCGGGAGGCCGCAGCCAGCGCCCCGTTTCCTGCGGGTAAAAATAAGTAAAGCCTTCTTTTTCGCTCCCGGCCCAACCGGTACTCCCCTTGATTTCCTCCCCGCCAAAAGGGCTCCCTACCCTTCTGAGCGGCGTCCGCTGCGCAGGGACAGAGTCAGGTGGGAATCCCGGCGGGTTTCCCCGTCTTGGTCCAGGTTCTGCACCTCCACATGCAGCGCACCCTTATCTAACGACATGCTCACAGCAGCGACTTCTATTATTTTTTCTCCCGCCTCGGGGCCCAGGTCCATGCCGGCTTGGCTGTAAAGCTCCATCAGGTAACCGTTATAGCAGTAAATGCGGGTGATATACTCCTCCCCCGCTCCCAAGACCAGCGCTTGGCCTTCTCCAAAATCTTCCACTGTGACACCGTAAAGGCTGTCCGACTGCCGCACCCGCTGGGCAATGTACTGCACGCAGGTTCTGGCGTTGTAGGCGCTTTGGTCCCTTAGGGTGATGCCCCGGTAGGCTCTGGCGCCTGTCAGCAAAACGGCCAGCACGCTGGCGGCAAATACCGCAAAAAGCAGCAGGGCCGCCAGGCTGTCTATGTTATGTTTTATGGTCGTTTTCCTCATGATCTCTCCAGCACCGTGATCTCAGGCATCAGGTTTTCCCCCTGCGCCATATAGTATACAGCGTAGCGGGAGCCATCCACCTGGACCCCGTAGTGCTCCTCCAAATACGCAAGGCTGGGGGGATAGGCGCCCTCTGCCGCGTAGCAGGCCACGCAGCCCCGGCGAAGGGCCTCTTCCAGCTGGCTTATTCCTTTTTCAGCGTTCCCTTTATCCAGGCTTTCCACGGCCCCCGCAAAAAACACCACCACCGCCAAAGCTCCCAGAGGCAGCAGAATATTCCGCAGCAGCCTGCTCCACACCGGCTCCGTCTTTGCCATAGGCCCGCCCTCTTAGCCGATGGCCGCCATAATATCCATCAGCGGCAGCATCACAGACAGCAGAATGAGCCCCACCAGCAGGGAACACACCAGCACCAAAGCGGGCTCCACCCGGCTGATCCTTTCCTCCAAAGCGGCCTCGCTTTCTTCGGACAGGTCCCGGGCGATCTTCTCCATGGCAGTGTCCCCCGCCCCCGAGCGCTGCCCCAATTCCAACAGGCGGCATTGAGAAGCGGGCAGCAGACCGCTTTCCCGCATGGCGGCGGAGAGGCCCTCTCCGTTGTCCAAGCGGCCCCGGCAGTCCTTACAGCGTTCCTGGGCGGCAGGCGTCCCAGCCATCAGGCCCCCGGCCAAATCCACGGCGTCCTCCATGGGCAGGCCGCTGGCCATACCCATAGCCAGCGCTTGCGCGATCCGGGCTGTATTAAGCTGCCGGGAAATCCCCTTGTCTCCCCGCTTTCCCCGCCAAAGGCTCCGGGCCTTCTCCCGAAATCCGCCGGCCAAAGCGTACAACAGGCAGAGCGCCGCCGCCAGTACCAGCAGAGCCAGCAAAACCGGCATGGCCATCCCCAGCCAGCGACCCAGGGCTAAAAGCCCGCCGGCAATGCCCGTCAGGCTGCCCCCTAAAGAGGCGTACACATCGTTAAAAATAGGCAGTACTTGGACCAGCAGTACCGTGATCACTACCAGCATCAGTCCCAGCATCACCGCCGGATACAAAAGCGCGCTGCGAATCCGCCGGTCCATCCGGGCCCTGTCCTCATAATAGGCGGACAAAGAGCGCAGCGCCTCCTCTACCCGGCCGGACTGCTCCCCTACCTCCACCAAGCCGCAGACATAAGCCGGGAAAACGCCGGCTTCCCGCATAGCGGCTGAGAGGGGCTGTCCGCAGTCCACCAAATTGGCCATATCGTTAAGCATGTCCTTATCCTGGGCGGCGCAGTCCTGAGACATCAGGGCCAAACCGTCCCCCATGCCCACCCCGGCGTGGAGCAGCATGGAGAGCTCCAAACACAAGGCGGCAATGGCGTCGTTGGGCAAGTCTTTTTTCAATGAAAAAACCTCCGTCCCCATAAGTAGAAATTTCTTTTCCTATTTTACATGATTTGCCGTGTTTTGTAAAGGGCAACCGGGAGATTCATTGGCAACTTAAAAAATGAAAAAGGTAAAATCCAGTTATATTTCTTTTGGAGAATTATTCTCGTGGTTTTATGTGATAAAATAAAAATATAGTTCCGAAAACAATTAGCAAAGATTTATTTTAGCTGTTTGCGGAACGAAAATTTATATACAGGGAGGGATGCCGCTTCATCAAGCGGAAGCAAGCTGGAGTTCGAAAACACTACGGTCATTATTTGTTGGAAAGGAAAATGATTTTTTGAAAGGAACGCTCGAAGCGCTCGATCTGTTCAAGGAC
>CANONE010000025.1 GCA_947567585.1 uncultured Clostridia bacterium | reverse complement strand
AAAGTTTTGTCCACTTTTTCAAAAGTGGTAGGGGTGTGGGGACAAAGTCCCCACGGCCTTTGCGCAAATTAACTGCAAGGAGTGGTTTGGAAAAATGGTACGCAAGAAGAAAAAGGAACCCGAGCAGCAGGGGAATGAGGAGCTGTTTTTGGCGCTGACCCTTTTGGAGAAAGAAAAGGGAATTCCGGTGGATTTTATGCTGGATAAGATTAAAAAGGCCATTGCCACGGCCTGTAAGAACAACTACGGAAACGAAGAAGTGGAGATAGAGGTAGACCCGGCCAAGGGGAAGTTTGAGGTATATCTGCAAAAGACTGTCTGCGAGGAGGTGGAGGACCCCAACCGCGAACTGCTCCTGGAGGCGGCCAGAGAGATTTCTCCCATGGCGGAAGTGGGGGGCACGGTGGGCATTAAGCTGGACACCAAGCAGTTCGGCCGGGTGGCCGCCCAGACGGCCCGGAACATTATCCGTCAAGGCATTCGGGACAGCGAGCGGGGCCAGATGATGCAGGAATTCCAAAGCAAGCATCAGGAGCTGGTCAGCGGTCTGGTGGAGCGGATCGACCCTAGGACCGGGGCTCTCTCCCTGCGGATTGGCAAGGCGGAGGCGGTGCTGCCGAAGAATGAGCAGATCGGGGAAGAAGGGATCAAAGAGGGCGACTACATAAAGGTTTATGTAGTTGACGTAAGAGAGACCGAAAAGGGACCCAAAGCCATTATTTCCCGGACCCACCCGGATCTGGTAAAACGCATGTTTGAAACCGAGGTGCCGGAAATTTACGACGGCACAGTGGAAATCAAGGCTGTATCCCGGGAGGCCGGCTCCCGGACCAAGCTGGCCGTTTTGAGCCATAACCCGGACGTGGACGCGGTAGGCGCGTGCATTGGCGCCAGGGGGGCCCGGGTCAATGAGATTGTGGAGGAACTGGGCGGCGAGAAGATCGATATTGTGGAGTACAGCGAGGACCCGCAGAAATTCATTGCCGCCGCCCTGTCCCCGGCCACCGTGCTCTCTGTAGAGGTCTCCGAAGACCCCGGCGTCCGGGCCTGCAAGGTGACCGTGCCGGACAGCCAGCTGTCCCTGGCCATTGGCAACAAAGGCCAAAACGCCCGTCTGGCCGCCAAGCTCACCGGCTGGAAAATTGATATCAAGCCTGAAAGCGGTTTCTACGGCGAGGAATAAGAGCCGGCTTCCATTAGAAAAATTTTGAAACGCCGCCCTATGCCAGAAAGGCGGGAAAGCCTCTATCGAACAGCTAAAGAAAGCGGCGCGAAGGAAACAGGGAAAGGGGAGTGGCACAAGGCCATGCGCCAGAGAAAGATACCTATGCGGATGTGTACGGGATGCGGGGAAATGAAACCGAAAAAGGAACTGGTTCGGGTGGTGAAGGCCCCGGAAAAGCCGGAGGCCCCGGAGGCAGAACCCAAGATCAGCCTGGACCTTACCGGGAAAAAACCGGGGCGGGGGGCCTATATCTGCCGGGATCCCCAATGCCTGCAAAAGGCCCGGAAGGCCAGACGTCTGGAGCGAGCCTTTTCCTGCAAGATCCCAGATGAAATATACGAAAAGCTGGAGGGGGAATTGACCAAGGATGGATAAGCTGCTCTCCCTTTTGGGGCTGGCTAAGAAGGCTGGGAGGCTTTCGGCGGGCTTTGACCTTTGCGCCGGGGCCGCTAAAGAGGGCCGGGCCGCGCTGCTGCTGGCCGCAAGGGATGTCTCCCCTAAAACCTACAAGAACCTTTGCTATGAGGCGAAAAGGGCCGGCATACCGGCTGTCCGGCTGGAAACAGAGATGCGGGAGCTAAGCCGGGCCTGCGGGGTAAGAGCCGGCGTATTGGCGGTCACCGACCAGGGCTTTGCCCAGGCGGCGCTGAAAGAGATGGAACACATGAAGCGGAAAAAGGAGGATGAAGCCATATGATGATAAAATACCGTGTACGGGAAGTTGCCAAAGACCTGAACATCACCAATAAGGAGGTCATCGACGTTCTGGCAAAATATTTTCCGGAACCCAAAAAATATATGACCGCCCTAGAGGAGCGGGAGCTGGACCTGGTGCTGGAGGAGTTTACCCAACAGCGGAATATGGAGAATTTTGATTCGTATTTTGCCCAGCGGGCAGAAGAAGCGCCAGAGCCCCAGCCTGCCCCGGAGCCTCAGAAGCCGGCGGCGAAAACGGCCCAGAAAGGGGAAAAGAAACCCCAGCAGAAGCAGGCGCAGGGGCAGAGCGGGAACAATCGAAATGGCGGCGGAAATCATAACCGTCCCGCCGCTCAGAACGCCGCCGCTAAGCGGCAGCAGGAGCCTAAAACCGCCCCGGAGCAGGCAAAGGCACCAGAGCAGCCAAAGCCCCAGGAGCCCAAACAGCCCACCCGGCGGGTGGTGGATACCCGTTCCAGCAATGTAAATATTGATAAGTACAACGAGAAATATGACCGGCTGGCGGATCAGAAGGCCGGCACCCGGCAGGACAGCGTGGTTACCAAGCAGAAATTTACCAACCGCAACCAGCAGCGCCGGGGCCAGCAGAGAAGGGGCAAGCGGGAGACCGAGGCCGAGCGCCTGCGCCGGATTG
The DNA here is from genome assembly GCA_947567585.1 of uncultured Clostridia bacterium. Classification (GTDB taxonomy): domain Bacteria; phylum Bacillota; class Clostridia; order Oscillospirales; family Acutalibacteraceae; genus Acutalibacter. The sequence continues at coordinate 16,007 of CANONE010000025.1, read as the reverse complement.
CCATGGAGCGCAAGGCAAAGCATATTACCATCGAGGTGCCGGAGGAAATCACCGTGGGCGAGTTCGCCCTGCGGCTGAAGGTCTCCGCCCCGGAGGTCATCAAAAAGCTGATGGGCCTGGGCGTGTTCGCCGCCATCAACGACACCATTGATTTTGATACCGCCGTGTTGATTGCCGACGAGTTCCATGCCCGGGTGGAGAAGGAAGTGGTAGTCACCATTGAAGAGCGGATCATCGACGACAGCGAGGACGACGAGGCCAACCTGGTCTCTCGGGCCCCTGTGGTGGTGGTCATGGGCCATGTGGACCACGGCAAGACCTCTATTCTGGACGTGATCCGCCACTCCAATGTTACAGAAGGGGAGGCCGGCGGCATCACCCAGCACATCGGTGCCTACCGGGTGAAGGTGGGCGACCGGGACGTCACCTTCCTGGACACCCCCGGCCACGCGGCTTTTACCACCATGCGGGCCCGGGGCGCGCAGGTGACGGACATCGCCGTGCTGGTAGTGGCCGCAGACGACGGCATCATGCCCCAGACCGTAGAGGCCATCAACCACGCCAAAGCGGCGGGGGTCAGCATTATTGTGGCCATCAATAAGATGGATAAGGTGGGAGCCGACCCGGACCGGGTCAAGCAGCAGCTTACCGAGTATGAGCTGGTGCCCGAGGAGTGGGGCGGCGACACTCCCTGTATTCCTGTGTCCGCCCACACCAAAGAGGGCATCAATGACCTATTGGAGATGATTATCCTCACTGCCGATATGATGGAGCTGAAAGCGAACCCAGACCGGGCTGCCAAGGGCACGGTGGTGGAGGCGAGGTTGGACAAGGGCATGGGCCCCATCGCCACAGTGCTGGTGCAAAACGGTACGCTTCACGCGGGGGACACCATTGTGGCCGGAGCCACGGTAGGCCGGGTGCGCTCCATGATGGACGATAAAGGCCGCCGGGTCCAGGAGGCGGGGCCCTCTGTGCCGGTAGAGATTACGGGTCTGGGAGACGTGCCCGTAGGAGGCGACACCTTTGACGCCGTATCCGACGAGCGTCTGGCCAGAGAATTGGTAGAGCAGCGCCTCACGGAGCAGAAGGAAGAGGTCTTCCGGGCCCAGACCAAGGTTACCCTTGACAATCTCTTTGAGCAGATGAAGGAAGGGGACATGAAGGAACTGAAGATTATCGTCAAAGCGGATGTGCAGGGCTCCGTAGAGGCGGTGCGCCAGTCTTTGGAAAAGCTCTCCAACGAGGAAGTGCGGGTACACATTATCCATGGGGCGGTAGGCGCGGTCAGCGAGAGCGACGTGATGCTGGCCAATGCTTCCAACGCCATTATTGTGGGCTTTAACGTCCGGCCGGATCCGGTAGCGGAAGAGAACGCCAAACGGGACGGCGTGGATATGCGCCTGTACCGGATCATCTATGACTGCATCGAGGAGATTGAGAGCGCCATGAAGGGCATGCTGGCTCCCAAATACCGGGAGGTATTCCTGGGCCGGGCCGAGTGCCGGGAAACTTACAAAATCTCCAACGTGGGCATTGTCATCGGCGGACATGTGGTGGGCGGAAAGATCACCCGCAGCGCTCAGGTTCGGGTGGTTCGGGACGGCATCATTGTGGCGGACGACAAAATCGCCTCTCTGCGCCGTTTCAAGGACGATGTGCGGGAGGTAGCCGACGGCTACGACTGCGGCATCACCCTGGAGCGGTTCTCAGACATCAAGCAGGGCGACATATTGGAAGCTTATGAGATGGAGGAATACCGGGACTAATTCACCCCAAGAATAAGCCGCAAAAAGAGCCGCAAGGAGTAAACTCCCGCGGCTCTTTTCATTTATAGAGGGCTGAAAACCTGTGACAAGCCAACTCAGTACCCATCAGGCCCCAAGGTCTTAGAGGAGCTTCTGATACCCCACGCACCGCAGCGCATGGTCAAAGGCGGCCTTGTAACGTCTGGAGAATACCTGCACGAATTCACCGGCATAGACGGCTAAGCGCCCGTTGAAGCCAGTTTTAAAGCGGTAGACGCCGTAGTTTGGGTGGTTGGGGTCGTACCAGTAGGGAACGCCTTGGAAATCGTAGACTTGGCAGCCGGTTTCCACGGCCCAGCGGATCATCTCCCACTGCATCAGATAGTTGGGCATCAGCTCCCGGTGGTCCGATGCGGAGGCGCCATACACATAGCAGACCTGGCCCCCATACCGCACGCAGATAGCCCCGGAAAGGGGTTTTCCCTGGTATTCGCAGAGATACAGGCGGCAGCGGTCCCCTAGGGCGTCCAGCATCCGGGCAAAGTAGTCCTTGGAGCGGCCCTGGAAATCGTCCCGGGCGCTGGTTTCTTTCATAAGCCTTTGGAAATCATCCAGCCGCTCCTTGCCGTAGACTCCGCAGCGCACGCCCTTTCGCTGGGCCAGACGGATATTGTAGCGGCATTTGCTTTTAAAGGAAGCCAAAAGCTCTTCTTCACTGCGGCCGTTGATTTCCAAAATGTAGTTGTTCCGGCACTGGATCGTCTGGTCGTCTTCCTGCCAGGGGGTAAACTTCAGCCCGGCTTTTCGCAAAGCGAAAACTTTTTCGCTGTCGGTTTCCTCTATCAAGGGGTCCATCTTGCAGGAGTAGGCATGGTATTTTTCCGCTAAAGCTTCCAAGCCCTGCAGCAGGTCGCAAAAGGCGCTTTGATCTTTATAATCCCAGACGGGGCCCCGGGGCGCATAGAGGAAGGATTTAAAAGGCGGCAGGAATCTTTTTATCAAAACCAAGCAGGCGGCTCGGATATTCCCCTGCCCGTCCCGGGAGATGACGGCCTCGTGCCGCCAGTCCCGCTTTACGCCGCACCAGCGGACGGACTGCATGAAGCTGCCTCCATTCTTCTCTACAAAGTCTTCGTATTCTCTTACTGCCGTTTGGCTGGTAAAATCCAGGAATTCCATTTCCATCACCCTTCCCACAGTCTTTACTGTAATTATTAGACGCTGGGAGCGGAAAAAGGTAACAGCTGCGATGTAAATTTTATTAACGCGGGGGCGAACAACGCGAACGCACGAAATGGAAAACTTTTAAAAAAATTTTTGTCCCGCGCATGGATTTAGCTCTCTCATTCGTGTTATAATTGAAGCCGGTAAAGCGGCGGAGAAAATATACTGGAGGTATGGAACATGAAGAAACTTTTTGCGGGAATGGCCGCGGCTGCAATGGCTCTGAGCTTGATGGCTCCCACTGCTATGGCCCATCATCACGGCGGGGCGGCCAACGGCGTATGCGGCGGCATCCAGGCCGGATTTGTCCGGTTTAGTTGCTCCTTTGTAGACGCGGACGGGGACGGCTACTGTGACAATTACGGCTCCGGCAACTGCTACCACAGAAACTGCGCTTTTGTAGATGCGGATGGCGATGGGTACTGCGATAATCACGGTACCGGCAATTGCCGCCACAATAACTGCTCCTTCATTGATGAGGACGGCGACGGAATCTGTGACAACTATGGCTCTGGGAATTGCCACCACGAGGGCTGCGGATTTGTAGACGCGGACGGAGACGGCTACTGTGACAATTACGGTTCCAACGGCTGCGGCCACCAGGGCTGCGGCAATGGAAATGGAAACGGTTCCGGTAACGGTTGGGGCAACGGCAATGGCTGGGGACACGGCGGCGGACATCATGGCGGCGGACACGGACACTGTTAAAACATAAGTCATGCGCAGCGAGCAGGAGGCCAATAGGGCGATTGAGCAGTATGCCGGGCTGGTCCGGCGAATATGCCTGATGCACCTAAAAAATCAGGCTGACTCTGAGGATATTTTTCAAACGGTGTTTCTGAAATATGTCCTCAGCTCCGCTGTGTTTGAAAATGAAGAGCATGAAAAAGCTTGGTTTGTCCGGGTCACCATCAATGCCTGCAAGGATTTGCTGAAAAGTTTTTTTCGCAGCCGGACGGTGCCCCTTGATGAACTGACGGACCTGCCTGCGGATACCTCTGCGGATACCCGGGATGTGCTGGACGCGGTGCTCTCCTTGCCGGAAAAGTATCGGGACGCAGTGTATCTCCACTATTACGAAGGGTATACTGCGCCGGAAATCGGACATATTATGAAGAAAAATGTGAACACGGTATACTCGCTTCTGACGCGCTCCAAAAAGCTGCTACAGGAAAGGCTGGGAGGTGATGAAGATGGATAACCGCCTGCGAGAGGCTTTCGCGGTGGTGACGGCCGAAGATGAGCTTCTTGAGAAAACCCGAAGGGCTCTTTTTAAGAAGACCCGGGGCTATGCGGCTCATCCGGTACGGCGCGCCGCTGTGTGGGCTGCCGCTTTAGCCAGCTTCCTGCTTTTCGTGGGGTTGAGCGCGGGGCTGTTCTTTATGCCGGTATCCGCTATCAGTATTGACGTCAATCCCTCTCTGGAGCTGAGCGTCAACCGCTTTGACCGGGTGGTGGCCGTAGAGGGCTGCAACGAGGACGGCAAAGCGCTTTTGGAAGGGCTGGACCTACAGTTTATGGACTATGCCCAGGCCCTGGACACTCTTCTTGCAGATCAGCGGATGCAGGCTTACCTGGAAAGAGGAGAATCTCTGTCCATCTTCGTGGCCTGCGACGACCAGCAGAGAAGCTGCAAAATGCTGGCAACGGTGGAGCATTGCACCGGCGGGCGGCAGAATAATGTCCATTGCCACGCCGGAGGCCGGGCGGAATCGGAGGCCGCCCACCAGGCAGGGCTTTCCTGCGGCAAATACCGGGTTTTTCTGGAGCTGCAGGCGCTGGACCCCACTGTCACCCCGGAAGATGTGCAAAACATGAGCATACGGGAGATTCGGGACAGAATCGCGGCCCTTTCCGGCAAAGAACCCAACATGGCAGGCTCCGGCCAGGGCCATCATGGCGCGGGCCACGGCTGCGGCCATGGAAAGCAAAGCGGATAGCCTCGAAAATTGAAATAGCGTCTGGCAATGGATATGCCGGACGCTATTTTTGCTGTTGCAATACCGCGCAAAGGCTGTGCGCCTGTTCGCGGCGGCGCTTTAAGCGCTGTATTCCCCCTTGATATAAGCAGGGAATCTTCTCGATTTCAAGCCCTATGGGAAAAAGTACGGTTGCCGCACAGTCCCAAACCCGGGGCTGATTTTTATGGGCTTGCCAATCGCGGCGGCGGCGGTTATAATAGTAGGCAGTAAACAGAAGGAGACCCCATCATGGATTTACAGACTTTTTTTCAGGAAAACCCCAAAGTGGCCCTGGGCTTTTCCGGCGGCGTGGACTCGGCCTTTCTGCTGTGGGCGGCCTTGACATATGGGGCGGACGTCCGTCCTTATTTTGTAAAGACCGTCTTTCAGCCCGCCTTTGAGGAAGCGGACGCCCGCCGGCTGTGCCGGCAGCTGGGAGCGCCCCTTACCGTCGTTCCCGTGGATATTTTGCTTTCCGGCAAGATACGGGAAAATGCGGCGGACCGCTGCTATTGGTGTAAGCGGGAATTGTTTTCCGCCCTCTCCCGTCAAGCCCAAAAGGACGGTTATCAAGTGGTCATCGACGGTACCAACGCCTCTGACGACGCGGGAGACCGGCCGGGAATGCGGGCTCTTCAGGAGCTTTCCGTGCGCTCCCCTTTACGCCAGTGCGGGCTGACCAAAGATGAAATCCGGGCCCGTTCCCAGGCGGCGGAGCTTTTCACATGGGACAAGCCCGCCTACGCCTGCCTGGCTACCCGGATCCCTGCCGGCAGGCCCCTGACGGAAACGCTGCTCCGGCAGGTAGAGGCGGCGGAGGATGTTCTGGCCCGGCTGGGCTTTACGGACTTCCGGGTCCGCGTCCGGGGCAATGTGGCTCTGATTCAGCTGCCTCCGGAACAGATGCCCCTGGCCTTACAGCATCGGGAAAGGTTGTGCGCGGCGCTGCTGGAAGCGGGTTTTCAGGAAACAGCGCTGGACCTGATGGGCCGGCCTTAGGCATGACGCTGGCATGAATACAGACTGACTGAGAGGCGAAAGCGCCGCTGAAAGGCAACTCCTTCCGGCGGCGCTTATCTTTTAGGATCCTGTTACATCGCTGTATATCCTTTCCACCGCGTCATGCAGGCTGATGTCTGGGCTCAGAACGGTTTCAGGGATGTTGGGCAGATAATCCTTTTCCCGCCACCAGCGGCGCATGTCCTCTTCGCCGAACTCGTCCCGGTTGGGCTTGGTCTGGTGGCGGCGCAGGGTTTCCTCAAAGGGCAGATCGTAATAATAGGCGAAGATATTCTGGCCAAACCCTGCCCGGGCTGTTTCAAACAGCGGAAGATAGTCCACGGCGGGGAGGATGCCCTCCAAAATGGTGACCGCCGAGTGCAGCCGGCCATACTCCAGCAGCTCCCGCATCAGCGGCAGGGATTTTTCCAACCCTTCCCGGCTCCATACATACAGGATCTGCATCCGGACCATGTCGTGAGAGAGCAGCATGGTATTGGGGCCAAACTTTTCCTGTAAGGCTTTGGCCGCGGTGGTTTTCCCGCTGCCGGAGTTCCCCCGGAGAATAATAAGCTTTGACATAAAAACACTCCTTGTCGTATTCGCGATGGATTGGGCCCTTCCTTAGGTAAGCGGCGGACTTCCAGGCCCCGCGTCCGGCAGGTTGTGAATCAACGCTCCGGGCTCTTCCGCCATGGGAGCCGCCTCGGGCTCCAGAGTAAGCGCCGGCCCGGAAGAGGCGTTCTCCACCAAGGGGAATTGTACGGTGACAATAAACAGATCGCCATCTGTGCGCACAAAGAAGCGCCCGCCGCAAGCCTCCGTAAAGCTTTTGGCAATGGAGAGCCCCAGGCCGCTGCCCTCTGTGGTGCGGTTCTGGTCTCCCCGGACAAAACGGGCGGTAAGGTCTTCGCCGTTCATGGTAATCTCCGTTTTGGAGATATTCCGGATACTCACCTGGGTAACGCCCCCTTGGGCCGACAGCGCCACATACACCCGGGAGCCCTCCAGTGAATACTGGGCGCAGTTGCGGATCAGGTTCTGAAAGACCCGGTACAGCCGCTGGCCGTCGGCCCGGACTACCATAGGCGTCTCGGGAATATCCACGCGCCACTGGAGCTGAGAGCGCTCCATCACCTCTTCCATCTCTCCGAAAGTCTGCCGCAGCAGCCGGCCAATATCCAAATCGTCCAGATTCAAGGAGATGTTCCCGGTAGCAGCCTTGCTGACCTCAAACACATCCTGTACAATGCCGCTAAGCCGCTGGGCCTTCTGGGAGATGGTCTGTACATAGTCTCTGGCGGCGGGGGGCAGGTCCGGCTCCTTCTTTAGGAGCTCTACATAGCTGATAATGGAGGTCAGAGGGGTCTTGATGTCGTGAGACACATTGGTAATCAGCTCGATCTTGGTGCGGTCCGCCTTGGTGCCCTCTTCCACGGCCTTCTGCACCCCAATGCGGACCATGTTCAGCTGCATAGCGCAGTCGTAAAGGTTAGAAGTGGGCGGGACGTGGTTCACGGCGTTTAAATCCCCGCCGTACATCTCGGTAATCTGGGCCATTAGCAGGTTCCAGTCCCGCAGGTCCCGCTTTAAAGCCAGAATATACCACCACACCGTGCCTATGATGCCCACAATGGCGGTAAAGGGGATGATAAAGGCAAACTTTTCATAGTTGTAAAAAATGTTCACGGCAATAGCGAACCCCAGAATTCCCAGCGAAATCAGGGCCAGCACAATGCCGATGGTGGCGTACACCCTGCGGACGGCCCGCTGCTCAAAGGTAGTCATGCGGTGGTAATGATTCACCCGAATAAGCACAGAGTGGATGATATTATGCCCAAAAAAGCGGCGGTTGTGGCTGATGTCCAAGCACAGCAGGTAGACCGTCAGCACGCAGACAATGGTAATGCCATAGGTTTTCTCCGTGCCGCTGCCCCAGGCCAGTACGGTCATGCCGGTCATCAGCAGGATACATAAAGCCGCCAGCTTTACCTCCACCCAAATCCGCCCCAGTCCCCGGGCCACCAGGTCCTCAAAGGCGTGCCGGTCCTGCCGGAACAGGAAGACCAATACCAGCGCTGTCAATAAGATGGCCAAAGCGCTGACAATTTGCACCGTATAGGTGTAGACCATCTCTTCGTAGGGCAGAGCTGCCTGAAAGGTTCCGTCCATGTTGGGCACAGTGGGAGAAGAGCTCCCCGCGAACTGCTGCAGGTGGCTGGCGGCATACCCCAGCATACGGGGATTCACCAGCACCATAATGAAAAAAAGGGCCGCGCAGCAAGCCGCGCACAAAAGCAGTAAAAGGCTCGCCCAGGAAAGAAGCCCCGCGAAGGTATTCCGGCGGGGCTCCCCGCTTCCGGCGTTTTCAGTGCTTCTCAAATTTGTACCCAATTCCCCACACCACCTTTAAGTATTCCGGTTCGCTGGGGTTGATTTCAATCTTCTCCCGAATGCGCCGGATGTGTACCATGACCGTATTCTCCGTGGAATAGGCGGACTCGTTCCAGATCTTGCTGTAAATCTCTTCCGCCGGGAAGATCCGGCCGGGATTGCGCATTAAGAGCTCCACAATCTTTGTTTCCGTGGCGGTGAGCTTCACCGGCTCGTTGTCGGCGTAGAGGACATGCTCGTCCAGATTAAACCGCAGCCGGCCGTTGACAATCACGTTTTCCCCCCGGGAATTGATATCTCCCAGGCTGGTGTACCGCCGCAGCTGGGATTTCACCCGGGCCGCCAGCTCCATGGGGTTAAAGGGCTTGGTGACATAGTCGTCCGCGCCCATGGAGAGGCCCAGCACCTTATCGCTGTTTTCGCTTTTGGCGGAAAGGACGATAATGGGCAGATTTTTCCCGTCCCGAATGCGCATAATGGCGGAAAGGCCGTCCATCCGAGGCATCATCACATCAATAATAATTAAGTGAATGTTTTTTGTGGTAACCATATCCAAAGCTTCCAGCCCGTCGTATGCCTTAAACACAGTATAGCCCTCGCCCTCTAAGGTCAGAGCGATAGCCCGCACAATCTCCCGGTCGTCGTCCACCACTAAAATGTTTTTGCCTTCATTGTCCATCAAGGGTACCTCCTGGCTCACGCCGCAGATTTTCGCTTTTGCCCGCCTGTATGATAGGGCATACCTCCCATACCGCAAAGTATATCCTTGGATTCTTACAAAAGCGGCAGGAATTCCTTACAAAAATCATACAGCATTTCCGCCCAAAAATCAACCGCGCCATAAATGAGGAACGTTGGGGGCAAAAAGGGCGGTACAGCCCTTGCAATCGGGCTGTACCGCCTAATCTGAAAATTACGTATCGGTAAAAGCATTGCCCTTTTCAGAAGGTAGGGGGGCCTAGAGTCTGTTTTAAAACCCCCAGGTTGTCAGTCTTGGGCAAGGGTAAATTGGTTGACCAGCTCTTTCAGGCTGGCGGCTTCGGCGGAAAGCTGCTGGCTGGCGGCGGCGCTTTCTTCGGAGGTGGCGCTGTTGGTCTGCACCACAGAGGAAATCTGCTCTATGCCTTCGGTTACCTGGGTGATGGCGGTGGTCTGGTTGTCTACCGCCTCCACCACAATGTCCATCTGTGTGGTTACATGACCAGCGTACACGCTGGTCTGCTCCAGAGACTCGGTCACCTTGGTTACGGTCTGGCTGCCTTCCGAGACAGCGGCGATGGACCGCTCAATCAGTTCCTTAGTAGCCTTAGCGGCTTCATCCGATTTGGACGCCAGACTGCGGACTTCGTCTGCTACCACGGCGAAGCCTTTGCCGGAAGTGCCTGCCCGGGCAGCCTCTACAGCGGCGTTGAGAGCCAGAATATTGGTCTGGAAAGCAATGTTTTCAATGGTGGCGATGATAACGGAAATCTCTTCCGAAGATGCGGAAATTTTTTCCATAGCGCTGTTCAGGTCTTCCACATACTTTACGCTGGTACCCAGCTGCGCGCCGGCCTGCTGGACAAACTGGCCCGCTTCCTCGGCCGCGGAGGCAGTGCGCTTGGCGCTGGAGGAAATATCGGCGATGGTGGCGGCCAGTTCCTCTACCGAGCTGGCCTGCATCATAGAACTCTGGCTTAAAGTCTGGGCGCCGGTAGAAACCTGGTCGCTGGCGGAGGATACCTGCCCGGCGGCTCCGTCGATCTGCAGTATGGTAGCGCTAAGCTGTACCTTCAAAGTGCGCATGGATTCCAAAATCCCCTGGAAGCCGCCTACATAGGCGTCCCGGTGGGCGGACCGGATATCAAAGTTCTTTCCGGCCATCTCGGTAAGCAGATAACCGATATCATGAATAATGGTATTAAGGCCCGTCACCAGGTCCGCTGTGGACTGGGTCAGCTCGGCTGTTTCATCGTGGCCTTGGCTTTGGGGAACGGGAGACTCCAGGTCGCCCTGTACCAGCAGCTTCATCCGCTTGGCGCAGGCTTGCATGGGGATACTAATATTGCTGGAAAGCTTTAGGGCCACCACAATAGAGGCCAGAATGGAGAGAATCATGACGCTTATGTTGATGAACATGCCGAAATATGTATCAGCCAGATAGTCCTTCTTCATGGCGGTGACAGCGACGCTCCAGCCGTCCGTGCCGCCGACGGGCGCATAGGCCGCAAAACGGGGGCCGTCGGAATCATGAAAGCTGCCGAAGCCGCTGCCCCCCTGCGTCATGGCCTCATGAATAGCCGCCAGCTCCTTGAGGGAAGGATCGCTTTCGGCTTCCCGCTGGATGTTCTGGGTGGTAATGGTATCCAGGGTGGTATCCGCAATGGTGTCGCCGGACCGGTTGATCATATAGGCATGGCTGCTCTCGCTTACCTTAATAGAAGAGACAATATCGTTTAGAAAGGTCTCGGGGGGTACAAAATAGATGACGCCGGCAATCTCGCCGCCCTGCTTTCCGTCCGCATACAGAGGGGCCGCCACCATGATGGAGAGCTCGCCCGTGATCTTGCTGATCAGCGGTTCGGACACGTATACGTTCCCCTGCATGGCCTGCCGGACGTATTCCCGGTCGGAATAATCGTTTCCGTCAAAAATGCTGAGCCCGTCCGCGCCGACAATGTTGCCCCGCTGGAAGCCGTGCATACGTACACGCTCGTCAATAATGGCGCGCTTTTCCTGTACCGGCACGCCGCTGTCGGACAGCTGGGGGATACACCCTGTATCCATGGCCACGTTTCTATAGGCGCTCAGCTCCTGCTCGATGCGCTCTCCAGCCAGGGCTGTTGCCTCTCCCATCATCCGCTCAACCGTGCCCAGGGTGCTCCGGTAGTTCAGCGCGATACTGGAGAGCCCGACCGCCAAAAGGGCGGCAAGAGCGGTGGTAATCAGACACACAGTGATTTTTTTTCGGATACTTTTCATCTCGATGCACTCCTGCTTTGTAGCTTGTAACTTTTCATGGAGCCCGTTCACGCAAGCCCAGCGCCCAGTTTTTAGAGGGGTGGGCAGGTTCAGGGAGAAAACCCGCTGGAAAAGCGGGCGCGGCGATTTGCGTGAATGATCCCTAGTAAAGTCCTGCTCTATTATAAGCTATCCGGCAGCGGGTTGTCAATATCGTACAGAGGTGAATGGCGGGTAAATTGCCCGGCGCCCCAGCCCTTATAACGCTGGCACGGCGCGGGCCCCGGCCCTGGTTCCCGGGGACTTTTTCGCCCATGCCAGGCACAGAGCGACTCCAATCCCAGTGGAAAGAACATCGGAGATAACCCCCGCGAAAACCAGCCCAGGCAGCCCGCCCAGGGCTTCTGACAGGAACAGCACGGGCACGAATATCAAGCCCTTGCTCAAAAGAGAGGTCACCGTGGCGTAGCTGACCTTTCCTGTTCCCTGCAAATAAGCCGCGCATAGCTGATAGATACCGCCTACCGGGGCCCCCAGCAGCGTCAGCATCATAAACTTGCCGGTTTCCAGCAGAGTAGGATCGTCAATGAAAGCCCGCACAAAGCTTTCCCGTGCCAGCAGAAACGCTCCGCCTAAAGTCACGGTGATGACAGTGGTGATAGCCCCGGTGGTCCAGATGATGCTCCGCATCCGCTGCCGGTTTCCGGTGCCATAGGTGTAAGAGATAGCCGGCTGCATGCCCATGCACACGCCCATGGCTATCATTCCCACCAGCATTCCCGCCTTGCCGGCCACGCCGTTGGCGGCTACGGCAATGTTGCCGTATTTAACCAGCAGCTGGTTGCTGAACATGGAGGAGAAGCATGTCAGAACCACGCCCGCAGCCATGGGCAGGCCCAGGCTGATCACCCGTAGGGACACGTCCTTTTTCAGGGTGAAATATTTAAAGGAGAATGTGAAGCTGTCCGATTTTCTCACATACAGCGCCACCAGCACGCAGCTGATTACATTGCCCAGCACCGTGGCCCAGGCGGCCCCGGCAATCCCCCAGCGGAACGCCAGGATGAACAGCGGGTCCAGCAGGATATTGGTAAGAGTGCCGGCCAGGGAAATGAGCATCACCTGGGAAGAGGAACCGTCCCCCCGCAGGGCGTTGCCCAGAGAGCCGGAAAACATCATGATGGGGGAGGCAATGGCCACAATGGACAGATATGTTTTGGCGGATCCGGCAGTCTCGGCGTTGGCGCCCATAAGCTGGAGCAGGGGATCCATGAAGATCAGCATGGCGGCTGCCAGCAGGATTCCTGTAAGCACCGAGGCCCATGTGCAGAAGGAGCTGTAATATTTGGCCCGCTCCTGGTCGCCTTGGCCCAGGGCAATGGCAATGGCCGTGCAGGCCCCGGACCCGAACAGGGTTCCCAGCCCGCTGAAAATGTTGAAAGCCGGACCGCACAGGGAAATAGCGGCCACCTGCATGGTGTCGCCGGTCTGGCCCATAAAGAAGACGTCGGCCATATTGTATAGTACCTGAACGATCATTACCACGATGACCGGCAGGCCCATTGTTACCAACAGCTTCCATGCCGGAGCTTCCCGCATCATTTTTTCGTTTTTCATGCGAATGTCTCCTTTCCGAATGCAGCGCCGGCGTTTTCCAATTTTTTTAACCGGGCGCTTGTCGTTTGTCTGTGACTATAATACCAACAGGTGTTGGATACAACCAGCAATTGCGCAACATATGTTGGAATAATATTTTCGCGGGAAGGGGTTCTAATCTTAATGAATAAAGCGAATAATAAGCGGGCGAGAAACACGGATGAGACCATCATTCGCGCGGCCTTCGCGGCTATGGTAGAAGGAAAAAAGCCGGTGAGCAAGATTACCGTGCGGGAAATATGCGAAAGGGCAAAGGTAAACCGCTCTACCTTTTACGCCCATTATCTGGATGTTTACGATCTTTTTGAAAAGGTGGAGCAGCATATGGCGGAGCTGTTTAAAAGTAATTTCCACGGGGACGAACAGAATTGGGATTTCCAGGAGGCTATGGAGCGCAGCTTTGCGTTTATTTACGAGTATCGGGAATTTTTCAGCCTTTATTTCAGCGAGCCGCACCGCGCCAACTCGTTGATGCATATTTTGACGGATCCCTTCAAACAGCAGATTGAGATGTTTAAGTCACAGGCGCCTGAGCAAGGGGTAGCGGGGGAGATATCCTATCATTTAAATTTTTTTACAGCGGGAATGGGGGCGCTCATCGCCCACTGGCTGGCCCATGGCTGCCGTGAGACGCCACGCCAGCTCTATGAAATTTTAAAGCGGGAATATGGCGAGCGCTCCCTTTTTAATACCTGGAAGTGAAAATTCGTGTTTCACCTGGGAATACCATAGCGAAACCGCCTGCGCCGAATCCAGATTCTGGGGGCATACACCATTCCTAAAAATATTGCGAAAGGTGTGTGCTGAATGAATCAGAAACGAGTATATTGTTTGTACCGAGTATCAACCGTCGGACAGGTGGAAAAAGATGATATCCCCATGCAGACAGGCTCTTAAACTATATCCGCTACTGGCAGGCGTCCGGCGAAAGCGTCAAGAGCTCTGTGCGTACCAAGACCCGCCTGGAACAGCTTACACAGGAGGGCTGCTTTACCGGCGGCAGCGTTCCCTATGGCTATAAACTGGAAAAGCATGGCCGTATCATCAAGAAGATGAAACCCACACGAACCGCGAGCTACATACGAGAAAACCGCACGGCCCCAGGGCATCAGGAACAGGTGTGCTATGGCGCGGCCATTACTGCATAAATTCTGCCCACAAAAGAGTCACTCTGTCAGGCAGCAGGGTGCCTTTTTTGTGTTAGAAGGCGGTTACTCTGAAGTTTCTAGTATCTTTCGTATGTCCGCTGATAGCATAGTGGAATTTATTCTGCACCATAGCGTAGAACTCTTGGGTGGTAGAGGAATCCCGGTCATAATCTATGCTGCACTCGGCAAAAATGTCGGTGATCTGCTGCCAGATGCGCCGCTCGCTGGCCCGGATGGAACGGACGCGTTCTAGCAATTCCCGGAAGTAATCCTTGGACGATGGGGCGCTGAAAGCTGCTGATACCAAAGGTACGCCAGCCACTGGTGACAAGAATCCCGACACTCCGACTAAGCCCACCGATACCGAGGCTGCCCCTGCCGCTGGCGATAAAAAGCCCGATACCCCGGCTAAGTCTGCCGACACCAAGGCTGCCCCAGCTACTGGCGATAAGAAGCCCGATATCCCGGTTAAGCCTGCTGACACCAAGCCTACCCCTACTGCTGGCATTAAAAAAACCGATACCCCGGCTAAGTCTGCTGACGCCAAGCCTGCCCCTACTGCTGGCGTTAAGAAGCCCGATACTCCGGCTAAGTCTGCCGATGCCAAGCCCGCCCCTGCCGCTGGCGATAAAAAACCTGATACCCCGGCTAAGTCCGCTGATACCAAAGCTGCCCCCGCATCTGGCCCCGCAAAAGACACCGCCGTGGAACCGCCCAAAGGTATCAAAGTAACACAGATTTTCGCGGACAAACTGGAAAAGCCCGATGACGCCGCGCTGAAAAGCCTGCCTGTTCCCCAGGAGGGCGAGGGCTTTTCCATGCGCCTGCACCCCGGCTACTTCTTTGAATTTTTAGACCATCCCTTTTCCATTAACAGGGAAGTCCAGGACTACAAGGATTTGTATGAGTCCATCAAAGAAAACGGCATCAACGAGCCGGTCAAGGCCCGGCCCCGTGAGGGCGGCGGCCTGGAGCTGCTGTCTGGCCACCGGCGGCATGACATTGCCAAGCAGTTAAACTACCCCGTGCCCGTGGTGATCGTCCGGGAGGATGACGATACCGCCCGCATTGAGGTGGTGGACGGCAACCTGCACCGCCAGGATATCCCCACCTCTGAGTTGGCCCGTGCCGCCAAAATGAAGCTGGACGCCCTGACCCGTAAGGCCGGGCGGCGCTCCAAGATGGAGCAGCTTTCCGGGCCCCAAAAGCGTTCCGACCAGCAGGTGGCCGAGGATTTGGGCATGAGCCGCAACCAGGTTCAGCGTTTGGTGCGCATAGAATCCCTTGTGCCAGACCTGAAACAGCAGGTGGACAAAAAGGAAATGCCGTTCAATACGGCGGTGGAGCTGTCTTACCTCAAGCCCGAGGAACAGGAAAAGGTAGTGGATTTTATCAAGAAAGAGGGCGTTGTCCCCACCATGGCCCAGGCCACGGAGATGAAAAAGACCAGCCAGGATGCTGCGAAAGCTGCCCCGCCACCTGAGAAAGCACCATCTGCTCCCAAACCGTCACTTACTGGTAATGCCACTCAGCCAACGGAGAAAGCTGCTCCCCCTGCACCCACCAAGCCCGCTAAGGCCCCCGCTCTGCTGGACGAAAAGAAGATATCCTCTATCGTCAAGCCCAAGGCTGAGCCCGAAATCAAGTACACCTTTACCAGCGGCGAGCTCAAGGAGTATTTCCCCAATGACAAGGCCCCCACGGTCAGCGAGGTCAAGCGCAAGGTTTTCAATGCCCTTGATTTACAGAAAAAGGCCGAGGAAAGGCAGAAGGCTAAGCAGGCGGTGAAAGACGCCGCAAAGGAAAGGTGATGGCCTTTGGCAGAAAATGAGAAATTCTATACTGCCTACAGCCACGGTAATGTTCAGCCGGGGAGTGAACTCAAATATAGCTCCACCATCTATTTCAACGATACTGACGGTTTTTTGCGGCCTTTT
>CANONE010000024.1 GCA_947567585.1 uncultured Clostridia bacterium | reverse complement strand
GGTATATAAAGAAACCGGGAAATATAAAGTCGGGGAATTCTATACTGCCCCATGGGGCGACGTATTGAAAATAGAGGAAGTAAAGACCTACTGGAAAGTATCGGACCGCCCTTTTTATGACGAAATGAGTGATGACGAAAAGCTGGAAATCTGTAGGTATTCTGAGGATATGGGATTGCCGTATGAATTTATAAAGTTTTCTAGAAGTGCAGTATGATTGTATTTCAATGGAGGCAAATTTCAGTTTATCTATCAAGCCCTCTGAAAAAACCGCTTTTTTAAGGCGTTAAGCCGGTCTAAACGCCTAAACCTTATGTATTTTCCCTTGTGGCTGCTCCTATGGGCCGAAAGAAGGACTTTTTTTGATCTAAAGAATGGAAAAGGAGGAATGGATGTGGTTCGCTGCGTGTTGTTTGATATTGACAATACCTTGCTGCTGAAAAAGCCCGCCATTGCGCAAAAGGTTTTTGAGGCGGCGGCGCCGGACCTGCCGGGGCTGACGCTGGAAGCTGTGGAAAAGGCTTACGCGGAAAGTGAGATCTGGCAGGGCGAACAGATTCGCAGGGAAAACGAAACCGGGGTGAGGATGGAGGACCAGGAGTATCTGCAAAATGTCTTTTGGGTATATCAACGCGCTTTGGGGCTAAAAGATGAGCTGTACGCTTCCCTGCGCCCCGTGCTTATGAGGAATTACCATATGGACTATGAGAAAATGCCCGGAGCGGAACAGGCGCTGCGGGCGCTTAAGGACAAGGGGCTGGCTTTGGGGATTGTCAGCAACAATACCAGAAGTGTGCGGGAGGCTTTGGAGCGGCAGGGGATCGCCCCGTACTTCGGGACAGTGGTGATCTCCCAAGAGGTGGACCTTTACAAGCCGGATCCCCGGATTTTGGAGCTGGCCTGCCAACAGCTGGGCGTTCCCTGTACCCAGAGCGTATATGTGGGCGATCATCCCTTTGATGTGCTGTGCGCCCATTCGGCCCACATGCCGGTGGTCTGGATGCCGATAAACCGCTTTATGACGGTTCCGGAATACATCGGCGCGCCGGAGTATACGGTACGGGAATTGACGGAGCTGGCCGGTGTGATAGAAAAGCTGTAGGCGGTTCATGAATATATTAGTAGGGGGTACCTGAAATGACAGCGGAAAAGGACTGGATTAAAGACTTGGTTATTTATCAAATCTATCCCCGGAGCTTTTATGACTCCAACGGCGACGGCATCGGGGACCTGCCGGGCATTCTGGCTAAAATGGACTATTTGCAGGAGCTGGGGGTCAACGCCCTGTGGCTCTCTCCGGTGTACCGGTCCCCTAACGATGATAATGGCTATGATATCTCCGGCTATCAGGAGATTATGGAGGAATTTGGAACCATGGAGGACTGGGAGCGGCTGCGGGACGACTGCAAGCGGCGGGGCATGAAGCTCATCATGGACTTGGTGGTGAACCATTCCTCCGACGAGCACCCATGGTTTGTGGAGTCCCGGAGTTCCCGGGAGAATCCCAAAAGCGGCTACTACATTTGGCGGGACCCGGTAGGCGGCCGGGAGCCCAACAACTGGGCCTCTGTCTTCGGCGGCAGCGCCTGGAAGTATGAGCCCCAACGGGGGCAGTACTATTTCCACTATTTTTCCAAGAAGCAGCCGGACCTCAACTGGGCCGATCCACAGCTGCGGGAGGAAATCCTCAGCATGATGGAGTGGTGGGTGGACAAGGGGGTGGACGGCTTCCGGGTGGACGCCATCAGCTATCTGGACAAGCCGGCGGATTTTCCGGACTCTCCCCTGCCTCCCCAGCCGGACGGCTACTCCTTCCCCAGCGGGCTTTCCGGCAGGCCGGGGACCCACGCCTACATCCGGGAAATGAACCGGCGGGTCTACGCCCCCCGGAACGTGCTGACGGTGGGGGAGGTTTCCGCGCCGGACGTGGGCGAGCTTAAAAACTATGTGGACAGCGCCCGGGAAGAGTTTGACATGGCGATCCCCTTTGTGCCGCCTATGGTGGAAATCGATACCTGGTCCCCGGAGAAGCTGCGCCGGGATATTTGGGAGGGCTATGAAGCCTTAAAAGACGGGGGCTGGTGGGCCCGGTTCCTTAGCAATCACGACAAGCCCCGGCAGGTCTCCCTGTACGGAGACGACGGGGACTTTTGGGAGCCTTCCGCCAAGCTTTTGGGGATGTTTCTGCACAGCCTTCCCGGCACGCCTTTTGTGTATCAGGGAGAGGAGATTGGCATGACCAACGTAAAGCTGCCCCGTATTGAGGACTACGACGACCCTGACACCCAAAACCGTTACCGGCAGCTGGTGCTTTCCGGGCAGGCCCCGGAGGCCGCCCTGGCCCGGGCTCAGCTGGAAAGCCGGGACAATGCCCGCACCCCCATGCAGTGGGACGGCAGCGAAACCGGCGGCTTCACCACTGGGAAGCCCTGGCTGAGGGTGAATCCCAACGCTGTGGAAATCAATGTAGAGGCCCAGCGCCAGGATCCCTACTCTGTTTTCCAGTGCTACCGGCGGCTGATTGCCCTGCGCAAGGAGCATCCCGCCCTGGCCCGGGGGGAGCTGGCTTTTCTGGATACAGGCTGCCCGGAGGTCATCGCTCTGACCAGAAGCCTGCCCCATGACAAGCTGCTGGGCGTTTACAACTTTTTCTGCCAGCCGCATGAGCTTCCCGCCAACCTGTTGGAAAAGGCCGGGGAGGTCCTCCTATCCTCCTATAATCGGGAAGGCGGGTACCAGGGGCCCAAGCTGCGGGGATACGAGGCGGTTCTATTTAAAATAAAAGGCTGATCACCGGCTGGGCGGGCGAGCCAACGCCATGCCAGGCATAGCTCCGCTCATCCGCCCGGCAAAAGACAGCGTTTTCGATTTTTCAAACAGACTCTAGTCCCGACTCCTGAAAGCGGGGGTTCCTCATGCGCCGGAACCTCCGTTTTTCACGCTTCCGGCGGTTTGATCTCGTATCGTCTCATTGTAATGCTTGCCGTTTTTTAGGCTGTGGAGAAAACACTTGCGAATCACGGCGGCTTCTATTATAATTTAAGAAGAGCAGCCCGAGTTCCGCGTACCGCGTTACAGGAGGTATTTATGATAAAGAAAATCCGGCAGGCCGTGCAGATCTGCATGGGCGCCTCGGTAGGCGTTTTTATAGGGCGCAGCCTGTGGCTTTGGCAGGACATGCGGCGGTATCCAGAGCTATATGAGATGCAGTCCGCGCCTTGGTATACGCCGCTGATTGTCCAAGGGATTCTTACCGCCGCTATTCTGGCGGTTGGCGGGATTGCCTGGTGGGCGTTGGGACGGAGACTAAAAAAGTGAGGAATCCGCCAGAAAAAGCGGCGGATATCTTTTGGACGCCAGCGCGGCGGCAGAAGCCAACGTGCGAGAAGGCCAAGGAGGAACAAACATGGACCTAAACGATTTTCAATGGACCCGGCAGCCGGAGAGCTGCGTGGTAAAAGACGGCCGAATTGAAGTGGTGACAAGGCCCTATACCGATTTATGGCAGAGAACTTACTACCATTTCCAAAACGACAACGCCCCCGTGTTTCAGATGGAAACAGAAGAGGCGTACTTCAGCTTTACAGTGAAAACCCAGTTTTCAAACAACCGCCGCCGGTTTGACCAGTGCGGGATCGTTCTCTACTTGGACAGTGAAAACTGGCTAAAGGCTTCCGCCGAATACGAAAACGAGCAATACCAGCACTTGGGCAGCGTGGTAACAAACCATGGCTATTCCGACTGGGCCACCACGCAGGTGGACGCCTCCTTGCAGTCTATGTGGTACCGCCTGAGCCGGCGGGAGGATGACTATCGCATAGAGTGTTCTGAGGACGGGGTCCGGTTCCGGCAGATGCGGATTTGCCACCTGCATGAGGGCGGCGGCAAAATCCGCTTTGGCATTTATGCCTGCTCGCCGGAGGACTCCTCTTTCCAGGCGGTATTCTCCCATTTACAGCTGACGGACTGCCTCTGGCAAAAGCACGATGGGCAGCAGCCGGACCAAACGAGCCAAGGATGACGCCTATGGACCGGGAGAAATTGGCGGAATGGATCGCCCTAACTTACAACGTGGATCCAGAGTTCCCCTGGGAGTCGTCGCCGGAAAGCGCGGTGTTCCGGCACAGGGAAAACCGGAAGTGGTTCGCGCTGGTTATGAAGGTTTCCCGGGGGAAGCTGGGGCTTGCGGAAAGCGGCATGGTAGATATCCTTAACGTGAAAGTGGGCCCGCTGCTGGCTGGCTCCCTGCGGGAGGAGCCGGGAATTTTTCCAGCCTACCATATGAACAAGGCCCATTGGATTACTCTGACCTTGGACGGCGCAGTGGAGGCGGATAGGCTAAAGCCGCTGGTGGATATCAGCTTTGAGCTGACGGCCCCCAGAGCCAAGGGGCGCGGGGCAGCGCTGGCGTCCATGAGAAATATTGGCCAGGAGCTTTGCCGGAAGCTGACGCAGGTAGGGATTGATTCTCCCGAAAAGCTTCTGGCATTGGGGGCGAAAGAAGCCTTTATCCGGATGAAGGAGGCGTATCCAGGCGTGTGCCTGGTGCATTTATATGCCCTGGAGGGAGCGGTGGAGGATGTGGACTATAACGCCCTGCCCCAGGAGGTTAAGGTGGATCTAAAGGCGTTCAGCGATTCTTTTAAGGAGGGACGAAGGGCATGAAACTATATGCTGCACGCCATGGAGAGACCATTTGGAACGCGCAGAACCGGATATGCGGACGCACAGATGTGGAGCTGACGGAGAAGGGCATCCAGCAGGCAAAGATATTGGCTGCCGCTGTGGAAAAATGCCCGGTGGACGTCATCCTCTCTTCTCCGCTAAAGCGGGCCCGGGACACCAGCCAAATCGTCGCGGAACATAACCGGATCCCAGTGCTGGTTGAGGACCGGCTGACCGAGCAGGATTACGGGATCTACGAAGGGGTGGACGGGAAGAATCCCGCCTTTTTGGAAAATAAACGGCAGTTCGCGTACCGGTATCCCCAGGGCGAGTCCATGATGCTGGCGGCGTGCCGGGTTTACGGGCTGCTTGACCAAATCAAAGAGCGGTATAAGGGCAGGAATGTTTTGGTTATCTCCCATGGCGGCGTGTGCCGCATCATCCGCACGTATTTTATGGATATGACCAATGAGGAATTCTTTCGCTACACTTTGGGAAATGGAAAAATAGAAGAATACGAGTGGCCGGAATATCCCGGCCGCGCAGGAGAGGAATGCAGAAAGCCATGATAGAGAAAAGCGGCGGAAAGGGCTCTGGGGAGTATGGCATTGACTGGGACGCCCAGGACCAGGATCTGGACCTGGAAAACCGGCTGACGGACACAGGGTATATCCCCGGCGACCAGGAGGTGGAAAACCCCCTGCGGCCCCGGACCTTTGGGGAATACATCGGCCAGGAAAAGGTAAAGGAAAACCTGAAAATATTCATTGAAGCCGCCAAAAGCCGCAAGGAGACCCTGGACCATGTGCTGCTCTACGGCCCACCGGGCCTGGGCAAGACCACCCTGGCGGGCATTGTGGCCAACGAGCTGGGGGTCAACCTGCGGATTACCAGCGGGCCGGCCATTGAAAAGCCGGGGGATTTGGCGGCGCTTTTAACCAACCTCTCCCCAGGGGACGTGCTGTTTATCGACGAGGTCCACCGCCTGCCCCGAACGGTAGAGGAAATTCTCTATCCGGCTATGGAGGACTTCGCCCTGGATATTATCACCGGCAAGGGCCAAATGGCGGCCTCTTACCACCTGCCCCTGCCCAAGTTCACTTTGGTGGGGGCCACCACCCGGGCCGGGCAGCTCTCGGCGCCCCTGCGGGACCGCTTCGGGGTGGTGCTTCGGCTGGAGCTCTACTCCCCCCAGGAGCTGGGGCTGATCGTTCAGCGCAGCGCCCGGATTCTCAACGCGGAAATCGAGGCGGACGCGGCCCTGGAGCTGGCATCCCGCTCTCGGGGCACCCCCCGCATTGCCAACCGGCTTTTAAAGCGGGTGCGGGACTTTGCCGAGGTGATGAGCGGGGGGGTGATCACCCTGAACACCTCCCAAATTGCCCTGGACCGCCTGGAAATCGACGAGCTGGGCCTGGATCTCAGCGACCGCAACATGCTGACAGCCATTATCAAAAACTACGCCGGCGGCCCCGTGGGCCTGGAGACCCTGGCCGCCGCCATTGGTGAAGAGGCCATTACCATTGAAGACGTCAACGAGCCTTACCTGATGCAAATCGGCTTTCTGACCCGTACCCCCCGGGGCCGCTGCGTCACGCCCGCCGCCTGCGCCCACCTGGGGCTGCCCCTTCCTTCCCGCCTGCGGGCGGAGGACGACCCGCAATTGAAATTGCAATAAGCAGGGAATTTTCCCTTACAAAAAATGACGGCCCTCCTTGAGGACCGTCAAGTTATTTGGACCGGTATATTATCGACGCGGCTCAGGCGGGGCGCAAAGCCCCGCGGCATTATTCCGCGCCGTTCCCTAGCCGCGACACGCGTACAAAGTAGGCGGCCGTCAGCAGCACGGCCGCGCCGGTCCATGCGCCTACTTCAGCGTAGAAGATGCCTTCCTGGCCAATTGCCAAGGGAAGCAAAAGAGCAATGCCGATACGCATGACCATCTCTACGAAACCGGAGACCATAGGAATCACCGTGTCTCCCAGCCCCATCAGCGCCGAGCGGTAAATATGCAGCATATAGAGAATGGGCAGGCAAACGCTCATAACGGCCAGATAGTGATAGGCGATTTCCATAGAGGCGGCCGCTTCTTCCGGGGAGCCGGATATGAAGAGCCCCAGGATCATCCGGCCCAAGAGCAGCATGGCAAGGGCGATCACCGCCGATGTGAGAAGGGCGATGACAGCGGCGGAGCGCATGCCCTGCTTAATACGCTTAATCAGCTTTCCACCCAGATTCTGGCCTACAAAGGAAGTGACGGCGTATCCGTAGGAGGTGGCTGCGATTTCCAGCAGTCCGTAAAGCTTGTTGGTGGCGGTGAATCCGGCGATAAACAGCATGCCATAGCGGTTGATGACGGACTGCACCACCATGCCGCCTACGGAGATAATCCCATTTTGCAGGGCTACCGGCGACCCCAGCCGCAGCAGGGAGGCAACGGTGCCGCTGTCCGGCCGGAAGTCTCCGGCGTGCATTTCCAGAATACTGATTCTTTTTACATTGATAAAGCAATAGATGGTGGAAACCGCTTGAGCAATAACCGTCGCCCCCGCCGCCCCGGCGATGCCCCAATGAAAGCCCATAACAAACAGCAGATCCAGGGCTATGTTCACCACGGTAGCCACCACTACGGCATAAAGGGGCGTTTTGCTGTCTCCCAGCGCCCGCAGAATGGAGGCCAGCAGATTGTAAGCCGCTACAATGGGGATGCCCCCAAAAATAATGCGCAGATACAAGACGGAATCGCCGATAATATCTCCCGGTGTGTTCAGCAGCATCAGTACCGGGGTGGCCGCCAGCTGGCTGACCAGCAGCATAACCACGGCCACAACCCCGCACAAGGACGCCGACACGCCCACCGCCCGGGACAGCTGCCGGTAATCCTTGGCCCCAAAATACTGGGCCATCAAAATGGAGAATCCCTGGGCAAATCCCTGTACCACGCTGAGCACCAGCCAGTTTAGCCAGTCCGCCGCCCCCAGCGCCGCCAGGGCCTTCACACCAACGACCTGTCCCACCACCGCTGTATCGACCACCGTATAAAGCTGTTGGAACACGTTTCCCATCATCAGCGGCAGCGCAAACGTAACCAGCAGCTTTACCGGACTGCCCTGTGTCATATTCCTGATTCTTTGTGCCATGTGATCTCCTTTCTTTAATAAGGTCGTGGGCTTTGCCCACACCCACAAGCTTTTTGAAAAATGTTTGATCAAAAATTCTTATGCCGGTGTTTTCATCTGATTGACAGGCGGCCGCTGCCTTGAGGGCGAAGGTATCAGCAGCCACCCTCCTTTAAGGGCCTTCCTTGTATCGTGGACGCGGACCGCCGTTCACCGATCGCTTCCAGCGCCCCAAGGTCTTCAAAGCGCCCCAAACGCCACAGCGGCCCGCTGCCAGTAGGATTCCGGGACGTCGGGCCAGCTGGCGTTTGCGCCGGTTTCTTGGGCGTATAGGGCGGCTGCGTGGACGGGGAGGACGTAGAAGGGGTCTGTGCCGGTGAGGACGTTGTAGCGGAGCATGGCGGCCCAAACGGGAGCCCGGTCTCTTAGGCCGGAGGCGCGCAGGTTGTCAATGGCCCCCTGCCAATCGTAGGGGACGCGGACATATTCCGGCGTCCAGCGGCCTTCCTTTAGGTGGAGCAGCATCATTTGGCCCACCTTGGCCAGTCCGGTAGCCTGCATGGCGCCAGGGACCGCCCGGCGGCTGATGGGGTTGCCCACGGACGACGCGCATGCCAGCCGCTTTCCCCGGTGAAAAAGATACCACTGCCGGTGGTTATGCCCCTTGACCAAAATATCCGCCCGCACCCGTCCCAGCATGTCCAAGGACCGGTGGTCTCCCCGCATTTCGTCCCGGGTACGTTCCGGCGAACCGTGGCAGTAGGCAATGGGCGGCGCGCCCTCTATCTCCCACAATCCGGAGACAGGCAGGCTCTGGAACCAGTCGATATCTTGGTCCCGCAGGTTTTCATAGCAATAGAGCAGCGCCCCCTGGGCCGAGGTGTTTTGCCACGGTTTCCCTCCGCCGTCCTTCCCGCCGTTTCTTCGGTATTCGATCATGTAATCCTCCCGGTTCCCCCGGATAAACCGGCAGTCATAGCGGTCCCGCGTATCATAAAGCAGCTCCATGGTCCGCTGGGGATAGGCGTGGTCGGTGATGTAGTCCCCCAAAAACAAATATTTTTCCGCTCCGCGCTTCTTGGCATAATCCAAACATGCCTGCAACGCCAAGTAATTCCCATGCACATCCGCCATTACTGCGATCATTCTTATTGGCCTCCTTTAAGGTTGTAGGGCGCTGGTCTCATCTGCCGATTCGGCTGGCGCGGATCTCCGCCGGAAACCAGCGCCCTATAACCCGAAATTTAAAAAAAGAGTTCGATCCAGACTTTTACGCCGGGTTTTTGCTGAATTTGAACGGGAAGTTTCGTTTTCGGGGCCGCGATTTTCAGCCGCCGCCAATTGAACCGGCCAGGGTTAAAGCCCGTTGCTTCAGCCAATATCGTATACGCTGCGCAGGCGGAGATTGTCAGGGGCCCCCCGGAGGATTTTGACCCGGCGCTGTCCGGGTAGCATATCGAAGTAGTTGTCAGAGAGGATGAGGTCTTCGCTGTTGTTGCGGATTTCTACGCACTGGGCGTGGGCGGAGGCGGAAACCACCAAGTCTTCCCCGTCTACCCGGCAGGCCAGGGAGGGATCCTGGTACGGGTAAAATTTGGGCGGGGTGAAAAGGGCGGTAAAGAAGCTGACGCGCATGCCGTTTTCTAAAAGCTCCAGGCTCACAAAGTCCTCCAGCGGCCGGACCTCCGGAAGAGGGATGCTGTCCAGAGGCGCGCTGGACAGGGCCGGAACCCGTAGAGAAATGGTTTCCTCCCGTTTAATCCGGCTGAACGTATCCCGCAAAGTCCACTTTATTGTGACCTGCCGGGAACGAGGACTGTCGTTGATGACCGTAAGGACCATGCCCTGCTTCCGGGGTTCCGCCGTGGGGCCCTCCTCTCCCGTGATCCGGCAGGCCAGCAGCAGCGGGGCAAAAAAGCGGCGGGCGAAATAATGCAGCGCTTTCCAGCGGCCGGCATGGTCGATAGAGGAAAAAGAGGCGCAGGGGAAGCCCTCGTTGACCTGCCTGTAAAGAGCTCCCATGCACCAGCCCCGGCGGCCCCGCAAAGCTTCCACCGTCCGGCGGGCTGAAAGGGCCTGGGTCAGTTGGGCGGCATAGAGGGCGGCGTCCAGGATGGAGGGAAAAAGAAAGTCCTGTTGGGCGGGCGGGACCGCCAGTTGGCGGCTTTCCATTACATAAGAGTGCAGATTGCGGTCTCGGGGCTGGGTAAAGCTTTCTACAGTGCGGGGGCAGGGGTAGGAGGAAAGGCCCCAGGAAGAGGCGTACCTGGGAACGTTTTCATCTGTAGGCGCATAAGCGCCTTCCAGAGAAGCGTCCCCCCGGGCAGGGCTTTCGGGCTGATCAAAGCCGCCGCCGCTGGAGGGGCTGGAGGGCCAGTAGGGGACGGGAGATTCCGCCATGGTAAGGGCTTCCGGAATGAGATACTCAAAAAGCTTAATATAGTCTGCCCGCAGGGAGGGCGGGGCCGCGGCCAAAGAGGCTTCGCCGCCTATGTTTCCGCACCAAAGGACAAGGCAGGGGTGGCGGTTCAGGCGCTGGGCGTTTTCCTCCACCTGAGCTTGTATATCCCAGACAGCTTCACGGGTCAGGGGCAGGACCGAGCCAGGGAGGGGGATGTCCTGCCAGACCAAAAAGCCCAGCTGGTCGCAGAGGTCGTAGAAGGAGTCGTCGGGAAACCAAGACACCCGCAGGCAGTTAAAATTGGCGGCGGCGCAGTCCTCCAGCAGCTGGCGGATGCGCGCCGGGTCCTGGCCCAGGCAGTCCTCCGGGACAAAGCCCGCCCCCATGGCAAAGACTTTCACACCGTTGACCACATGGGCAAAGCCCTCGCCCGTCCGCTCCAGAGAGACGGTGCGCAGGCCAGTGTTTCCCTGCCATCTGTCCAAAACCTGGTCTTGCCGCAGGGCTTCAAGTGTTACAGTATACAGGGGCTGCTCTCCGTATCCCCTGGGCCACCAAGGCTGCGGGTCCTCTAAAACAAACCGGTAGGGGCGGTGGAAAATCCGCAGGACTTCTCCCTGCGGGGTAGCCAGCGTGGCAATAAAGCGGACGCCCTCTAAGGATCCCTGGGCCCCAAAGCCCACTTGCAGCACGGTCCGCCCATCCTGGCAGGTGTGAGAGATCCGCACATGGTCCAGCTTTACGTCGGACTTTCCTCCCGTGCTTTGCAGCTGAACAGGGCCCAAAAGCCCGCCGTCGGGGATGAACCGGGCGGCCCGGCTTCCGGCAGGGGGGGAGAAGACGGCGGTCAGCCGGTTTTCACCGGGGCGCAGCAGGTGGCCGACTGGAAAATCATGGGCCCGGTAGGGGTTGGCGGCCCGGCCAAGAGGAGAGCCGTTCAAGGAAAGAACGGCTTCGCCGTCCACGGAATCCAGATGCAGGTTTACATACTCACAGTCCAGTAGGGCCGGGTCCGGCTGAAAGCGGCAGGCGTAAGTAAAGCTCTGGTCCAGCAGGCGGCGGATTTCCAGGTGATTGTCCCGCCAATAGGGGGCGGGGCCCAGTCCGGCCCGCAGCAGGGCGCTGTAGATGGACCCCGGCGCCTGAGCGGGGATTTCCTGGGGCCAGCGGGGGGACTGTAAGGTCCACCCCTGTGACAGTGCTTGCGTGATCATACCCATCCCTCATCCTTCCAGCCCGAAAAACAGCGAAGGGCGCCGCTCTTCCGGCTCATATTTTCGGGCGCTGCCCTGACTGAGCCAGGTGGAGTAAAGAATCATATCCCCCACCTGGTACCCGGTTACCTCTTCCATGGCAAAGGCGTACAGGCGAATCTGCACCAGATACCGCCGCCATAGCTCTTCCATGTCCGGCACCCGGTCCGTTTTAAAGTCGATAATATGCAGCCGGCCCTTTTCCATAAAGGTGCAGTCTACAGCCCCCTGCAGCACCACCGGTTCCTCCCGGCCCGTGCCGCTAAGCGCCCAGGCAACGGCCATATCCGGCGGAATGACAGCGGTGAAACGCCTTTCTTTAACAACTTCCCGGGAAGCCAGCACCCGCTTTCCCAGTTCCCCCCGGAAAAAGGCGCGGACCCGGTTTAAGTCTACGGCCGCCGCCTGCTCCGGGCTGAAAAAGGCCATTCTTTCCAGGCGGGCCAGCTCCCGCCGGGGGTCGGCGGCGGCGGCGGGAAAGTCCGCGAACTGCATGAACTCGTGAAGGGCGATACCCCGTTGGGCGGGGGTCATTCCCCGCTCGCCCAGCCAGGCTGGGCGGGAGAGATTCAGCTCCCGTTCTCCCTGGGCCTGAGCGGCCAGCTTGGAGGCGGAGACCTTGGCGGGAATATCCAGGCTTTCGGCGTAAGGGTAGCGGAAGTCCGCCTGGGCCCGCAGGCTGTGGTAGAGGGCCATGTCCGGGGGCTGCGGCTCCTTGTTCTCCGGGACAGGAGGCGCTTTGTCCGGCTGGCTTTGGCCCAGAGTAATCCGCCAGGGGGTGTAGTCCGCCTGGCAGACGGGGGCCTGTGAAAGCCCCGCCCTTTGCCGCAGGAGCCCGCCGTCCGGGTGGCGCAGAGCGCACATCAACAGCCATTGTCCCGCGCTTTTGGCCTTGCGGACCATAAAGGGCGAGGGCCTTTCGCCAGCCAGTTCCAAGGCGGCTTTGGATAGCTCCGCCTCCATATCTCGGCTGGAGGACACCAAAATCAGCTTCTCCTGGGCCCGGGTCAGGGCCACGTACAGCACCCGCAATTCCTCCGCCCCGGCGGACCGGGCGCTTTCCAAAGCAATGGCCTCCCGGGCAGTGGTGGTGACCCGGGCCGCGCCGGTAGGGTCCCGGAGCTTGACGCCCAGCCCCAGGTCCGGGTGAAGCAGCACCTCTTCCGCCTTGTCGCTGGTAAAAGTCCGGCCGCATCCGGCCACGATGCACACAGGAAATTGCAGGCCCTTGGATTTATGGATGCTCATAACGGCCACGGCCTGCCCGCCGCCCGTTAGAACTCCGGCGGCCTGCATATCCGAGCCGCTTTCCATCAGGCGGTCCAAAAACCCTACGAAGCCGGAAAGCCCGTGATAACCGGAGCCCTCGTACTCCTTGGCGTATTGCAGCAAAAGCCGGAGATTGTTCAGCCGCCCCGCGCCGTCCTCCATGGCCCGGACCATATCCGGATAGCCGGTGCGGCCATAGAGCATGGTGAGAAAGGCGTCGGCGGGCATGGTGGCGGAAAGGTTCCGCAGTTGCCGCAAATCCTCCAGAACCCTCTGGCAGCGGGGGTCCTCCGGCCCGGCCCGGGTCAGGGAAACGTAGATAGAGACTTCCCGGCTTTCTTGGCGCAGGCGGGCGGTGTCATCGGCGGAGAAACCGTAAAGAGGGCTCATCAGTAGGGCTAAAAGGGGAATATCCTGATTGGGATTGTCGATGACCCGGAGCAGGGACAATATTACCTGAATTTCCGCCGCGTTGAAGAATCCCCCTGTTACCGTGGCCTTGGCAGGCACGCCTAGGCGGCTGAGCTCCTGGGCGTAGGCGTGGGCGTATTTGTTGGCGCTGCGCAGAAGAATGCAGAAGTCCCCGTACCCGGCGGGGCGCTCTTTTCCGCCGTCGCTGACGGTAAAGCCCGCCGCCAGCATCTCCCGAATGCGCTGGGCGATGAACCCGGCCTCCGCCAACTGGGCGGGCAGGTCCCCCCGGCTGAGAAAATGGACCTCCGTTTCGCAGCCCGGCTTGTCTTCAAACCCGGCTCCGCATACCAGGCGTTCCTCCCCGGTATAGTCGATATCCCCGGCCTGACGGCTCATGAGCAGGGAAAATATATAGTTGACGGAATCCACCGCCTCCCGGCGGGAGCGGAAGTTTTTATCCAGGGTAATGGCGGCGGGGTAGCGGTCCAGGCTCCGGTCATATTTCTGAAAGCTTTCCCGGCGGCGGAGAAATATTTCCGGCATAGCCCTGCGGAAGCCGTAAATACTCTGTTTCACGTCTCCTACCATAAAGAGGTTTTCTCCGTTCTTGCTGACCGCCTGAAAGATAGAGTCCTGCACCTCGTTGATGTCCTGGTATTCGTCGATCATAATCTCATCAAAGCGTCCGGCAACCTCTCGGGCCGTCTGGGTGGGAGAGCCGTCCTCTCCGCAGAAAAGCCGGACGGCGCAGTGCTCCAGGTCGCTGTAGTCGAGGAAATTCCTCTCCCGCTTTTTCTCCTCATACCGTCGGGAAAAGTCCAGCGTCAGATCGCCCAGGCTTTGCAGCAGGGGCCCGGCGGCGGCCAGCTCGGCGGCAGAATCCCCCCCTGAAAGGCATTTTCCCAGATTATCTATAGTTTTTTTGACTTCTTTCCGGCAGGCTTCCAGGCGCAGCAGCAGGGGGTCCTCCTTACCAAAGCCCCGCATGGCCTTCCGCCGGGTGGGAGCGAAGCCCTTTTGCAAAGCGGCGGCGCGCGTCCAATCCCCGGCAGCGGCGGCCCCGGCCAATTCCAGGCAGGCGGCGCGGTCGGCGGCCAGGGCGGGCTGGAAGGAGTCAAAAAGCTGGCCGTCTTCCTGGGCAAGCCCCAGGGCGTTTTCCAGTATTTGGGCGCAGTGGCCGGCGGCCTCGGCGGCGTAATCCAGAATGACCCGCTCCCAGGGGGAGGGGTTTCCGGCCAAGTACATGTCCATTTTTGCCCGCAGCCACTTTTCCGGGAAGGGGTGGCTCTGCATAAAGCGGTAGAGGGACAAAGTCATTTGGGTCAGGCGGCGGTCGTCCCGTTCGGCGGCGAAAGCGTCCGCCAGAGGGGCGAAGCCCCCCCGCTCGTAGGCGGCGTTCATGGCCTCTTCCAAGGCTTGGGCGGTCAGCTCCTCCTCCCGCTTGTCCGAGAGGATTTTAAAGTCCGGGGAGAGGTCCAGAAGGTGGAAAAATTCCCGGACCATCTCCGCGCAAAAGCTGTCCACCGTGCCAATATGGGCCTGGTGCAGCAGAATTCCCTGCCTGCGCAAAAACCGGCTGCGGGGGTTCTCCCGCATAAGCTGGTCCAGCCTCTGCTCCAAACGGGCCCGCATCTCTGCCGCCGCCGCCTTGGTAAAGGTAACGATCAGCATCCGGTCGGCGTTGGCGGGATGCTCCGGGTCTGTAAGCCGCTCTATGGCCCGCTGAACCAGCACAGCGGTCTTTCCCGATCCTGCGGCCGCCGCCACCAGCACCGTTCCCCGCCGCGCGTCTATCGCGTCTTTTTGGCTTGCTGTCCATCGCTGCATTGTGGGTACCTCCCTAAGGCTGCGGGCGCTGGGTCTCATTTGCCGGTCTGACCGGCGGACAAGGCCCAAAGTCCCCAAGATATCAGGCGTTTTCTGTAAGAAGCTGCTCACAGTACTGGCAGCGGTAGCGGTGGCTTTTTTCGTCTACCAGGTTAAAGATTTGGTCAACGTCCTCTACGCTGGTGATGCAGCGGGGATTTTTGCAGGTGACGATGTTGACCAGCTTTTTGGGGAGATGGGGGCGTTTCTTCTCGGCCAGCTTTCCGTCCCGGATTACGCAGACGGTGGCGTGGTCGTCGATAAAGCCCAGCACGTCCAGGTCCACGCCGGTCATCCCCTCGATTTTGATAATGTCCTTGCGCCCAAATTTACTGCTGCGGGCATTTTTGATAATGGCCACGCAGGTGTCCAGCTTGTCCAGCTCCAAAAGCTCGTAGACCCGCATACCCCGCCCGGCGGTGATGTGGTCGATGACGATGCCGTTTTCGATGCTATCAATATTCAGCATGGCTCATGCCTCCTCCAAGATTTCCGGCTCCAGGCCCAAGAGCGCTAAAATCAGCGCCATGCGGACGTATACGCCGCCCCGAGCCTGCTCAAAATACAGGGCCCGGGGGTCCTTGTCCACGTTCTGGTGGATCTCGTTCACTCTGGGCAGCGGGTGCAGGACGGCCAGATCCGGTTTGCCCAGGCGCAGCTTTTCGGGGGTCAGGATGTAGGAATCTTTAAGCCGCACATAGTCCTCTTCATTGAAAAAGCGTTCCCGCTGAACCCGGGTCATATAGAGTACGTCCAGCTCCGGCATAACCTCCTCCATCCGGCGGACTTCCCGCCAGGGGTGGCCGGAGGGGCCCAGCACCTCTTTGACAATGTAACTGGGAGCCCGAAGCTCTTCCGGGGAGATTAGGATAAAGCGGACGTCCTCATAACGGACCAAAGATTTAATCAGCGAGTGGACGGTGCGGCCGAACTTCAAATCCCCGCACAGGCCGATGGTAAGCCCGCCCACGCTTCCCCGGCGGCGCTGGATCATAAAGAGGTCGGTGAGAGTCTGTGTAGGGTGCTGGTGGCCGCCGTCTCCGGCGTTGATAACGGGGATTTTGGAAAACTGGGCGGCCACAAAGGGCGCGCCCTCCTTAAAATGCCGCATGGCGGCAATGTCGGCGTAGCCGGAGATCATGCGGATGGTGTCCGCCACGCTTTCCCCCTTGGCGGCGGAGCTGCTCTGGGCGTTGGAGAACCCCAGCACCTGTCCCCCCAGCCGGAGCATGGCGGACTCAAAGCTCAGCCGGGTGCGGGTGCTGGGCTCAAAAAAGAGGGTGGCAAGAATCTTCCCGTCGCAGCGGTGGGCATAGCTCTGGGGAGCCTGGAGAATTTTCTGGGCCAGGTCCAGAAGCCGGGCGGTTTCCGGGGTGGAAAGATCCAGAGGGTCAATGAGATGGCGCATATGAATCCGCTCCTTCCTAAAATAAAGGCCGTGGGCAAAACCCAAGGCCAAATTTACCAAAGACCAAAAATTATCGCTTCATAAAGCTTTGAAACTCTTTTATGCCGGCTTCTTTGAAGCCTGTACCCCAAGCTTTGCGGGGAGTGAGCTGCCGAAACAATCTTTCAAAGAGTATACCATATTGGAAGGAATCCCGCAACATTTTTTTGCGCGCGCTTTTTACAAATACTTTAGGCAACACCGCACAATTCTAAGTGCTGTATTGCCTTTAGCTATTTGTAAAAAGGTAGACGCCGATGGCTACGGCTACGGCCAGGTTTAGGGAGTCTACGTCGGGGCTTTGGGGAATGAAGAGAGTCTTGCCGTAGTTTTGATATTCCGGGGGAAGGCCGGTGGCTTCGTTGCCGAAAACCAGGGTGTAAAGCTTTGCCGGGGGCACGGCTTGCGGGGTCAACACCGCGCCCCCGTCCAGCATAAAGGGGAAGATCTCCCGGCCCGGCCCGTAGGCGGCCAGGTAAGCGGGAAAGTCGGGGAAAGTCTGGGTCTCCACCTGGAAGGCCGCGCCCATGGAGGCCCGCACGGCTTTTGGATTCCAGTGGTCCGCTCCATTGCCGATGATGGCCAGGTCCCGGATACCGAAGCCCAGCAGAGTCCGCTGGATGGCGCCCAGGTTCCCCATGTCCCCCGGGTGAACCAGCGCCACATGCGGGACGTCCGTTCGCAGCCGCCCGGGGTATTTCTGAAACACCCCCGCGGCATAACAGATCTCTTTTTGGCTGATACGTTCCAGGGCTTTCCCAGAGCAGGCGCAGGGTACCCCCAGGTCCTGGCACAGCGCGGACAGCTTGTCCTGGTCGCGGAAGTCCTCCCGGTAGTAGACGGCCACAGCCTGCCCGGGCCGCCGCCGCAGCAGCTCGAAGGTGGGGAAGGGCCCCAGGGCGTAAGAGCAAGGCGCGTCCTTTTTGTATTTTTTAGGTAATTCCCGCATGGTTTTCTCCTTATAGAAGAACCTGTGGATACAGATTCTTAATGTCTGGCGGTATACCCGCCCTGGCGGGGCTTGCGGGGACGAGCGCTCCGTTCTTTTGGCGCGCGCAGCAGAAATCCCGGCAAAACGATGAGCAGGAGCCCCAAAAGGCCAACGGACGCAATCCCGGGAATGCTGGAAAGGAACCGGAACGCTGGCCCAAATCCGGGCAGGTAGGTTGTGCAGACGCCTTCAATTTCCCCCGGCTGGGCCAGACGGCTTTCCCCGCTATTGTCCGCTTGCAGGATCATCTGTCCCTCCGTGGTCCCGATAATGCGGGTAACGGCGGCACGCTCCCCCTCCCGGCAGAGCACCATGTCCCCGGGCTTTGCGTCCGCGCCCTTTTTAATGACGGCCAGATCTCCCGAGGCAAGCTCCGGCTCCATGGCGGCGTCCTCCACCACATAACCGGCCCAGCCGCCCAGCCCTGGGGGATCGCTTCCCGCCGCGGAATCCGCATACAGGCAGACGCTGCCCGCCAGCAGCAGCGCCCACAGCAGCGTTAAAATGCCTTGCATCATTCGAATGGCCGTCTTCACAGCTTGAGCCCTCCCTTTTTCAGCCTTTCCACCAGATATTCCGCCACGCCGCCCTCCTCGTTTCCGCCGATAACGCCGGTAGCGGTCGCCTTCACCTGCGGCAGGGCGTTGGCGGTGGCGTAGCACTCGTCCGCCGCGGCAAAAAGCGGCAGGTCGTTCATAGCGTCTCCAAAGGCCACCAGCCGCCGGCAGCCCAGCTCCTTTTTCAGGCGCAGAGCCGCCGCTGCCTTAGTGGCGGCTTGAGGCGTGAGCTCCAGCCAGTACTCCTCCCGGTAAAGATCCCGCTGAAAGGTGCCGTTGAGCCAGGGAAGGGCCCC
The DNA here is from genome assembly GCA_947567585.1 of uncultured Clostridia bacterium. Taxonomy (GTDB): domain Bacteria; phylum Bacillota; class Clostridia; order Oscillospirales; family Acutalibacteraceae; genus Acutalibacter. The sequence continues at coordinate 768 of CANONE010000024.1, read as the reverse complement.
CACCCGGCCCCAAAGGGGGCGCAGAGGGGCCTGGGAGTCGATAAACGTGAAATAGTAGATATCCCCTTGATAGAGAGCGGCTTCATCGGGAACCAGGCGCAGGCGGGGGTCCTCTTGGCGGCTGTGCACATAATGGGCCTTGCCAGGGTGCATGGGGCCGGCCAGGTAAGAGACCCGCTCGGCGCCCTCTAAAATAGAGTATACCAGCGGGGAAAGCCCCAGGGCTTTGGCCGCCAGGCGGATCTCTGCGGTCTGCTCCGCCGTGAAAAAGGTTTCAAAAAGCCGCCGGCCGCCGCTGTCCACCAGAAACACGCCGTTATGAACAATCCAGGGCAAAGCGGAGGAGATCCCCTCTGTCACCACCCGGGTAGAGCGGTAGGACCGGGCTGTGGCAAAGGTAAAAAGCAGCCCCTGTCCCAAAAGCCGGTTGAGCGTCCGCACAGTATAAGCGGGCATCCGCGATTCCCGGTCCAACAGCGTACCGTCCAGATCACTGACAAAAAGAGTGCTTTCCATAAGGACGCTCCTTTGACCTTCTTTTCTCTATTTTCAATCCCCCAAAAGTCCTAAATTGTGAAGCGACTCAGGACCTCTTTGGAATATAGGCTTGGGATACGTTCTGCCATAAAAATTGGATTTTTCTCATGCTTTCCATAGCGAAACGCGGAGAAATGCATCTTCCTTGCGGCTTTTAATAAAGCCGGGGATAGTCCGCGCTTTCATTATACCGCTTTGCGCGGGGATTCGTCAACCTGGCAGGACAGAAAA
>CANONE010000023.1 GCA_947567585.1 uncultured Clostridia bacterium | reverse complement strand
TCTGTCCCTGATCCGGTACGCCAGAGAAGTGATGCCGGATATCACGTTTACCTCCGACGTTATCTTGGGATTCCCCGGAGAAACCTACGAGGAATTCCAAGACACCTTGAGCCTTATCAAAAAAGTAGGCTTTGTGAACCTGTTTACCTTCATCTATTCTCCCAGGCCGGGCACCCGGGCGGCGGAAATGCCGGACCCGGTTACCCACCAGGAGAAGACGAAATGGTTTGCCGAGCTTTTGAAGGTTCAGGAAGAGATTGCGGCTGAGAACAGCCAAAAGCTGGTAGAGACGGTTCAGGAGGTTTTAGTGGAAGGACGGGATGAAAAGACGGGCCTGCTTTCTGGCCGGACTGCCGGAAGCCTGGTGGTGCTTTTTCCAGGCGGGGAAGAGAAGATAGGGAGCTTTACCCAGGTAAAGGTCACAGAGGCCAGGGGATTCAGCTTACGGGGCCGGGAGACCGGCGCGAATGGAGGGCCGGAGAATGACAAAAAAACGGAGTAGGCTGCCGCTTCTATGCGGAGGCGGAGCACTTTTGGCGGTGCTTGTTGCCGCGCTTTCCTTCTTCTTTTCCCTTAGAAGCTATGATCTTCGCCTGCCAAACATGGATCAGCTTCGGGAGGTAACCTTGACGCAGAATGGCGGACGGCCTGTTGCTCTGGCAGATGCCTATGCGGAGGACGTGCTCTTTATCCTAAAGGGAAATGGAAGGACCACCAAAACTGAGAGCGTCCAGGACGCGCCGGTGAATGTGGAGGACTGGATCAGGGTGGATATGCGCTTCCAAAAGGGCGGGACCTCAACGCTGTTTGTCTACCAGCGGCCCGGCAGGGATGGGGAGTACTTTATTGAACAGCCCTATAATGGAATCTATGAGATATCCGGGGATGAGTACAACTCCATTTGGCGGTATGCAAGCGAATCTCAGGCATGAATGGAAACGATGAATAGGGGGGTGCATCACATGGGAAACTGGATTCTATTTGTTGTGTGCTGGCTTTGCGGGGCGATCTTCCTGGGTATGGGCGTGTACGCCTGGCGGCTGCGAGACCGGCCCATGAATTTCTGGTCTGGCCAGCAGGTGCCTCGCGAAAACGTTAGCGACCTGTCCGGCTACAACCGGGCCATGGGGAAACTATGGGGCGCTTATGGCACGGTCTACTTTATCTCTGGCTTGGCGGCGCTGTGGCAGCCTGTGGCAGCGGTGGCGCTGATGTGCGTCCTGGGCACAGCGGGGGCAGTGGCGCTGGTGCTTGTCTACAAAAAAGTGATAGAAAAGAAATACCTGACGAAGTAGGTGGGCGGAATGAAAATAGTTGCCGAACACGGCAGAAAAAATGTGAGACAGGGGGAGGGCCTATGAAAGTTTTTCTGTTGAACGCCAGCCCCAAAAGCTGTGGCGCAACCCAGGAAATTCTGCTGACCATGCAAGGCGCGCTCCCAGCACAAGTGGAGAGCGAATTGGTCTGCTTAGGGGACGCGGATATTCAATACTGCCTGGGCTGTAAAAAATGTTACGAGACCGGTCAGTGCGTGCGCAAAGACGGCATGGCGGAGCTGCTGGGAAAGCTGGATGCCGCGGATGCTTTCTTCATTGCCGCGCCTTCCTATTGGGCGGATGTACCCGCGCAGTTTAAGGCTTTCATCGACCGATGCACACCCTTTAGCGATACAAATCCCCATCCCGGCCATTGGACGTTGGGAACGGGCAAGCGCTGCTATGCCATTGCCTTGCGCACAGGGTCCAGCTCGGGGGAGTGCCAACACATTATTGATACCATTGCCCACTGGTGCGGCCATATGGGCGTGGAAATGGCGGGGAGCATGTATTTTTGCGGGATTGAGGGCAAAAGAGATATCGCACCTCATAAACCGGCCATTCATGCGCAGGTGAAGGAATGGTTCTGCTGACGAAGCGCGGGCGGATGACGAATAATTGATACATAAGAAATCTTTTGTATAATTGGAGGCGGAGATGAACGAGGTATATGGTAAGTGCGGCATGCGCTGTGACCTGTGCCTGATTTACCGGCCCAACGTGGATCGGCAGGACCGGCGGGGGGAGATTTGCGCGGTTTGGAAAAAACAGAATCTGCATTTTGACGGCGACCCGGCAGCCATTCTCTGTGATGGCTGTTCCTGCCAAAGAGAGGACGCCGTCCACTTTGACAAAAACTGCAAAACCCGCCAGTGCGTGATGGAAAAGGGGTATGAGCACTGCGGTTTTTGCGAAAACTATCCCTGCGGTATTTTTCCGGCAGAGCCCAGCCCGGAGGAGATTGCCTATTTGATTGATGTGGAAGGCCGGTGGACTTGGGAGGATGAAAAGCTAATGGAGGCATACGCCTGCAAAAGGTATATGGATGCCTTTCGAAAGGCGCGCGGCTTGGATAAATTATAAATAATAAAAATGTTTTATGGAGGAAACAACAATGGACATCATCGAACTGACAAGAGAATTGGGCAAGGCCATTCAGGCGGATTCGCGTTTTGTTGAGATGCAGCTGGCCCGCCAGCAAAGCGATCAGGACCAGGCTCTTCAAGACGCCATCGGAGAGTTCAATTTAAAGCGCATGGCTATCAGCAACGAGGCCGCGAAGCCGGACCGGAATGATGAAACCATGCAGCGGCTGAATAAGGAATTCCGGGAAGTATACGCTCAGATCATGGCCAATGAAAATATGCGGCGCTATGACGCTGCCAAAACGGAGTTTGACGTCCTTTTCCAGCGGGTTACGGGCATTCTAAACCTGTGCGCGGAGGGGGATAACCCGGAAACCTGCGACTATGACGCTGCCTCCTGTGGCGGGGATTGCTCCAGCTGCGCGGGCTGCCACTAAACACTCTTGACAGATAGGGGGCGGAGTATGGCCGATTATTCACCCATGATGAAGCAGTACTTTGAGATGAAACGGGAGCACCCCAATTCCATCTTGTTTTTCCGGCTGGGCGATTTTTACGAGATGTTTTTTAACGACGCGAAAACCGCCTCCCGGGAGCTGGATCTCACTTTAACCAGCCGGGACTGCGGCCAGGACGAGCGGGCCCCTATGTGCGGCGTACCCTTCCACAGCGCGGAGGGGTACATAGCAAAGCTCTTGGCTAAGGGCTATCGGGTTACCATCTGTGATCAGGTGGAGGACCCCAAAACAGCCAAGGGCCTGGTAAAGCGGGATGTTGTTCGTGTGATTACGCCGGGGACGGTGCTGGAAAGCAGTATGCTGGACGAGTCAAAGAATAATTACATTTGTTCGCTGTACTATGTGCAAGGCGGTATAGGGCTTTGTTTTGCCGACGTCTCCACGGGAGAACTGCACGCCGGAACCATGGAGGCGGGGGACCTGAAGGATGCGGTGCGGGAGCTGGAAAACCGGCTGAGCCGCTTTTCTCCCCGGGAGATTCTTATCAACCCCCAGCTTACCGATTTGACAGAGCTGGCGGTTTTTATTCGGGACAAGCTGCATGCCTCTGTGGAATGCCTGGATGACGCCATCTATAAGCGGGAGCAGGCGGCGGTTTCCGTTAGCCGGCAATTTGGGGGAAAGGCTTTAGAAGAGCTGGGCTTGGCGGACAAGCCCGAAACCGTGCTGGCCTTAGCCGCTCTGCTGGATTACCTTAGCCGCACCCAGATTACCGGTTTGGAACGCATGACCGAAGTGGAGCTGGAAGCGGAGTCCGCCTACATGGCCTTGGACCTAAACGCCGTGCGAAACTTAGAATTGGTTGAAACCATGCGCAACAAAGAGCGCAGGGGCTCTTTGCTATGGGTGCTGGACCGCACCCGGACGCCTATGGGCAAGCGGCTGATTCGGTCCTGGCTGGAAAGGCCGCTGATGAGTCCCGCTCAGATCACTCTGCGGCTGAATGTGGTGGAAGAGATGGTAAACGACCCCCAGCTGCTGGATAGCCTGACCGAACAGCTTACCGGTATCCAGGACTTGGAACGGCTGATGACCCGGATTGTTTATGGGTCCGCCAATGGCCGGGACCTGCGGGCCTTATGCGCCGCGCTGCAAAGGCTGCCGGGGCTCAAGAGAATTTTAGATGGCTGCGAGGCCACGCTGCTGAAGGAACTGAACCAGCAAACCGACAGTTTGGAGGATGTATCCGCTCTTATCGACCGGTCTATCGAAGAGAACCCGCCCTTTACCATTCGGGAAGGAAAACTCATCAAAAAGGGATATAGTCAGGAGCTGGATCAAATCCGCGGCGATATGACCGGCGGTCAGGCATTGATCGCCTCTGTGGAGGCCAGAGAGCGGGAGCGCACGGGCATTCCTAAGCTGAAGGTAGGCTATAACAAGGTATTCGGCTACTATATCGAGGTGACCAATTCCTACAAAGACCAGGTACCCGACAGCTACATCCGCAAGCAGACCCTGACTGGCGGCGAACGGTATATCACCCCGGAGCTCAAGGAGCTGGAGAACCGGGTGCTGGGGGCCCAGGACCGGTCTATTGAGATGGAGGGCCAGCTTTTTGACGCCATCCGCCGCCAGGTAGCGGGGGAACTGGGGCGGGTACAGCAGAGCGCCAAAGCTGTGGCTGCCCTGGATGTATTGGCCTCCTTTGCCGTGGCCTCGGTAAAAAACGACTATACCCGCCCGGTAGTAAACCTCAGCGGAAAGCTCTACTTAAAAGACGCCCGCCATCCCGTGGTGGAGGCCCTGCTGCATGATGAAATCTTTGTTCCCAATGACCTGGATATGGATATGAACGATACCCGGGTGGCGATTATTACCGGTCCCAATATGGCCGGGAAGTCTACTTATATGCGGCAGACGGCTATCATTGCCATTATGGCCCAGATTGGCTGCTTTGTGCCGGCGGCGGTGGCGGAGGTCGGGATTGTAGACGGTATTTTTACCCGTGTGGGCGCTTCCGACGATCTTTCCGCCGGACAGTCAACCTTCATGATTGAGATGAGCGAGGTAGCGGAGATTCTCCGCTGCGCCACGGCCCGGAGCCTGATTATTTTTGACGAAATCGGCCGGGGCACCTCCACCTTTGACGGCATGAGCATTGCCCGGGCGGTGCTGGAATATGTCCAGGAACCCAAGCTAATAGGGGCGAAAACACTGTTTGCCACCCATTACCATGAGCTCACGGAGATGGAGAGCCTGCTGCCCGGTGTAAAGAATTATAACATAGCGGTGAAAAAGCGGGGGGATGACATCACCTTCCTGCGGCGGATTGTGAGAGGCGGGGCCGACGACAGCTTCGGCATAGAGGTAGCCAAGCTGGCCGGCGTACCGGATAAGGTGATTAAGCGGGCCAAGCAGGTACTTACAGAGCTGGAAAGCGCGGGCGGAGAGGAAAGCGCCCGGCGGGCGGTCCACCGCTTTAACCAAGAGCCGGTACAGCTGACCATGGAGGGGACCGACGCCCAGGTGTTAAAAAAGCTTCGGGAGGTGGACGTCAACGCTCTGACGCCCATTGAATGCATGAATACCTTGTTTGAGCTTTGCAATCTATTAAAATAATAATTTGAAGAAGGGAAAACAATGGAAAATTATCAGGATATAAACGCCCGCACCATCGACAGCTGGGTGGAGGGCGGCTGGGAGTGGGGAATTCCCACCTCCCATGAGGAGTATTTAGAGGCGCTGCAGGGCCGGTGGCGGATGCTATTGACCCCTACCAAGCCCGTCCCCCAAGAGTGGTTTGGGGAGCTTCGGGGCAAGCGGGTGCTGGGGCTTGCCAGCGGCGGCGGACAGCAGATGCCGATTTTCGCGGCGCTGGGGGCGGAATGCACTGTGTTTGACTATTCCCCCCGGCAGTTGGAAAGCGAGAGGATGGTGGCCCAAAGAGAGGGTTATGATATCCGGATCATCCGAGGGGACATGACCAAGCCTCTGCCTTTTGCGGACGGGGAGTTCGACCTGATCTTCCACCCGGTTTCCAACTGCTATGTGCAGGAGGTAAAGCCGATTTTTAAAGAATGCTTCCGAGTACTGGCGCCAGGGGGAGTCCTGCTTTCCGGTCTGGACAACGGGATGAACTTCCTGTTTGTAGATGAAAAGGACCGCTCTCAAATGTGTACCTTCCCCTTTGACCCGCTGAAGGATCCGGAACTTATGCGGCAGATGGAGGCGGAAGACGACGGCGTACAGTTCTCCCATACCATGGAGGAGCAGATAGGCGGGCAATTGGAAGCAGGCTTTCGGCTGACCCATCTGTACGAAGACACCAATGGCGAAGGCGTGTTTTTTGAGCACAATATTCCTTGCTATTTGGCCACGCGGTCTGTTAAGGAGAGCTAGTGTGGAACCAGAGATAGAGCGTGTGAATTCCTATAAAGACAGCCGTTTTTCTCCAGTGATACTCCGGCAGCACGGCGCTTTTTTGGTAAATGGCGTTCCCTGCCAGGTGGAGATTGCCGGGCCGCAGGAAGCGGTGGTCTGCGGAGAGGCGCGGGAGTTTTATCCACAGCTGATAGAAGACTTCCGCTTTTACGCGGAGCATATCTGCCGGTTCTTTGACAAAGAAGGAGCCCTGCTGGCGGAGTTTCCGGCTGTGAACAGATTTCCTGTAAAGCTCCAAGACTTGCAACCCTCTCAGTTCTTCGTGGACCAGGAAAAACTAGCGGCGGTTGAGACCTTTATCACTGGTTCAAAGGACATTGTGATTCCTGTGGTGGAAAGCTGTGGGCGGTTGGTCTCGCTGGATGGACATACGCGTTTGGCGGCGGCTGTAAAGCAAGGGATCGATATGGTTTTCGCCTTTTTCACCGGAGGCGGAGATTATGTGGAAAACTTTGTGGAAGAAGCGCGAAACCGGGGCGTGTTTTCTCCGTATGACCTGCCCATTATCCCACATTCGGAGTATGAGGTAAAGTGGAACCGCTTTTGCGACGAGTTTTTTGCAAATTGCCGGCAGGAAGAAGCCGGCGAGTAAGCTAAGCTACTTTACAACACTTTTGCGAGGTGATATAGTATGCGGCCAGACGTAAAAACAGCTTTGGCTCACCTAAAAGAGGCCAGCGGCTTGAATCCCGGCCCCTGGATCCTGCATTCGGAAAATGCGGGGCTGGCTGCGGGGAATATCGCAAAGAGGATCCCGGGCATGGACCCTGAAAAGGCGCGGGTGCTGGGGATCCTCCACGATATTGGACGGCGGGTTGGCGTGGTCAGCATTCCCCGGCACATTGTGGAGGGATACCGCTATGCCATAGGGCAGGGTTGGCCGGAGGTGGCGAGAATCTGCATGACCCATTCCTATCCGCTGATGGCGGAGGAATGGAACAAGGAGCCGGAAGGCCCGGAAGAGGCTATGATAAAAGACTACATTCTCCATTGTCAGGCGGACGATTATGACCGGCTTATTCAGCTTTGCGATGGACTGGCCCAGGATATTGGCTTCTGCATATTGGAAAAGCGTTTGTTGGATGTGGCTAGGCGATATGGCTTGGAAGAGAACACCTTGGCCCGTTGGGACCGTTTTTTTGCCATAAAAGCGGATTTTGAAAGCCGCATGGGCTGTTCTGTGTACGATGTTTTGCCAGATATCGGGCGGACAACCTTGCTGGATTCGCCCCCATGGAAGCCGCCGGTAAAATAGCCCAACGGCAGGGGAAATTCTGGGAAAGGAGGTTCCTATGCCAAGAATTCGCGTGTTGGAAAAACAGGTGGCAGAGCTGATTGCCGCCGGTGAAGTGGTGGAGCGGCCTTCCGCCGTGATCAAAGAGCTGGTGGAAAACGCCGTAGACGCCGGAGCCAGCGTCATTACCGTGGAAATACGCCGGGGAGGCGTTTCCTATATGCGGGTTACGGATAATGGCTGCGGCATATTGCCGGAAGACGTGCCCTTAGCCTTTTTACGCCATGCCACCAGCAAGGTAGCAAGGCAGGAAGACTTGGACGCCATTGGCACCTTGGGCTTTCGGGGAGAAGCGTTGGCTTCTATTTCGGCGGTGGCCCGGGTGGAGCTGTTGACCAGGGCCAAGGGAATGCCCACGGGCGCCCGCTACCTTTGCGGCGGCGGGGAAGAGCCCTCTCTTTCAGAGGCGGGCTGTCCTCAGGGCGCTACCATTGTGGTACGGGACCTTTTTTTCAATACGCCGGCCCGGATGAAGTTTCTGAAAAAAGATGTTACAGAGGGGAACGCTGTGGCGGGGGTGCTGGACAAATTAGCCCTGTCCCATCCCGAGGTTTCCTTTCGGTTTATCCGGGATGGGAAGGAGCAGCTGCATACCTTGGGGGATAGCAAGCTGCCCTCGGCTATTTACCGGGTATATGGAAGGGAATTCGCCTCCACTCTGATCCCTGTGGATTACCGGTTGGAGCATGTATCGGTAAGCGGGTTTACCAGCTTGCCCTCCGGGAGCCGCCCCAATCGCAGCATGCAGAATTTCTTTATCAACGGGCGCTTTATCCGCAGCCGGACGGCGGCCGCCGCAGTGGAGGAAGCCTACAAAGGGTCCATTATGGTGGGAAAGTTTCCTGCCTGCGTGCTGCACATCCAGATTTCTCCCGGGGCGGTGGACGTCAACATCCATCCGGCCAAGCTGGAAGTGCGCTTTGTCAATGAGCGGCCTGTCTTTGACGCGGTCTATCACGCGGTGCGCTCCGCCTTGGAACAGGGAGACCGGCCCAAGGCTATGGAGATTAGAAAGCCCGTAGTTTCCCCCTACGCGCCGGTTCCGGAAAAGAAAGAGCAGACCGTTTTTCCTGATTTACCAGCCCCAAGGCCCACATTGACGCTGCGGGACAGCGCCTTGCCGGCTTTCCAGGATTTCACGCTGCCGGACCCGATTCTGCGAGTGTTGGAGGCGCCGCTTCAGCCGGACTTTCCAGGCGCTTCCGGCGCGGGAAGAGCCAAAAGATCATTAGACCGGCGGACAAGAAAGGAAGCAGGCGAGGCTTTAGCGGAGCATGACGAAAAACCGGCCGCTGCTGTAAAGCTAAAAGCTTTACCAGATATTCATAACCGTATATTGGGGGAAGCCTTTGGGACCTATATCATTGTGGAATATAGCGCGGACCAGCTCATGTTTATTGATAAGCACGCCGCCCATGAGAGGCTGCTCTACGAACGATTAAAGGCCGGCCATTTTGGAGCGGATGCCCAGGCGCTTTTGGAGCCTGTGGCGGTTAATCTGGAAAAAGAGGAGTATTCAGCCGTATTAAGCCATCTGGACGCCTTAAGCCAAGCGGGTTTTGAGGTCTCGGACTTTGGCGCGGGGACTGTGCTGGTGCGCGCTGCCCCTCTGCTCTTAGACGGCCAGGATGCCGCCTGCGCTGTAATGGAGATTGCGGGCTATCTGGCCGGGTGCAGGACGGAGATAACCACCGCCCACATGGATTGGGTTTACCACAATGTAGCCTGCCGCGCAGCTGTAAAGGCAGGGGACCGTACAAGCCGTCAGGAGCTGATTTCTCTGGCTTTGGAATTGGAACGCAGCCCTCAGGTTCGCTATTGCCCCCATGGCCGTCCGGTCTATATTTTGCTGGACCGCAGGGAAATTGAGAAACAATTTGGGAGAATATAGAATGGAGAAACCTCTGGTAATTGCTATCACGGGCCCTACCGCCACTGGAAAATCCGCGCTGGGCGCCGCTCTTGCCCGGGAAATAGGGGGAGAAATTGTTTCCTGCGATTCTATGCAGGTCTATCGGGGCTTGGAAATTGGCACCGCTCAGCCCACCCGGGAAGAACAGGCCCAGGCCCCCCACCATCTGGTGGGCTTTCTAGGCTGGGATCAGGCTTTTAGCGTTTCAGACTATGTGGCCTTGGCGGAAAAGACGGTGAGGGAGATTCACCTTCGGGAGAAGCTTCCGGTGCTGGTAGGGGGGACAGGGCTTTATGCCCGGTCGCTGCTCAGAGGTTTTTCTTTCCGGGAAGACTGCCGGGACGCCTCCTTGCGGGAAAGCCTTTTGAACGAGACGCAAGAACGAGGCCCTGAGGAGATGTATAACCGCCTAAAACGGCTGGACCCCCAGGCCGCGGCGGAGATTCATCCGCACAATGTAAAGCGGGTGCTGCGGGCTTTGGAGTACTGCATCCTCAGCGGAGAGCCTTTTTCCGCTCAGGCGGCACGCTCCCGGCTGGCGGAGAGCCGGTACCGGTACCTACAGTTCTGTCCAGTTTTCCGTTCCCGGCAAGCTCTTTACGACCGCATTAATAGGCGGGTGGACCGGATGCTGGAAGAGGGGCTTTTGCAGGAGGCGCAGCGGTTTTACGAGTATTGCAGGGAGGCGGTTTCGCTGCCTACGGCGGCACAGTCCATTGGATATAAGGAGCTCTTTCCGTACTTTGCGGGGACCATGGGTTTAAGCGAGGCGGTGGAGAATATCAAACGGGAAAGCCGGCGCTATGCCAAGAGGCAGCTAACCTGGTTCAGCCGCGAACCCGTGGCCAGGTTCCTATACATGGATGATTTAGGCGGCGTGCAGGAGGCGCTTTCCACGATTCTGCAAGCTATGCGGGAGGAAGGCTTTATCTAGAGGAAAGGAGGCGTAAGCTTGGATTTTAAAAAGTTTCGAGGGATCGTGCTGGTCTGTATCTCCTTGCTGGTGCTTATATACGCGGGGTTCTTTGTGGTCAACCGGCAGGCGGATAGCCACAATGGAAGAGAGATTAGAACCGAAACCGCCATGTACGGCCAGGTTTCTGATTCACTGCAAGCGCAGGGCTTTGCCATTCGGGAAGAAAGCGTCATCAATCAGAATTATAGCGGCGTCTTAAATTACCGGGTGGCCAATGGCACCCGGGTTTCCAAGGGCGGGGTGATAGCCGAGGTATATCTCAGCGAGAGCGACGCGGCCGCAAAAAATAAGATGGACCGTTTGGACCGGGAGATTGAGAGCTTATCGGCACTCTCCCAGCCCATTGATTACTACGCGTCCACGCCGGCCGCCATTGGATCGCAGATTTACGGAGACCTGGGAGACGTGCTCACCCATTTGCAGAAAAATAACTTTTCCGGCGTTGCGGATATTAAGGAGGATTTGCTAAAATCCCTCAGCCGCAAGCAGGTGATTGCGGGAGATGAGAGCACAGAAGACTATGCCCAGAGAGTTTCAGAGCTGAAATTGGAGCGGGAGCAGCTGGCCGCGCGGTCCGGTCAGGCGGTGGGCAGCTTAGAGGCCCCGGAGGCAGGATACTTTATCGGCTCCACCGACGGCTTTGAAAATGTGATGGACGTGGATGACGTGAAGGACATCACCCCCGCGAAGGTAGAGGAACTGCTGGCAATGAAGCAAGGCGCCGGGAACCAGTCTGCCGTAGGGAAAATTTGTCTGGATTTCAAGTGGTACCTGGTGTGCAATCTGGACGATACCAGTATGATTAAGTTCGAGGGCGTAGAGGACGTCAGCCTGGACGTGCCTTTTGCCAGCGCCGAAACCATCCCTGCCCGGGTGATAGAAAAAACCAACCGGGATCCTGAAACAGGCAAAACCGCCGTTGTGCTGGAATGTACCTATATGGACGCGGACATTGCCACTGTGCGCAATGAGGCTGTGCAGATCAACGTAAAAAATTATGAGGGCGTGCTGGTAAATGAGAAAGCGCTGCGCTTTTGCGATGTGGAATACACACAGACGGACGGCGAGGGAAACGAGACCACCCGCGTCCAGGAGAATGTAAAGGGCGTCTATGTGCTGTATGGAGAGCGGTTAGAGTTTGTGCAGGTATTTACGGAAAAGAATGTCAATGGCTATGCCGTGTGTAAAACCCAGCTTAACGAAGAGGAAGAAGCCATGCTGGTGACGGAGCGGACGGTGCAGCTATACGACGAAGTGGTTGTAGGAGGCACTGATTTATATGACGGAAAAATTGTTCACTGAACGCTGCGCTGCTTTTGATGAAAACTTCCGGTGGGTTATGGAGGAAATTGCCAAGGCGGCGGATAAGGCCGGCCGGAAGCCGGAAGAGATTACCCTGCTGGCGGCCACCAAAACCGTGCCGGTGGAGCTGATTAACCACGCGCTGGGCTCCGGGCTGGTCCACATCGGGGAGAACCGGGTACAGGAGCTTTTGGATAAATATGAGAGCTTAGAGCTGGCTGGCCGGGATCTACAGTTTATCGGCCAGCTGCAAACCAATAAGGTAAAGTATTTAATCGGGAAGGTCAGCTGCATTCAGTCGGTGGACAGTGTGAAGCTGGCCGGAGAGATATCCAGACTCAGCCAGCGGGCAGGGCGGGTGACCCAGGTGCTGGTGGAAGTGAACATTGGCAGGGAAGCCAATAAGGGTGGGGTGGACCCGGACGCTTTATTGGAATTCTTGGACGAAATACGGGTTTTTCCCGGCCTCCATGTCTCCGGACTGATGGCAATCCCCCCTATATGTAGTGATATTAAAGAACTTAACCGCTATTTTTCCGGTATGCGGCAATATTATGTTGACATAAAGGGCAAAAGCATGGATAATGTAGATATGGACTGCCTCTCCATGGGGATGTCGTCTGACTTCCGGGAGGCCATCGAATGCGGCGCTACTATGGTGCGCGTGGGCTCCTTGCTGTTTGGGGCAAGGGGGTAATATGAAGGAGGTTGTTGTCAACAATGGCAGGGCTCAGGGATAAGTGGATGAAAATGTGGAATCCTCCGGAGGATGAATACGAGTACGAGGAGTACCCAGAGGAAGCGCAGGCGTCGGAGGAAGCTCAACCGGAGGCGGAGGAACCCCGGCGAAGCGGCGGGGGAACCTATTCCTTTTCCTCCTTTGTACCCAGAGACCGGGACTTTTCCAGCAGCGCTGGCGCTGGCGGGGCCAGTACGGGCGGCCGGGTGGTAAATATCAACGCGAAAACCCAGCTGCAGGTTGTGGTGTGTAAGCCCACCGCCTATGGCAACGAGGTATGCTCTATTGCCGACGAGCTTTTACGCCGCCATACGGTGGTGCTGAATTTGGAGAAGACGGAAAAAGAGGTTTCCCGGCGGATTCTGGATTTTCTTAGCGGCGTGGCCTATGCCAACAATGGACGGGTGAAAAAAATTGCCACGGCCACCTATATTATTACGCCCTATACGGTAGACCTTACCGGAGAAGGGGTTCTGGATGAGCTGGAAAGCAACGGCCTGTTTGTATAGAGATGGATAAAGAGAGAGAATTGTTGACCTCAAAGCTTCGGGATTGCCTGCGAATCAGCCGGGGGAGACCCTGCTTTTTGGGATTTCTGGACGAGAGTGAGGCAGCCTATTGCCAGGACCTACTAAAAAGAGAGCCGGCGCAAACCATGTTTTGGGGCGGTTATGAAGAGGCCCAGCGGGTGATGGCCGGTTTCTTTCCGGATTACCTGTCCCCCTCCCCAGAGGTTTTCCCTTTGGCGGCCCTGACCATTGCCAGCCGCCCGGAGGATCGTTTGGGCCACCGGGACTTTTTGGGCTCCTTCATGTCTCTGGGCGTAGAGCGTCAAGTAATAGGCGATATTCTCACAGGGGAGGGCCGGTGCGTGGTCTTTGTCCGGGAGGAGATGGCCCGGTATTTTTTAGATAATATCAGGAAAATCGGCCGGGCTGGCGTGAAGATTACAGAGGGCTTTTCAGAGCCGCTGCCGGTAGCCAGGGAGTTTAAAGAGCTGAGAGGCGTCATAGCTTCTCAGCGGCTGGACTGTGTGGCGGCCTTCTTATGCCATACCAGCCGGGGAAAAGCCGCGGGCTTGATATCAGCTGGACTGGTGGCGGTGAATCATCGGGAGGCGCTAAACGGTTCGGGAAAAATTGAAGAGGGCGATACCGTTTCCGTGCGCGGGCACGGGAAGTTTATTATAGATGAGCTGGGGCCCTTGACCAGTAAGGGTAGGCTCAATGTGAAATGCAGGAAATATCAATAGGGGAGGATTTTCCAAATGCTGACGGTGAAGGAAATAAACGAGGTGAGCTTCGGGAAGGCAGGGTTTTCCGGTTATAAGCCGGAGGATGTGGATAATTTTATCGACCAGGTGGCCGCTTCTTTCCAGGAGCTTTTATCACAGCGGGATTCCGCCATGAAGCAGGTGGAGGACCTGGCCAGGCTCAATACGGAGCTGGCCGGTAAAAATTCGGACGCCCAGAAAAAGCTGGCTATTTTGGCTCAAAAGGTAGAAGGCTACCGGCGGGATGAAGAGGATATCAAAGAGGCGATTCTCAATGCCCAACGGATGTCCAAGGATATGATGCAGCAGGCTCAGGGAAAGGCGGATTCCATTGTGCAGGAGGCCAGAGCCCAGGCCGAGGCAAAGCTATTGGAGGCCAATGAGGAAGCGCGCCGCATTACTTCTAACGCAGAGGCGGACGCCGCCAAAGCCGCCAAGGAATACACGCAGCAAGTGGAAGCAAAAAAGACAGAACTGGAGGAAGTGAAACGCCAGGTCACGGCTTTTCGAGGCTCCCTTCTGGAAATGTATAAAAAGCATTTGGAATGTATCGACCATATTCCGGTTTTCCGCAATAAGGAGGAAAGACGGGAGGCTGCTAAATCACGATATGAAATGGAAACGGTAAAGGAGCCGGAGCCAGAACCCCCGGCCCGCCCCCAGACGGTAGAGCCTTTGGCTGCGGTGCCTGTCCCGCAGGTGGAGCCGGAACCCGTCGTGGAGCAGGCGCCCCGGCAGGCGGCGGTTTATGAAGAGATTCCCCGGCGGCAGCCCAGCGTGCAGCGGGAGCGGCCTGCGCAGCCTCAGGAAGAAGCGGCGCCCCCGCCCCGGCACGCGGTTAGGAGGCAAGAGGTCCCTATGCCTTTGCCGGAACCCACCCTGGAGGACCGGGTAAATTACGAACATCTACAGCCTTCCCAGCCGCCGGAGGATTATCTGGATGACGATCTTTCCTCTGTGGGCATCAACATTGCGGCCCACAGCAATATTCCAGAGGCCCTGCGCCGGGAAAAAGATAATCATTATAGCAATCTGGAATTTGGCGACGGAGTGGAAGTTGACGGACGCAGGCGCAGAAGATAGGCGGGAGGAATGCAGTTGAGGACGGATTTGGGAAAAAAGACGGCGGCGCTTTTGGGGGCGGTTATACTCTTGGCTTTGGACCAGGCTACCAAATATTGGGCGGTGGTTCAGCTCCGGGAGACTGGCCGCCTGTCCATCCGAGTGATCCCCGGGCTATTGGAATTTACGTATCTTGAAAATCCAGCCGCCGCCTTTGGGCTATTCGGCGAAGTGATCTGGATTGTGTCAGGACTTACTTGGCTGGTGTCCGCTGGAATTATAGCGGCGTTGTTTCTCTACAAACAGCACAGTCCCTTTAGCTATACGGCGGCGGCTCTGCTGCTGTCGGGGGGCGTGGGGAATCTCATTGACCGGATGATTCGGGGATTTGTAGTGGACTTCATTCATGTGCTGTTTTTCGGATATATTTTTAATGTGGCGGATTGCTGCGTCACCATTGGGGCGGGGTGTTTCATTTGCCACTATATTTGGCTGATTCGCCGGGACCGGGGGCAAAAGCTCACGGAAAGCGGCAAAGAAGAAGCGGAAAAGTGAAAGGCGGCGTCATATGGAGCGTGTGGTGGAGCTGACCGCTGAAGCGGGAGGCCAGCGCCTGGATAAGCTTTTGGCGGGAGAACCGTCCCTGGCTGGCATGAGCCGGTCCGCTGTTCAGGGGCTGATTGCGGAGGGAAGGGTGACGTCGGAGGGAAAGCCCCTCTCCAAAAGCGCCAAGTTGGCTGTAGGACAAAGGATTACGGTGGCTTTACCTTCACCCAAAGAGCTGGATGTTGTTCCCGAGGATATTCCCCTTGATATTGTCTACGAGGATCAGGATCTACTGGTAGTGAACAAGCCCAAGGGCATGGTGGTGCATCCGGCCCCCGGGAACGGTTCCGGCACGTTGGTAAACGCCCTGCTGTTTCATTGCAGCGGCAGTCTTTCAGGAATCAACGGCGTGCTGCGTCCAGGGATCGTACACCGGATTGACAAGGACACCAGCGGGCTGCTTTTGGTTGCCAAAAACGATTTTGCCCACCAGGGCCTGGCGGCGCAAATACAGGCCCATAGCTTAAAAAGGGAGTACCAGGCGGTGGTTTACGGAAATCTTCGGGAAGATACGGGGAAGGTGGACGCGCCCATTGGCCGTCATCCTATAGACCGTAAGAAGATGGCGGTGCTTCAAAAAGGCGCGGCCCGGGAGGCGATAACGCATTTTTTTGTTGAGGAACGCCTGCGGGGCTTCACTTATCTCCGGCTGCGGCTGGAGACAGGGCGTACCCACCAGATTCGGGTGCATATGGCGTATCTGGGACATCCTGTGGCAGGGGACCCGGTTTACGGGCCGAAGAAGGTTATTACCCAGCTGCGGGGCCAGTGTCTGCACGCGGGACTTTTGGGGTTCGTTCATCCCAGAACCGGGGCGTATCGGGAATTTACGCAGGAGCCCCCGCCCTGCTTTTTGAATTTTTTAGAAAAACTTCGCAAGGAGGTGGTTTGAGTGATTGAAATATTACCCATGTCTGACCGGGACCAAGAGAGGCTACTATTGGCGGAAGCGGCTGTTACCGGTCCCAAGGTCAGAGTATTGGCTATGATGGAGCGGGGAAATATGCTGGGCTGGGCGGCTGTGGAGCTGAAAGAAGGCGCTCTGCGGATCTGCGCGCTCAACGCCCAAGGCTATCACTTTTCCAGGAAGCCTCAGGGGGAAGAAATCTTTATTCTGGATTCCTTAATGCGTTCTGCGGCTTCTTATGGGGAAAATTTTGGCGCGGACCGTATTGAAACCAGCTTTCCCGACTTTTTTGATTTTTTTAAGGCCCGGGGATTTGAAGTAGACGGCACACATGCGTTTACACCTATGAGCACCATCGTAAAATATGAATTTCACTGACCCTTAGCCGCCGAAATGGGTGGCTGGGGTTTTTCTTAATATTCTGTGAAATATTTGGAAAATGAGTTGCATGAACGGCCAAGAAATGGTAAAATTCTTTAGTTAAGGAAAAGTTAATTTCGGTGGGAGAAGGCACAGGCTCTAAGGCGGCGGAACCGCTGAAACGGCGCCCTCAGCAAACCCGACGGCTTTTTTGACGCCATGCCGCTAAAATGTAGATGGGCGGCGCACCGGAGGCCATTGGCTATGTGCTTTGGGCTGGATTTCACCTAAAAGGCTTGTGGTTTTAAAAACAGATAGGGATGATAAAGATGTTGAGAAGTATGACCGGCTATGGCCGGGGAGAGGGAACAGTGGCCGGGCGGCACATTGTTTTTGAGGTTAAATCGGTAAACCACAAATACTTTGAAATGAACGCCCGAGTGACCAGAGGCTATCTTTTCCTGGAGGAACGCTTGAAAGGCTTTTTGCAAACCAGGCTTTCCCGAGGAAAGGTGGACCTGTTTTTGCAGATTGAGAATTTGGAAGAGAGCGATGTGCAGGTACAGGTAAATCACTCCTTGGCCGCCGGCTATTACAAGGCTCTGCAAGTCCTGCAAACACGCTACCAGCTGCCGGACGGCCCCAGCCTGGCGCTGCTAAGCCGGTATCCCGATCTCTTTTCCGTCCACAAGGCTCCGGAGGACGAGGACGCCGTTTGGGAGGCCGTGCTGCAGGTAGCGGCGCCGGCAGTGGATTCTCTGGTACGAATGCGGGAGACAGAAGGAGCCCAGCTTCGGAAAGACATTACCGCTAAGGCCGGAAACATTCTCTCCATGGTAGAGCAGGTGGAGACTCTGGCGCCCCAAGCGGTTAACGAATACCGGGAGCGGCTGCAAAACCGCATTCAAGAGCTATTAGGCAGCAGCCGTTTTGACGAGCAGCGGGTACTGACGGAGGTGGCCGTCTTTGCGGATAAGTCAGCGGTAGACGAGGAGACGGTGCGTCTGCGCAGCCACTTTTCCCAGTTGGATAAGCTGATGGATTCCAATGAACCTGTTGGCAGGAAGATAGACTTTCTGGTTCAGGAAATGAACCGCGAAGCCAATACCATTGGCTCCAAATCTCAAAATACCGCCATTGCCTACTTAGTAGTCGACATCAAATCCGAAATAGAAAAAATCCGCGAGCAAGTCCAGAATCTCGAATAGCCAGCCAGCATGATGCGACCCATGTCGCGGGGGCACGCCAAGCGCCGGGCTCATAGGCCGGGGAACCTTATGGCTTGGCCGGCGCGGGTTCAAGAAAGGTTTTTCTAGGCGTGTGGGATGCCGGACCGCTGGGAATTCCCTTGTCGGATGAAACATTCGGTAACAGAGCGGATGCCGATACAATAAAAAATTTCGGATTAAGAGATTTTGGTCAAACTATCTACAATAAGTTTTCACAATGTGGGGGTGAGCGCCTGCTGGCGGCAGATAAGCGGCGAAGCGGCCGAGCCGGCAGGCGGAAACCAGCGCCCCACAACCTTAGGGAGGTGAGGCGATGAAGCTGGTGAATATCGGGTTTGGAAATATGGTGTCGGCAGAGAGGGTGGTGGCGGTGGTCAGCAATGAGTCGGCTCCCATAAAGAGGATGGTGCAGGAGGGCAAGGAGAGAGGGACGGTGATTGACGCAACTTTTGGCAGAAAAACCAAGTCGGTGATCATCATGGACAGCGGCAGCATTGTGCTGTCCGCCATTATGCCGGAGACTGTGGCCGGACGGTTCAGCGGGAAGGAAGAGGCCGGTCCGGAACCGGAGGAGGATAGTTAAAATGGAAAAAGGTCTGTTATTGGTAGTTTCCGCCCCCTCAGGCGGAGGAAAGGGGACGATTCTGGGGGAACTGTTCCGCCGGGATGAAAATCTGCGGCTGTCGGTGTCGGCCACCACCCGGCAGCCCCGGCCCGGAGAAGAACACGGGAGACAGTACTACTTCATCGGCAGGGAAGAATTCCAGGATATGGTGGAAAAAGGGCAGATGCTGGAGCACGCCGAGTATGTTGGCAACTGCTACGGCACGCCTAGGGCCCCGGTAGAGCAGTGGAGGCAGGAAGGCCGGGATGTGGTTCTGGAAATTGAGGTCAAGGGCGGAGCGCAGGTGAAAAGACTTGTTCCGGACTGTGTCTCTGTGTTTATCACGCCCCCGTCCATGCAGGCACTGGAAAAGCGCCTGCGGGACCGGGGTACAGAAGATGACGCCACGGTTCGTCAAAGGCTGGCTACCGCTTTGGTAGAGCTGGAACATGCCAAAGACTATGATTATGTTGTGGTCAATGACCGCCTGGAGGATGCGGTGGAGGATATGCGGGCCATTCTCCGGGGAGAGAAGCGGAAATATCAAAGAAACGAAGATTTTATAAGAAAGGTG